>NZ_CP104694.1:3403566-3709076 GCF_025398735.1 Tahibacter amnicola
CGCCCTGCCAGGAGGTGTCGCAGGAGCAGGTGTTCTTGATACCGCCGCGGAGCCGGCAGGAATTGTTCACGCCTTCCCGGTAACCGCCTTCCTGTGTAGCGCGCACACGCGTGCGGAACTGGTCGGTGCCCACGACGCGGGCGCCCTGGTCGAGGCAACTGGCGCCATGGCAATAGCAGGCGCCGAAGACGCCGCCAATGCGGCAGTCCAGATTGGAGCGGCACCCGGTGCGCTCCGCGAAACAGCCGTAGGTCACCATGCCCTGGGTGTTCGGGTCACCGGTGGGCGCAACGGTCTGATAGACCGAGCCGTTGCCGTCCTCCTCCCGCGGACAGCCAATCGCCAGCAGGCCCTCGTAGGCGGTTTTCAGGTTGTAGGCGCGCTGCAGGTTCTCGCAGTCTTTCGAGCCCTTCGTCGTGCACAGGGGCGAATAGATCTGCATCCACAGCTCCCAGACCGGCTTGAAGCCGAAGCGAATCGGCTGGTCGCCCTGCGAGCCGCTGGCGATAAAGGCGTCGATGCTCTCTTTCGTGACTTCCTGCGTGATTGCCACGCGGGTCGCCTCGGTGCCGCCCATGGCAATCTGGCGCGACTCCGAATGTGTGCTCGACGCCTTCTCGCGTTGTTCGCGCGAATAGTCGGCGCAGCTGTCGACGCTCCAGCCCTTCTTTGCGGTTTCCTTACCCTCGACCGCAGCGCACGCCTTGGCCTTCAGCACATTCAGGAGGTCGGTGGTGGTCGCGCTGGAACTCTCCCACCGCTGGAAACGACTGCCGAGCTGCTGGCGGATCATGATGTGCGAGCCAAGCCGCTCCAGATACAACTGGTACGGATCCCATTCGCTCTGCTGGCCAGCCCGCTCCGGCGATATCGGCGGCAGAGCCTCGAACTGCTTCACGTCTTCCGGATCGACATTGGACTTTGCGAAGCAATCGCGGCCGCGTACCTTGAAGTCCACATTGCGCGTCGGTGTGGTGATGTCGAGGTGGGTGCTGGTCATGCGCTCGGTGGTCGTCGAATCGGCCCCCGTCATGGCTGATACCGACGCCCGCGCAGTCAGGCGTGCTGTCGAATAGCGGGCATCCAGCTCGAAGCTTGCGACTGTCTTGACCGTGAGCTCGCGCATGTTTTCCGCGCTCTGGAACTGGCGTGTCGCGCGTTCGGTTGGCGGGGACAGCGTCGCGCAGCTGCCCAGGCGCGTGTCCAGGAAGAAGTCGTTGCCTACGTCGGGCGGATCGAATCCATTGACGGCCGGCAGGTAAAACGCATGCCCCAGGCCGCGGCAGATTCCGTCGGGGCAGGCGTCCGTGCGCATCGCTTCCACGGTGTCGTTTTCCACCGTCATCGCCGGCTTTCCCGCGGCAAAGCCGAGGACCACGATCAGGCAAGCAACCCACCGCACATCGCGTAGAGCAAGACGGGCGTGGCGAGAACGATCCGGCCGGGCGGGGAGTGCGTTTCGCTTCATGTCCCAGTCTCCTGTCGAAGTGCGGGCGAATCGAGTCCCTTACCGACCGAAAGCGTACATTTTTTCCAATTCCTATCAACGGCAACTTGTTCGGCACGAAAAGGCTGTGCCCTGGCCCAGGAAACCGCGCTTGCCGGCCTATCGTGGCCTATTGGCTACGGCTCGCTGAAAGCCCAGGCACCGCGGCGGTGGGCAAATGCGACCAGATGCGGCATGGTCGACGTAGCCACATCCCGCCATACGCCGATGACATCCGGGACGCCGCTGGCTTCCACGTGTGTTGACTTGTATACGTGTTCGGCCGGCCCGTTTCATGCGCCTTCTTGTGCAGGACCCCCGGCCCCTTTGCACAGCGCACGTACAGAAGCCAGGAGAACATCCGTTGCCTCCTCGGGTGTGAGCAGCCCGGCACTGACGAATGCGCCGTTGATCAGTAACGCCAGCTGCGCGGCGAGCTGCTGTGGATGAGGCACCTTCAGCTTGCGCGCCAGGTCGTGCAGGCGCGCGCGCAGCGCCTGCATATGAGCACGGGCGACGTGGCGCGCGGGATGGTCGGGTTCGGCGAATTCCGCAGCGACGTTGATCTGCGGGCAGCCCCGGTAATTGGGGCGGGCAAGCCGTTCACCGATCCAGTGCATGTGCGCTTCCAGTTCGCTCATCGGGGCATCGGCATGCTGCTCGGCCACTTGGTCCCAGACGGACCAGAAGTCCGCGTCTTCTCGTTCCAGGAAAGCAACGATCAGGTCATCTTTCGTCGGGAAGTGGCGATAAAGACTGGTCTTTGCGACGCCCGCCTCCTGAATGACGAGGTCCACGCCGACGGCACGCACGCCCCGTGTGTAGAACAGGCGGGAAGCCGTTTGCAGGATGTGGTCGCGCAACGCCTGAGGTTGCGCCGCCGCGGTGGGGCGGGAGGATCGAGCGGGAGAGCGGGTGGCCATGGGATTGACGGCTACTGGGGTCAGGGTTGACAGGATACAGACCTGTCTGTACTTTGTGTGAAACAGACAGGTCTGTATCGTCATCTGCGGAGAGGAATCCATGACTAATCAATGCGCTACTGTCGCGGTTTACGGAGCCGGCGGCCACACCGGACGTTTCGTCGTCGCTGAACTATTACGTCGCACGATCCCGGTTATCGCGGTCGGGCGGGACCTTTCCCGGCTGCCTTCCGACGTGCCGGGCAAGGTCGCGGCCATCGACGATCCGGCGGCCCTGGACCGTGCCTTTGCCGGATGCGCCGTCGTCATCAATTGCGCAGGACCGTTTCTTGACTCCGCGGACCCCGTCGTCCGTGCCGCGCTGCGCGCCGGATGCGCGTACCTGGATATCAACGCGGAGCAGGCGAGCACGCAGGCCACGCTGGAAACGTTCGACCAGCCGGCGCGCGAAGCGGGACTGGCCGTGATCCCTGCGGCCGGCTTCTACGGTGGGCTGGCAGACCTGCTCGCCTCCGTGCTCGCCAAAGGTGACACCGTCGACGAGCTCACGACCGCGGTCGCCCTCGATCACTGGTGGCCCACCGAAGGAACGCGCAAGACCGGCGAGCGGAATCGCGTAGCGCGCGTGAACGTCGACGACGGAAAGCGCGTACCGATGGCCCTGCCTGCGGCCAGCATCGAGTGGTCTTTCGCCGCGCCGCATGGTGCGCAGTCGGTGGTCGAAATGCCGTTTAGTGAGATCATCACGATCTCGCGGCACTTGCCGGTGCGTCAACTTCGCAGCTACCTGGGAGCCAATGCGCTGGGTGATGTCCGCCATGCGGGCACCCCCGCACCGACCGCTGTCGACCAACTCGGTCGTTCCGCGCAGCAATTTGCTATGGATGTCGTAGCGGTTGGCGCGAACGGAACGCGTCGGGCGAGTGCGCGCGGCCAGGACATCTACGCCGTATCCGCCCCCCTCGTCGCCGAGGCGGCCGCGCGCATTCTCGACCCATCCTTCGCTCGCTCCGGCGCACTCACGCTGGGTGAAGCCTTCGATGCGCGCGACTTCCTGGACGCCTTGATGCCAGACCATCTGACCGTTGCATTCACTCCCGTCTGACCCGATCTGCTCGTCCCTTCTTTTCCCCCAAGGAGCTCGCACCATGCATCAGAATGATCTCGCCCGGCGTTTCGCCGCACTGCACGTCAAGGGAAACCCGCTCGCGCTCTACAACGCCTGGGACGTGGGCAGTGCCAAGGCGATAGCCCGGGCCGGGGCGCCCGCCGTTGCAACCAGCAGTTGGGCAGTCGCGGCGGCGCAGGGGTACGATGACGGAGAGTCGATGCCGCTATCCCTCGTGGAGCAACTGGCCAAGCGTATCGTCGACGCGGTCGATGTCCCGGTGACGGTGGATTTTGAAGGCGCCTATAGCGAGGACCCGCGGGTCTGTGCCGCCAACGTCGGGCGACTGCTGGACGTGGGCGTCGTCGGTATCAACTTTGAAGATCGCATCGTCTCCGGAACGGGCCTGTACAGCATCCAGGCCCAATGCGACCGCATTGCCGCCATTCGGGCGATGGCCGATGCCCGTGGGGTAGCGCTCTTCATCAACGCGCGGACGGACCTGTTCTTCAATCCCCAGCTTGCGCCGACAGACGGTATGCCGGAGGCCCGCGCGCGCGCCGAAGCGTATGCCAAGGCGGGTGCCTCCGGACTCTTCGTCCCCGGACTCGTCGACCTGCAGGCCATCGCCGCGCTGTGCGCCGACGTTGCCTTGCCGGTGAATGTGATGCTGGGCGCGGGATTGCCTGATCTGCACACGTTGGCCGAGGCTGGCGTCGCACGGGTCAGCCAGGGGCCGCACGCCTATCTGGCAGCGATGGAAGCCGTACGCGTTGCCGCGCAGGATTTCCAGGCGCAGTCCGCCCCGGTGGCGTAGGAAGGCAATAGTACTGAAGCCCCGCGCGACGGGGCTTCAGGCGCTCAAGCCGCCTGCGCGGGGTTTCGCCAGGAGCGCCACAGGCCGTGCAGGGTGAGGATCAGCGAAATGCCGCCGGTGACGCCGAGCCCGTACAAGATCCAGATAAAGAAATAGCCGCCGTCGGATTGGGCGATTTTTCCACCGACGCCAGCGCCCGACAGATGCAGGGCGGGGACCACGGCGGCGAACAGCGAACCCAGCAAGAGAAGGGTGTAGCCCAATCGTGTGCCAACCAGCACCAGTGCCGCATACAGCCAGACGGCGAGGATCAGCATGCCACGCAGGTTGCCGAGCCCTCCCGGTTCGAAGCCACGCAGGATGTCGTCCGTCAGGTGCAGTGACATGAGCACCACGGCAATGGCGGAGCAAATCGACAGCAGGTGATCGGATTTCATGGTCACGCCTCCCGGGGAGCGCGCGCTGATGCCGGCCGTGCCCCCATGACATACGTGCGCCAGGCGTAACCCCAGGGAATGAAGAGCGCCAGCAGGGGCAGGGCGAGGAAGGATTCCGCAATCGGCTGCGCCGGCGAACCCTCCAGTGATCCGGCCAGCCACAGCGGTGCCGCCACGAAACCGAGCCAGATAGCCTTGTAGCCGAGGGCGAAAAACAGGATCGGCAACCAGCGCAGCGGCTGGAACAGTCCGAACACGGCCAGGCAGGGATAAGTGGCCCACACGGCCCACGCGATGGCGGACAACGGCGCCTTCCATTCGCCCTGGTGGGTCAGCAGCACGCTCCAGGCCGTGGGCGCGACGAATACCAGCATCAGCAGGTAGAACAGGCGCAGCCCCCAGATCTGGATGGGGCGGACGCCGTCGTGTCGCTGCGGATCGGAACGGAAGGGGCGGGCGAAGTCCATGGTCACACCTCGTCAAGGTAAGGACGGTTGGGGACGACGAAACGGACGGTTCTATATCGTGATTCGATATTAGGTATATCGATAAACGATACGCAACCCTGCCGGACGTCATCCGTCGGGTGCATCGGCGTCCGGCCTCCCGTGCGGGCGCGGCACACCCGGGCGCACCGCACGGCGGGCCAGAGTTCCGGATTCGCGCTGACGTGCACCACTGGTTCGGTACAGCCGCGGTGCGCGCTTCTTTGCCAAGTCGATGTACCGGTCCAAACGGGTGCTACGAATTGCGTGGCAGGGGTGCGAATGGATCGCCCATGCGCGCTGTGGCACGACCTCCACAGCCACCGCGTCACGAGCTATGCTCGGTGATCGGGTCCAAAGTGGGAGGAGTCGTGAGAATCAATTTCGCCGCATTGTTGTTACTGTGCCCTGCAATCGTTGCCGCGAAAGCGGGGCCACCATCCACGTCCATGCCGGCCGGTGAGGGGCCGTGGGTGGTCGAAGCGCATTTTTCGTCAACGACCGTTCTCAATCGTCTGCTGCAGCGCAGCGCGCCGTGGAAGGTGAATCGCCAGGCGGGCGTGCTGACGATTGAAGTGGAAAATCGTGCGGACTACCGCCGGTTGCTGGATGACGGATTCACGGTCGCGGTCGATCCCGAGCTTACGGCCGAGACCTATGCTCCGGTTGCGCACGACGCCAGGCAACCCGAGGGTATTCCCGGATTCCTGTGCTATCGCACGGTGGAGGAAACCTACACCAGGGCCGATCAGCTGGTGGCTCAGGCACCCGGCATTGTCGAGCTGGTGGATATCGGCGACAGCTGGCGCAAAACGCAAAATGCCGCGCAGGGCTACGATCTCAAAGTACTGCGCCTGACCAACCGCAGCATTGCCGGTCCCAAGCCGGCGCACTATCTGCAAGGGGGCCTTCACGCCCGCGAATATGTCACCTCGGAAACGGTGACCCGCTACGCCGAGTTCCTGGTCTCGCGCTACGGCATTGATCCGGATGTCACCTGGCTGCTCGATTCGCACGAAATTCATATTCTGCTGCATGCCAATCCCGACGGCCGCAAGATTGCCGAAGCGTCGTCCACACGCATGCAGCGCAAGAATCGCAACGAAAATTTCTGTCCAACGGGCGGAACGACAGTCGGCGTCGACCTGAACCGCAATTTTCCGTTCGACTGGGGCGGGGCAGGCAGCTCGAGCACGGCGTGCAGTGACACCTATCGGGGTCCCACTGCGGATTCGGAAGTCGAGGCGCAGGCCATCATTGACTACCTGCGGCAGATCTTCCCCGACCAGCGCGACGAGCAACCGGGCGTGGACCTCACCACGCCCATATCGCTGGACGCCCAAGGCGTGTACATGGACGTCCACAGTAACGCCGCGCGTACCTGGTGGCCCTGGGGCAACGTGGATGACACGCTGGCTCCCAACGCCAACCAGCTGCAGACGTTCGGGCGGAAAATCTCCTACTACAACCAGTATCGGCCGGAGCAGTCCAACGCCGGCGGTGCGATCGGCGGTGCAACCGATGATTTCACCTTCGGTACCCTGGGCGTGCCGGCTTTCACGATCGAGCTGGGCGGTTCGTCGTTCTTCCCCGACTGCATGACCTACGAAACAACGATTGCGCAACGCAACATCGATGGCTTCTATTTCGCCTCGAAGGTGGCGCGGCGTCCGTACCGCTTGCCGGGCGGCCCGGAACTGGTGGGTGCGACGGCTTCACCGGCGGTGATCACCTCACCGGTGGCCACGACCCGCCTGACGGTGCGTGCCGACGATACGCGCTACAACAATTCCGCCGGCACCGAGCCGTCGCAGGCAATTACCCGGGTCGATGTGTTCCTGACACCCCCTGGGCCGACGGCGCCACGCCTGTCGGCACGATGGCAGCGCAGGACGGCAGCTTCAATTCGTCCAACGAAATGGCCCAGTGGGATATGCCCGTCGATCTGCTCGCCCCGGGCAAGCAATTGGTCTACTTCCAGGCGGTCGATGCCAGCGGACAAGCAGGGCCCGTCGGAGCCGTGTTCGTGACGCGGTCCGACGACACCATCTTCGCCAACGGGTTCCAGTGACGGGCTGACAGTAACCCCGTCCGTTGCCGCTGATGCGGCAACGGACGGGGCGGAAGCACTTCGTGCGATTCGCGATGGACTCGGCACCGGCCATGCCGGGCCGTGCGAGCCTCCGGAACGCGCGTTCGAATTTCAGACGAGGCGTGGGCAACACACTGCTCGCGCACCCGCCGCAACGGCGGAGTGGGCGATTTCCGTATCGCCGTGTTCTCCAGGGAAGCCTTGGTGTGAGCGGGCGCCGAGTCTTCGCCATACCTGTTCCAGGGTAGCGAACGCGACCACCGCGGCGGCACGTCCGGTCCGCTCATTCACACCGGGGCTTGACTCTGGACCTGGGTCCAAGGTGCAGACTTCCGCTCAAAGGAGGTGTTCCCATGCCTGAACTGAGCATCGGACAGCTGGCGAAGCGCGCTGGCGTCCCCATCGATACCGTGCGCTATTACGAGCGCAACGGACTTCTGACTCCGGCGCATCGAACTGCTGCCGGCTACCGCCACTACGGGGACCGGCAGCTCAAGCGCCTGCGCTTTATCCGCCGCGCCAAGGCGCTGGGCTTCACCCTGGATGACATCCGCGGCCTGCTCACGCTCAGCGACGAGCAGGACGTGGCCACCGTGAAGCAGGCCGCACAGCGCAAAGTGGACGACATCGCGCAGCGCATCGCCGAACTCGAACGCATCCGCGCGGGCTTGCTGGCATTGATTGCCGCCTGTCCCGGTCACGGCCGGGCCGAGGCCTGCCCGATTCTCAATGCGCTCAGTGGTGAGCCTGCGCCATGAAAACGCCCCCCAAGCCCCCGCATACCTGCTGCCCGGCCCCGAAGGCGACGCCGGAAAATGGCGGCAAACCGACCTCCGATGCACCTGCCCACGACCCGGCACACCACGACGGACATCACCACCATCGTGCGCGCAGTCATGCAACGCCGGACGCACCGGGCGCGATGCTGCCCGTCGAGCGGGACCCCGTGTGCGGCATGGCGGTTTCGGCTGACTCGCCCCATCGGGCCGAACATGCCGGCAAGGTCTATCACTTCTGTTCGCCCGGTTGCCAGGCCAAGTTCGTTGCTGATCCGGCGCGCTATGGCTCGCAAACCGTTCCCGCGACTGCGAAATCTCTGGCACCCGTCGCTCCCGGGACCACCTACACCTGCCCGATGCACCCGGAAATCGTGCAGGACCATCCCGGCACCTGTCCAAAATGCGGCATGGCGCTTGAGCCTGTGATGCCCAGTCTGGAGGAGGGTGAGAGTCCCGAACTCACGGATTTCCGCCACCGGTTCTGGTGGACCTTTCCGCTGTCGATTGCCGTGCTGGTCCTCGCGATGGGCGGTCATCGACTGCCTGGTCTGTCGGTAGCGGCGCGCACATGGCTGGAACTGGCGCTGTCGGCGCCGGTGGTGCTGTGGGCCGGCTGGCCGTTCTTCCAGCGCGGCGTGCAATCGGTTGCCAACCGCAGCCCGAATATGTGGACGTTGATCAGTACCGGCGTCGGTGCCGCGTTTGGCTACAGCGTTGTGGCGACATTGTTTCCCGATCTGTTTCCGGCCGCATTTCGCGAGCACGGCCGTGTCGGCGTGTATTTCGAGGCGGCCGCCATCATCGTCTCGCTGACGTTGCTGGGCCAATTGCTGGAACTCAAGGCGCGCTCCAGCACCTCCGCCGCGATCCGGGCCTTGCTGGGGCTTGCTCCCAAGACGGCCCGGCGTTTGCGCGATGACGGCACCGAGGAGGACATACCGCTCACCCACGTGCACGTCGGGGATCGGTTGCGCGTGCGCCCCGGCGAGAAAGTCCCGGTTGACGCGGAAGTGGTCGAGGGGCGTTCTGCGGTCGACGAATCCATGCTCACCGGCGAACCAATACCGGTGGAGAAATCGCCGGGCACCAAAGTGATCGGCGCGACGCTCAACGGTACAGGCAGCCTCGTTATTCGTGCCGATCGCGTCGGTGCCGACACGGTGCTCGCGCAGATCGTGCAATTGGTAGCGCAGGCGCAGCGGTCACGTGCACCGATGCAGCGCCTGGCGGATACGGTGAGCTACTGGTTCGTGCTCACGGTGTTGGCGATTGCGACGGCGACATTTTTCGCCTGGGGCCTGTTCGGGCCGGAACCGTCCTGGACCTACGCGATCGTCAACGCCGTGGCGGTACTCATCATCGCCTGTCCATGTGCATTGGGGCTCGCCACACCGATGTCGATCATGGTAGCCACCGGACGTGCCGCGCAGGGTGGTGTCTTGTTCCGCGATGCGGAAGCCATCGAGCGTCTGCGCACCGTCGATACCGTAATCGTGGACAAGACCGGCACGCTGACGGAAGGCAAGCCGGCTTTCCGCCAGGCCATCGCCACCAGTGCCTCGACAGAAGCTGAGGTACTCCGGCTGGCAGCCAGTCTCGACCAGGGCAGCGAACATCCGCTCGCCGAAGCGATCGTGGCCGAGGCCCGGCGTCGTGCGCTGGCGCTCGAAGCCGCCACGTCATTCGAATCGGTCACCGGCATCGGCGTGCGGGGGCAGGTGGGTGCGTACGCATTGGCGCTGGGCAATACGACACTCATGCAGTCGATGGGCGTCAGCACGCAGCCGCTGGACGCCGACGCGGAGCGCCTGCGCACCGATGGCGCCAGCGTGATGTTCCTTGCCGTCAACGGCGCGCTTGCCGGGCTGGTGGCCGTCGCAGATCCGATCAAGGTGAGTACGCCCGAAGCCATCGCTGCGCTGCATGCGGCCGGCCTGCGTGTCGTCATGGCCACGGGCGATGGCCACACCACGGCCCGGGCCGTGGCGCGCCAGTTGGGTATCGATGACGTCCATGGCGAAGTCTGCCCTGCGGACAAGGCCAAACTGGTGGCGAATCTGCAGGCCCAGGGACACCGAGTCGCCATGGCGGGAGACGGCATCAACGATGCTCCCGCACTGGCGGCGGCCGACGTGGGCATCGCGATGGGAACCGGGACAGATGTGGCCATGTCGAGTGCACAGATCACCCTCGTCAAGGGCGACCTGCGCGGCATTGTGCGCGCCCGGCAGATCTCACAGTCCACTGTACGCAACATGCGCCAGAACCTGGCCTTCGCCTTCGCCTATAACGCGCTGGGCGTGCCGATCGCCGCCGGCGTGCTGTATCCCGCGCTGGGCTGGTTGCTCAGCCCCATGCTCGCTGCACTGGCAATGAGCCTGTCGTCCGTGTCCGTCGTGGCGAATGCCTTACGCCTGCGTACGGCGCGCTGAAGGCGCGGTCGCTCGCGAATCGCACGCTGCCGAAGAGAGGTCGTGGTCAACTTTCAGCAGCGTGCGACTCACCGTTCCAGCCGTTCGGCTGGAAGGCGGTCGTCTCCGCGCGCAGGTGCCTGAACATCATAGGTGCCCTCCGCAGCCGGGAAAGTTGTTCCAAATTGTTACGTTGCGATTGGGGGCGCGGAATTCGGCGATTTTCCTTTTCCGCCTTCGGGTTCGGGCGTAAGGTCGCCCGGCAGGCTCGGATCGCCTCAGGGGGGAAGATCTATGAAGCGCCGCATTCGCGCAGGCATTCCTGCGTTGCGGGCCGCGCCGATGCGCCCGGCCGTCGTCTCCACGGCACACCGTCACGGGTTGGGTCTGCGAACAGCCCGCATTTTCGTTTATGCGCTGGTCGCTCTGGCCGTCGTATCGATGCTGGGCGGGAGTCGGCGGCCCGCGGCGGACGCCACGCCTTCAGCAGCTGCAAAGGGATCTGCCAGCGTGCAGGCGGCGGGCCGCGGCTGGCCCGGCGTGGTCCTTCGCGATGGCTACGCGATGCAGCGGAATTACCGCGGTGATCGCGATGCCGTGGCCGCGTTGCGAGCCGGCGACGCACATCCTTTGGCGCTTGCCTCTGCGGACGTCGATCACAATGGCACGCCCGATCTGCTTGCCAGCTACGCCGTCGGCAGTACTGGCGTTGTCACGCTGCAGCGAGGGAATACCGACGCGTTTGCGCCGGCTGACGAGTCCATCTATCCGCGCATCCAGCAGGGCTACGATCCCGATTCGCTGCTACCGGAGACGCAAAGCTTTGCCGTTCCCGTGGCACCGCATTTCCTGGTCAGCGGCCGCTTCAGCGATGGTGCAGGCGTCGACATCCTGGTCGCCGCAAAAGGCGGTGGACTGTACCTGCTTAAGGGAGACGGCGCCGGAACATTCGGCGTAGCGCAGGAGATTCCCTTGCCCGGGACGGTGACGTCCTTGGCCGCCGGCGAATTTCGCGCGCATGATGGTTACACCGACCTGGCCGTCGGGGTATCGATGGCCGACGGGAATGCCCTGCTGGTTTTCGACGATGCTGTCGCGGGATTTGCAAAACCCGTGTTGGCCTTGCCAATGACAGAACCGGTGAGCGCCATCGAGTTCGGTGGAATGGACGATGATCCGTTCACCGACGTCATCGCCGCCAGCGGCAGCGAAGTGGTGGTCGTGCACGGATGGAGCCGCAAGGAGCCAGCTGATCCGGCCTCGCGCGTCGAACGGATCGAAGTGGCGCAGACGGTGAGCGGCCTGGCCGTTGGCGAATTTACCTGGGATCGCGCGGGACGCACCGAGATAGCCGCACTCACGGCAGATGGCACCGTCCACCTCGTGCACGGATCGGACCTCGACTCACGTCCTTTCACCGCTGCCGAGACGGCTGCGCGCAACCGCGGAATGCTGCTGCCGCAAGGCAACCGGGCAGGGGATGTGGAAACCTTCCCCAGCTGGCAGCCGGCGCGTGCTGCGGGTTGGACCCTGTCGCAGCAGATCACTGCACGCAGCTTCTCCGGCGTCAGCACCGTCGCCGGCAAACCACTGCTTCGCAGCAACCTGTCGTACCGCGAATCGGATGATCTGCTGCTTCTGGGCGAGAGCCGATCCACGCTTGAGTTCGTCCAGCAGGTTTCCGCGATGACCTGGTCTGCCAGGAACGCGTCTGCAGAAGGCATGCTCGAACGCACCACGCTGGACGTGGCCAGCGCTCCCGTTGCGGTGCTGTCGCTACCGAAAAAGGTCAATGGTGTTCGCGATTTCGTCGTCCTTGCGGCGGGCAGCGCGGCGCCGGTCATCGTGCCGCACGCTCCCAATACGACCATCACGGTCGATCGCACCGACGATCCATCGGGCGCCGGCTTGACGGCTGCCTCCGCGTGCACCGCGGCGGGTAACGACTGCAGCCTGCGCGGTGCATTCCAGTTTGCGAACAATGGCGCCAACAACAACACCACGATCAGCCTTCCCGCAAACACCTACATCCTGAGCATCAATGGCACCAACGCGGGCGGGTGCGACGGCAATGCCCAGGGTGACCTCGGCGCTAACCTGACCATGTCGCTGGTCGGCGCAGGTGCCGCGACCACCATCATCCGGCAAACGGGAACGGGCCCGGCGAACGACGGCGATCGCGTCATGTGCATGAACGAGCCGTTTACGTTGAGCCTCATTTACACCTTCTCCGGTGTGACGTTTGTCGGTGGACGCGACGGCACGGCAGCTGGTACCGGTGCTGCGCTCGGTGGCGGCGGCATCATTGGCGGCGAAAAAAGCAATGTGCTCACGATGACGAACGTCGTGATGGCGAACAATCAGGTCACGGTGCTGGGCAGCGCCAATCTCGGCGGCGGCGGGCTTCAGATCACCGGCGGTGATCTGAATATCACCAATTCCACGTTTGGTGGTGCCAGCGCGCCGGGCGCCTATACCGACCGAACCAGCACCAATACCGCCAATCTGCAAGCTGGCAGCGGGGGTGGCGTGACATTCACCCCATCGGCGCCGCAACACACGGCGGGGACCGGAAACCTCACCGTCACCGGATCGACCTTTCAGCGCAATACCGCTGCAGGTATTGGAGGTGGCGGCGCTGACCTGCTGATATTTGCCTTTGCTGCGCCCGGAGGTATCGGCACCGGTGCGGCCACCATCGGCACGTCCACGTTCGCCAACAACCAGGGGCTGGGGACGGCCAGCGGTGGCGGCGTCATCGTGGAATCGTTGCCAACCACAGTCGCGACGACGGCCTTTACGACCAATTCCGCCGGCAATCGCGGCGGTGCCATTTTTGTCGGCGGTTCGAGCCTGCTGCTCAACGGCGCGACGCCCTCCGTCACGCTCTCCGGCAATACAGCGACCCTCGGCGGCAGCAGCATCAGCACCTCCAGCGCCGTCAATGTGGCGGGCACCAATACGACCATCGGTGGCGACATCGAAATCGGTACGGGCGCAACCTGGACCAACAATGCCGGCAGCACGCTCGCGCCGACGAATGTGTTGCTGACCGGTGGTACGTTCAACATGAACAACAGCACGATGAATGTCGGCGGCAACCTGACCATTCAGCCGGGGTCAGTGGTCGGTTCCACCTTCAACGGTAACACCGGCACGGTCAACATCCTTGGCAACTTCGTGCTCAACGCCGGCGGAGCACCCGCCACGACACTCAACGCCGGCACCGGCACGTTCAACTTCAATGGCACCAGTGCCCAGAGCATCACCAACGGCACCAGCATTACCTTCTTTAATCTCACCGACTCGAACGTCACCCAGCCACTGACGCTCAACAACAGTTTGGCGATCAGCGGTACCCTCAACGTCAACGGTGCCAATGCCATTCTGTCGCCGGTGGCGGGAGCGATCATCAGCGGCAGCGGAACCCTGACCGGAACTGGCACTGCGCGCGCTTCACGCACCGCGCCGACAGCGGATTTCCTGTCGCAATACACGCTTACCAACAAGACGCTGACGTCCCTCAATATCGACTACAGCGGCGCGAACAACCAGACCATCAACAACACGCCGGCCTACAGCCGCCTGACCGTTTCCGGCACCGGTACCAAGACCCTGCAAGGCAATACGGTCATCACCGGCAGCCTGACCATCGCCGCGGCCACCATGGCCAGCGGCAACCACACTTTCAGCCTCGGCGGCAACTGGACCAACAACGCCACATTCACGCCGGGTACGGGCACCGTCCTGTTCAACGGCAGCAGTGGCACGCAACTGCTGACCGGCAACACCACGTTCTTCAACCTGACGCTCAACAATACTGGCGCCATCACCCACTTCGGCAACACGACCACCACCGTCGGAAACGATCTGGTCGCTGCAGCGGGCACTATGGACGGCGGAACGTCCACCGTGACCTTTACCGGCATCACGGACAACGTCGGCGCCATCAGCGGAGCCGCGGCGAAGAATTTCCACAATCTGCAGATCAGCGGCCCTGCCGCTATCACGCACAACACGGGCGCGAACATCACGATTGAAGGCAACTACACCAACGGCGGCACGTTCAACCAGGGCGCAGGGCTGACGACCATCTTCGACGTCGACAACAGCGCGGATGGTGCGCACACGCTGGCCGGCGGCGGAACCACCACATTCGGCAACGTGACGATCAACGGCTCCAACACGGTGAATGCCGGCACGCACAGCTTCAACGTGGGGGGCGCGGGTTTCGCCGTGGCCGGCACTTTCACCGGCAATGCCAGTACGGCGGCCTTCAATGGGGCTGTGGCCCAGTCAATCACCGGTGACGGCAGCAAGAACTTCAGTGGCCTGTTGATCAACAACGCGAACGGCGTACAGGTCACCAATAGCGCAGCCCCCGTGGATGCCACCGTCGGTGGTTTGCTGACGCTGTCGACGGACCTGACGGTAGCCACGGACGCGATCCTGCAGCAAAGCGGCACTTCCGACGGCATTGCCGACGTTCTGGGTACCGTGCGGCGCTCGGACCTGGGAACCACGCCCCGGCACTTTGGTAATCCGGGCAACGCGGTCACTATCAATACGGGAACACCGCCCTCGCAACTGGACTTCCACCTCGCGAAAGCGGCGCCTTCGCCCTTTGCGGCGGGCGTCAAAGTCGTCCCCCGGCAGATCACGCTCACGCCGGTCGGCGGCGCGAGCATGTCCGCCACTGTGGCGCTGCGATACACCGACCCCGGCGAGTTGAGCGCGGCGGGGATCACCGAATCGCGGCTGGGATTGTGGAAGAACATCGCCAGTGCCTGGACCGTTCAGGGCGGAACCGTGGATGCCGCCAACAACACCGTCAGTCACAGCGGCATCACGTCGTTTTCCCAATGGGCCATTGCCGAAATGGCAGACCTCACCCTGGCGAAGTCCAACAGCGTCAGCGGCACGGCCGTCGTCGGCCAAGGCTGGAATTGGACCCTTTCCGCGAGTAACGCGGGCTCGCCGGCGACTTTCAGCACCGGGCAGACCATCCTGTCCGACGCCTTGCCCAACAGTGGCCTGATTTACGGTACGCCGACGGTTCAGAACGTGTCGAACGTAACCGGTGCCGGAAACATCAGCTGCGCCATTGCCAGTAACGACCTGACCTGCACCGCCACCGGCGCGGTGACTTTCAATTCGGATGTGGGCGTCAGCAGTTTTGACGTCGTCCTCCCGGCGACACCGCAATCCGCCGGCACCTATGTGAACCCGCGCAGCGCCAGCGGCGCACGCATCGATCCCCTCACCGTCGTCGTCGAAAGCAGCGAGGGCAACAACGCGCCGGCGGATAACACGGTCACGGTCACCAAGGCCAGCACCACGACCACCATCAGCTCCGCCGCACCCGACCCCTCGCAGGTCGGCGCTGCGGTCACCGTGCAGTGGGCCGTGGCAGTGAGCGTGCCAGGTGCCGTAGGCACCGCATTGTCCGGCAACGTCACCGTCAGTGACGGAACCGACAGCTGCAGCGCCGCTGTTTCAGCCGGGCAATGCGCCGTCACGCTCACCACAGCCGGCACGAGGAGCCTCACGGCGACCTACGCCGGCGACGGCAACTACAACGGCAGCACGTCGGGCTCCGAGTCGCACCTCGTGATGGCCTCGCCAACCCTTACCAAGGGGTTCGCGCCCGCATCCATTCCGTTCGGTGCCAATGCCGTGGTCACGCTGACGCTGAGCAACAGCAATAGCACTGCGCTGACCAATGCCGCCTTCGGCGATGTGCTCTCCAACATGAGCGCCACCGGCGGGGCGGTTACCGGCACCTGCGCCGGCATCGCGCCAGTCACCCTGGCGCCCGGCGCCACTGTGCTCGCGTTTACGGGAGCGACAATCCCGGCATCGGGGAGCTGCACTGTCGTCTTCTCCGTAACCAGCAGCACCGCCGGCAACCATCCCAACACGACGTCCGGCATCACCACGACCGAAACGCCCACGGCCGGTCCACCCAGCAATACCGCCACCCTCACCGTAGGTGACGTCATATTCGCCAATGGGTTCCAATAATGGACAGCGAACCGGCACCCTCCCGAATACGCCGCCCCGCGTGCCTTGCAGCAGCATGGTTCGGCCTGTCGTGCAGCTTTGCGCAGGCGCAGCTGGTTCCCGTCGACTGGTATCGCATGGGCGATAACGACGATGCGCCGGTTGGTCAGACGCTGGCCACGACGGCGGATCTCATCGGTACCAAGCCGCTGACGATCAACGGCAACAGCGTGCAGGTCACGGCGGACGTCAGCGACGCGGCGGCGACCAAGGTCGGCAGCGGGCGCTCCCTGCAGTTCACTACGCGCGATAGCGACTACGCATCCGGCCCGTTGCTGACCACGGCCACCGACAACTTCGGACTCGAAGCCTGGGTCAAGCCGCTCAGCGGCATTCCCGGCGACCAGGTCATCGCCTACAACGGCTATTTCGGGCTCAACGGCTTCGGCATCGTGCTCAAGCCCGATAACAAGTATTACGGCCAGATCGGCGCAGCCACATTCGGTGGCTCATCCGCGACGTTGGGCAGCTGGACGCACCTGGCCCTCGTTCGTAGCGACGGTCTCGCGCGGTTGTATGTCAATGGCGTGGCAGTCGGCTTTGTGGAAACCACGCCGCCTGCCACGCCGACCCTGGGTTTCAGCATCGGCAGCGGTTTGCCGGCGGGTGCGAGCGGCCTGCAGGGGTTGGTCGACGAAGTACGCTACTTCACTTTTCCACCCGGCAACTTCGTGGCGAGCCAGCTGCTGACGGGTGCCAAGATGGTCCCGACGATCGCCGACGACGGCTCGGATTCCCTGCGTGTTGCCCTGGCCACGGCGACTCCGGGCCAGACGATCGTGATTTCCGCCACGGGCACGATACGGTTGGACAGTCCCCTCATGATCTGGCAGGGCGTGAACCTGGCGGGTCCGGGCGCGCAGCATCTGAGCATCAGCGGCTCCAATACGCAGCGCGTGATCTGGGTCGATGAACTCTCCGCGGTACCGGTACCGCTGCACATCGCCGCGGTGTCCATCACCAACGGGCTCGCCAAAGGTGGCGCGGGCGGGTTCGGCAAGTCCGGTGGCGGTGGCGGCATGGGCGCCGGTGCCGGTCTTTTCGTCAACCGGGGCGACGTCACGCTGAATCACGTGAGCTTCAGCGGAAACGTCGCACAGGGCGGCAACGGTGGTTACGGCGGCGCAGGCGCGTATTGCGCAGGCGGCGGTGGCGGACTCGGGGGCGACGGAGGCTCCGCGTCCTCCTATTCGAGCAGCGCGGGTGGCGGCGGATGGCTCGGCGCAGGTGGTTCCAGCGTCGTGTCCGCATATCCCCATTATTTCGGCGGCGCCGGAGGCGGCGGCATCACCGGCGCCGGTGGAACGCCTGGTCCGCGTTCCGGCGGCGGAGGCGGGGCCTATGACGCCGGGGGCAACGGCATTGACACCTACGGCGGCGCAGGAGCCAACAGCATCGGCGGCGACGGTGGCTCCAGCGCGGGTCCCAACGGCACCAACTATCAGCAAGGCAAGCCGGGCCTGGAATTTGGCGGTGGTGGCGGGTCGGCCTTTCAGTCAGGCGGCGACGGCGGTCGCTACGGCGGCGGCGGCGGTGGCAGTGGCGGCCTGGGACGCGGCGGTGCCGGCGGCGACTTCGGGGGCAGCGGTGGCGGCAACGGTATGGGGGCACCTGGCTTTGGCGGCGGCAGCGGCGGAAATATCTCGACCACGCCCCATAGCGCGATCTTTGGCGGCGGCTGCGGTGGCTCCACCGGAGCTGGGCAGGTGTGCACGCCAGCCCCGTTCGGCGGGCCTAACGCCAATCGATTCGGTGACGGCTACGGCGGCGGCGGCGGTGCCCTTGGCGCCGCCGTCTTCGTGCGCGCCAACAATGGGGCGAGCCTCACCTGGAACGACAGCTCGACCGATGCCGGGTCGCTGACTCCCGGCAATTCCAACGATCCCGCACGTCGAGGCCAGACGTCAGGTAGCGGACTGTTCCTCCTTGGCGGCTCCACTACGCTGAATGTCGGCGCCGGTACCCGCACAATCGCCGGTTCCATCGGCGGTTGGAGCGGCGATCCGCCAATGCTCACCAAGACCGGAACCGGCACGCTGGTGCTCTCCGGCGGCGGCAGTGCGCTGGGCACCGTTTCCGCCACCAGAGGCGAATTGCGCATCATCGGAAGCGCTGTGGCTCTGGCGGCCGGTCGTTCGCTCACGGTCCTCAACCCGGCGACCTTGAGCGGTACGGCGGGCGTGAGCGGCCCCGTGATCCTGGCCAATGGCGGCTCTATTTCGCCGGGCGATCCGACCGTCGCGGCGGGCATCGGCACCCTGGCGCTCGGCGGACTGGGCTGGAGCTCCACCGGCGTCATCGTGATGCAGCTGGGGCAGGACAGCGGTGCAGCCTCCGACCACCTGACCGTCAATGGCGACCTGACCATGGCAGGCACCGGAATCCACCGGTTCACCATCGCCGATGGCACTGCCGCGCGGATCTGTGGCACGACGTACACTCTGATCAATTTCACCGGCAATACGAACTTCACGCCGGCGGACCTGGGCTACACCTACAGCGGCGCGCTGTCGCCGATCTCTCCTGCGAGTTTCTTCAGCGTGGGCGACAACACGATCCGATTCACCGTCTACTGCCTCGACAACCAGGCCATCACGAACTTCGCCGCGACGCCGGCGAATCCACCTTACGCCAGCGGCGGCACCTTCAGTATCTCGGCCACCCCGGGCGCATCGAGCAGCCCGCTGGTGTTTGGTTCAGACACGCCGCCGGTGTGCAGCGTCAGCGGCACGACCGTGACCATGCACAGCCGCGGCGTGTGCACGCTCACTGCCAATCAGGCCGCAGACACCACCTACAATCCCGCGCCGACAGAATCGCTGACGCTGCACTTCGAACAGTTCACGGTGAATGCGAGCGCGGAAGACGCGTTCGGCACGATCAACCCGCCCACACAGTCCGTGGACTACGACGGCACCGCGACCTTCACGGTCGTACCACAAGCGGGGCATGCCGCAATGGTCAGCGGCGACACCTGCACGGTGACCCAGGGCAGCGGCGACACCTGGATGGCGAGCCACATCACGGCCAACTGCAACGTCACCGCGAACTTCACCGATCGGATATTTGCTTCCGGGTTCCAATAGCAGCGAGTATTCGGCATTCTGCGCTGCCTGCAACAGGAACGATGAAAGAGTCGTCTCGCCGACCCTGTCCCCATTCAGTGCGCGCAGTGTGCGCCGCGGCCATTCTTGCCCTGCCGGCATTCGCGC
Source organism: Tahibacter amnicola (assembly GCF_025398735.1). Lineage (NCBI taxonomy): Bacteria > Pseudomonadati > Pseudomonadota > Gammaproteobacteria > Lysobacterales > Rhodanobacteraceae > Tahibacter > Tahibacter amnicola. The sequence continues at coordinate 3,423,380 of NZ_CP104694.1, forward strand.
GGGCGCAGCTCTGCTCGGACAAGGCAGAGGCCACGCTCCTGGCAACGATCGGTGCCGAGCGCGTCGCGGAAGTAGCCAGTGTCGCGTGCAAACCGATGAACAAGAACCAGACGATCGCCGCGATGGCGTTCAAGCCGCCGGGGTACCAGGAGTTCGACAATATCCCACTTGTCATAACGCTGCTGGAGAACGAGCAACGTGTGGTTGCCAAGCTCGTCTCCGAAATCAGCGTCGATGCGACGGTTTACGTTACCTCCGGATCGCTCACCATTGATACCGCCCGCTACCATCTTGCGGAAGGCATTCGCGCCTTCGGCCTGCGTATCAACGCGACCAGAATTCCTCGCTGCGCCGATGCGGGAACGGGTGAGGAGCTCGCGCTGTACGTGCGGGATGGCGCTACCCTGCGAAATGTTTTCGGGCCTACGCCCACGTACTACATTGCCGCGCGGCAGGGTGGGCTGTGTGCCGACGTCCCTGTCGTTGACGAGTGGCGAATGCATGTGCTTGTCGACAAAAAGGCGACGCGTGGCTATCACGACCTGATCATCCGCTTCCGCAGCGATTCAGCGGAAAATGTCGAATGCCGCTTTGCGTACGATGGCCGCCGCTACAGCTCGGATGCCTGTTCTGTAGCGGATATTCCCGTGCGATAAGGGACGGTGTCACGCGGGGACCGCCATGGGTGATCGTTCTGCCGGGATCGTCGGGCTTCGGCGTCGCCCCGACGTGCACGAAGGTCGCGCTTTGATGACAGTACTTCAGGCTATAGTTCGGGCCTGGAGTAGCGCGGTTTCGAGGTGCCTTTTGCCAGATCACCATCTACCCAGACAGGTTTCCAGCAACGTCCGGCGCGTGCTCTGGCTGGCGTTGGCCATCGTGTCCCTCGCGCTGGGCGTCATTGGTATCGTCCTGCCCATACTGCCCACGACCCCTTTCATCCTGCTCGCCGCCTTTGCCGCGGCACGCGGTTCGACCCGCCTGCATGCGTGGATGCGCAATCACCCGCGCTTTGGCCCGATGCTGCGTGACTGGGAGCGCGAAGGCGCCGTCAGCCGCCGCGCAAAGTACTTCGCCACGGCGATGATGTTCAGCAGCGCCGTGGTCCTGTTCCTGATCAGTCCGCGCTGGTGGATCGCTGCGATCGGTATCGCGACGATGCTGGTCGTGGCCATCTGGTTATGGATGCGGCCGGAGCCCGGGCTACGTTCCGAATAGAATAGGACGCACGATCCCGCGCCACTGCGCATCCCACCGAGGAACCGTCCATGTCCTGGCACACGCTGCTCGCCGTCCACGCCATTCCTGCGTCATTCCTGGAGGGGTTCTACGGACGGCCGGTGGATTCGATTTTCGCGACCAGGGAAGTCGCGCTCCGTGCATTCCTATACCGTGACGATCGGCAGGAGACATTTCGTCGCTACCCGATTTCCTGGGAACGCCGCATCGAAGCCGCGTCGCGATCCAACTGGTTCGGCCGGCAGATGACAGGCATCCTTGATGCGTCGGGCTACGAAAGCCTGCGTTTTCTGTCACGACAGGCGCACACGCACGTCGAAACCGCGGTCGATCCGAACGGATTGCCGGACGAATCCGACTGTCACTGGGGCCAGCCATTCGAGTACACGGTGTTTCCGGCCGACGCCAGCGCCGTCATCGCTGACGTCGATGGCCTGCTTGCCTGGTGCCTGGACGACCTCGACCGCCTCGCCGACGCAATGGACGGCGACCTGATCGGCTCCGACCATGAAGAACTCGCGTTCGCCGCCCAGAATGTGTACTACGATCCGCGCCCGGGCGAAGGCACGCCCCACACCGAAGACGGCGAGGGCCCAGGCCTGATCTTCTGCGTACTGCGTTCGCTATCCGACCTGCTGCGCTATTCCCGCGTAAACCGAAACGTCTGTGTGTGGGTTAATGAGCCTGAGCTCTAGTGTGGTGTTCCATTAATACGCTTAACTAATTGCGCGCCCCAGCCGACCGACACTCGCGATGATCTGGTCGGCAGTGCGTCGCCAAGTGAAAGGCTTTGGATCTTGGTTGTGTTGGTGCAGGTATTCGCGAATGGATCGTTCGAGGTCGGCGACGCTCACGTGTGCGCCACGCTTGAGCCAGCGCGTGGTCAACGTGGAGAAGAAGCGCTCCACGAGGTTGAGCCATGAAGCCGATGTCGGGGTGAAGTGCAGGTGGTAGCGCGGACGCTGAGCGAACCAGCTACGCACCGCCTCGGTCTTGTGCGTGCCGTAGTTGTCGAGGATGAGATGGATGTCGAGACCTTTCGGCGCATCGCGGTCGATGGCATTGAGGAACTCGAGAAACTCGGCACTGCGATGGCGGCGCTTGAGGCGGCCAATCACCTTGCCGGTAGCCACATCCAGGGCAGCGAAGAGCGAAGTGGTGCCGTGGCGCTGGTAGTCATGCGTATGCGTTGCCGGCTTGCCGAAAGTCATCGGCAGGCCAGGCTGCGTGCGGTTGAGCGCCTGAATCTGGCTCTTCTCATCCACACACAGCACCAAAGCCCGGTCAGGTGGCGCCAGATACAAACCCACAATGTCACGCACCTTGGCCACGAAGTGCGGATCGGTCGACAGCTTGAAGGTCTTGGTCAGATGTGGCTTCAAGCCGAACGCACGCCAGATCCGATGCACGGAAGTCGCCGATACGCCGCTGGCCTGGCTCATCGAACGCACGCTCCAATGCGTGGCTTTCGTGGGTTTGGCTTTGCGGGTGCGTTCGATCACTGCCTGCACGCACTCATCGTCGACCGAACGCGGACGACCAGGACGCGGGGCATCGGTAAGCCCGGCAAAACGATACGCCGCGTAGCGACGGCGCCACTTCGATACCGTCTGCTCCGAGACAGCGTACTTCTTCGCAATCGCTTCCCCACCAAGCCCATCTGCGCACGCCAGCACGATTCGAATCCGAAGCTTTTCGTCTTCGGGCGCTTTGCGTACTGCCAGCTGCGCCAGCAATTCGCGCCGCTCATCGGCAGAGATCTCGAGCTTGCTGATCGGTCGACCCATGCGCGCCATCTTCGCAGTCTCCGTCGGGGACTACGAGAGATTACTCCTTTGGCCAATTAATTCAATCTATTAACGGAACACCACACTAGCAGGCTGTTGAGAAAGCCCCATTCAGTGCAAAATGCAGCATTCCGCCATTGACTGAAGCCACTCAGCATGCGAACACCGGACGTTCAGCAACTCGGATTGTTCTCCTACGTATCGGTCGAGGCACGCGTTCCGCCGGATCATCCCATTCGTCAGTTGCGGGAATTGGTTGACGGAATCTTGGCAAATATGGACGAACTATTCGAGTCGCGTTATGCCAGGATCGGGCGGCCGTCCATTCCGCCGGAACGGTTGCTTCGTGCATCGCTGTTGCAGGTCGTGTACAGCGTACGCAGCGAGCGACTGCTGATGGAACAGCTGGACTACAACCTTCTGTTTCGCTGGTTTGTTGGCCTGAATATCGACGATCGAGTATGGGACCATTCCACCTTCTCGTTCAATCGAGATCGGTTGTTCGATGAAGAGATCGCCCAACGATTTTTCGATCACACCGTGTTGGTGGCGCAGCTCAAACAGCTGGTGAGTAACGAGCACTTTTCGGTGGACGGAACACTGTTGGAGGCTTGGGCCTCTCACAAAAGCTTTCGCCCGAAGGACGGCGACGGTAGCGATGACAGCGGAAACTTTCACGGTCAAAAGCGCAGTAACGAAACACACGAATCTACGACGGATCCCGACGCACGCTTGATGCGCAAAGGTGCTGGCAAGGAAGCCAAGCTGTGCTACCAAGCCAGCACATTGATGGAGAACCGGAACGGTCTGCTGGTGGGAGTTGATGTACGCCATGCGACTGGGACATCCGAGCGAGAAAGCGGCCTGTTGCTGGTCGACGAAATGCTCCTGGGCGCCGGATGCACATTGGGTGCAGACAAAGCCTATGACACTCATGCTTTCGTAGCCGCGTTGAAGGAGCGTGGTATCAAGCCTCACGTTGCCCAGAACAATAGCCACCGTCGAAGTGCAGTTGACGGACGCACCGCATCAAGCAAGGGATACGCGATCAGCCAGCGGGTTCGAAAGAAGATCGAGCAAGGATTTGGTTGGGTCAAGACCATCGGTGAACTTCGAAAGCTGACTCGCGTGGGACTTCCGGCTGTGCGCGCATGGGTTACTTGGACATTCGCCGCCTACAACTTGATCCGCATCGGTGGCATCCAAGGATGGTGGAATCCTTCGCCGACGTAGCTCGCAAGTCCCACACTATCGATCAGCTACTGCACCACGAACGAACACTTGGCCAGCTTGATCTGGGCGGAAATTGGGTTTTCTCAACGGCCTGCTAGCTCTCAAGACATGCCAAGTCCAATCGATAGAGTGCCCTGTGTAATGGATGAGTCCGCAAGGACTCTACTGTCCAGCCCGATCGCGCTACCACCCTGAGAAACTTGAAGTAAACTTAGCCGCCGCCGTACCGAGTCGGTAGCGACCGCCAGTTCCGCGCGGACGGTTCATCCGGCAGCACGCCGGACCGGCAAGTACCGACAGGAGCGATCAGCTCGACGAACGTGTGTCATTCGACAATTTGCTGCGTCCAATCACTGTACTGGAGGGAAGCATCAATGCACATGCATAACGTTCTTGGCTTCGGTTTTCTCGCTTTCGCCTTCGCCAGCACCGCCTCGGCACAGAATCTGGTCAGCAACGGCGACTTCACCTCAGACATCACGACATCGTGGACCGCCGAGAATGCCGGCGGAACCGGCGTAACCGGATCCGGCGTGTACGACGACGATTCGGGTTCAGCCACCGTCGGCAGTGCGCGCCTCAACCTGGCTGAGAGCGGCCCCGGCAGCACCGGCGTTGTACAGGGACTCAATCAATGCATTGCCGCGCCCGGATCGCCGCCCTGGGATTTTGGCGGCCGCATCCGCTTCACGCTCGATAACCCCGGTGCCGGCGGGCCAAACCTCGCATTCATCGCCGTCCAGTTCTACGCCGGGGCCAACTGCACTGGCTCGCAAACCTCGCAGCTGCTTTTTACGGGCAGCGGCACTTCCGTCAACGGTTTCGTCGACGGTGTCGCCGTCGCCAACTGGGAGCGTGTATCACAGACCGGCTTCGCCGACCCCATGCCGGGTGGATCCGCCACTGCTTCCGTACGCATCGCCGCACGCGTGCAAACCGACGGCACCGGCGACAGCCTCAGCGCCCTGTTCGACGGCATGTTCTTCGGCCCCGCCGGCACCACGCCGGTTTCGCTGCAGAGCTTCAGCGTCGAGTAGCGTCAAGTGCATCGATAGCGGACCGTAGCCCGGGTGAACCCGCGGGGTTTGCCCGGTGCAAGACCGCGCGATGCCACCAGACCTTTCGCTGGCTTTCGTAGGTTGGGGCATTGATGTTGGCTCGCGAGCAGTGTGCGTACTGCACAGACTTGGTGTATCAGGGAACGGGCACGATCGAGAATCTCGCGGCGTCGGTTTGAGCGGCTGCGATGCCGGTTCTCACTTCGACGCTGAACCTTCAAGTGGAACCGCTGGAGGTCAACCCTCCGACGGCGGCGCGCAAAGCGTCGGCGACGCCGCTCAAAGCGCATCCGGAGCAGGTAATAGCGCCGACGCGCCCGGTTTTCAGCGGAAATGATCACGTGAGGAGCACCACCGCTGCCGCTTGCTTCGGCGGTCACGCCGCTTTTTCCCGCACGCGAGCCGCTCAGAGCTGCAACGCAGCAGGTTTGCGGGCGACGGCCTGTCCAGGAAACCTGCACGGTTGGCGCATTTTTGCCCTGCGGCGCAACGAAGACGTGTACCAGCGCGGCTCCTACCTGGACGTGCGCTGGGTTGCCCTGCGTGGACCGCACTATTCGGAGGAAGCGCTGGACTTCGCGACGGGCCGGTGAGCGTGACGCGGTCACGTCGCTCCGCGAACGCGTTCGCGGCGCGACACCCTCACTTACCGATTCTGCCACCCGCGCCGTGCGGCTTCGGAGTGACCCCTCGAATCGCCGAACCAACCGCCGCGGCCGTCGCTACGGTCGTCGCCGCGCTCGTCGTCCCTCGAACGGGAAGAGCGGGACTGGCGGTCATCGTCTCCGCGGGAGCGCTGGCTGCGATCGTCGTCATCGCGGTTGCGCCAGCCTTCGCGGGCGGCTTCGGAATGTCCGCGCGAATCGCCGAACCAGCCGCGGCCCTGGCCGCGACCATCGTCATCGTCGTCGCGCGAACGCGAACGGCGGCTGTCGTCGTCGCGGGACTGTGAGCGACGATTATCGTCGTCGTTGCGCGATCGTGAGCTGCGACTGTCGTCATCGCTGCGGGAGCGCGAGCTGCGATCGTCATCGTCGCGGTTGCGCCAGCCTTCGCGCGCGGCTTCCGAGTGGCCGCGTGAATCGCCGAACCAGCCGCCGCGACCATGGCCACGGCCATCGTCGTCATCGTCGCGCGAGCGCGAACGGCGGTTGTCATCGTCGTCGCGTGACTGGGAGCGACGGTTATCGTCGTCGCTGCGCGAGCGCGAGCTGCGATCGTCGTCATCGCGGTTGCGCCAGCCTTCGCGGGCGGCTTCGGAATGTCCGCGCGAATCGCCGAACCAGCCACCGCGGCCATGTCCGCGGCCGTCATCGTCGTCGTCGCGGGAGCGGGAACTGCGGGAATCATCATCGTTGCGCGAACGGCTGGAACGGCTCGAACCGCGGTCATCGCTTTCGAAACGTCCGGATTCGTCGCGGCCGCGGCCGCGTGAGCGGTCGTCATCGTCGTCGCGTGAGCGGCTGTAGCGGTCGGATCCGCGGTCGTCGCTCTCAAAACGGCCCTGTTCATCGCGGCCTTGCCCGCGCCCGCGTGAACCGTTGCGATCATCGTCGTTGCGGCCACGCTCATCCCTGCCTCGATATTGTGATGCCATCGTCTTCTCCTGGTTGTTGTCGCCTGCAGCAAATTGGAGCGATACCGGTTGCGGCACGCGCATGCTGCCGCCAGTGGTCATCAGCTCCTGTTTTCGAGCCTGCACCTTCTGGCCGAGCTCATTCATGTCGACGCCTGCGACCGCCGCCTTCGCGAGAATGCCCTTGCTGGACTGTTCTTCCTCGCGGACGTGGTGCTGAACCTGTTCCTTGAGCACCGCAACCTTCGCATCGTAGTACGGGGTGTCGGGTTCGGAGAGCATCAGCTCCGTGATCAGCACTTTGGCGGAATCGTGCTCTACCTGTGCCTGGTCGAGGCGTTCGTCTTCCACACCGTTCTCGCGACACGCTGGATAGAAGATCTCCTCTTCCAGGCGGGCGTGGATGATCAGCTCGGTGCAGATCTCGCGGACCGCGTCCGCCTTTTCCTGCGTGGATTGCAATGTGGCGTATCGTTCGAAGAGCGCTTCGACTTTCCGGTGGTCCTTTTTAAGCAGCGTGGCGACGCTGATCTGGCCGCCATTCGCTGTGGCGCCTGCCTCTCCGGATTTGCTGGCTGACTTCTTCGCATTCCGCGTCTGTTTCGACGCGGTCGATCGGGTATTTGATGCTGCTTTCCTGGCGTTTGTCGCTGAAGTTTGCTTTCGTGCTGGCATGGAGAGCTCCTCTGTGAGCGGTTCGCTACAGCAACATGCGTGCCTGGAGTCGCGACACGCCAAACCACCTCGGCTGAACGCTTCCAGCCGCTGCAGCCCGGCGCGATTGCTGCAATCCTTGCTCCGGAATGCAGAGCGCGCTGCAGAACCCGTCGCGACAGTCACATGGCGGTGCGAAATACGCGCCTCAAACAGGCCGCTTAGCGTATGCAGTGGAGCAAATGCGAGTGCATCAGGAGCGAGGGCAGCAGCCGAAAATGCACGGCGAACGCTTCGGTACGTCTTGCAACAGCGGCGTCAGCGATCCGAAAGGCGTACACATTTCTGTAAAACGTACATTCGACGCGACTCCCCAAGTCCGCGTGAAGTAAGGCTCGGAGGCGCCCCATGTGCTGGCACGCAACTTGGATCGCTGCTCGTCGTCGGAACCACGGAGCTGGTTGGCCAGGAAGGCAACGGACGATCCGAAGGCGGATCGCAGCTGGCTCCAGCGCGTGCACGGAAGCGCCGCGCATGCTGAGGGCGGGAGATGCCAGGGAGGGGCCCGCCGCGGCGGAAAGCAAGGTTTCACGCTGCACGTCTTCAATGACATCGCAGCCCAACCCAGGGTGAATCCTTCGTTGACCCGGGTCACGAAGAGCCCGGCGGCTCATTCTCTCGGTTGGGGTAATCGCCAGCGAAGCCCAACATCGCGACAACGTCCGAATAGTGGACGTCAGGCGACCACGCGTCATTTCCTACATTATCGCAGATCCGCCCCGGTCAACCTTGCGGGTTGGCACGCGCTACAGAAGCAGCAGCGATTCCGAGTCCCAGATGCGGGAACCCCCAGCCGACGGATGGGGGTTCCGTCATGCAGCCGCCGGCTCAGCAGGGTGGGCAGGGGTTTGAGAAGTTCACCGATTCGCCGAAGGCCGAGCCGTCCTTGTCGATGGCGCGCAGCAGCAGCGTGTCTTTGCCGCTTTTCGGATCCAGCGTGTAGTGCACGCTTAATCCCGCCGCCCCCGGCTGACTGAGCAGGCGCACGTAGGTCCAGGCCGGAAAGCTGGCGGAGCTGACGGTTGCGGAGCGGCCGACGCGCGCTGATTTCCGGGCGCCGGCGGCGAAGTACTGCTGCACCTCGTCGGCGCTCAGGACCTTTCCGGCCGATTGCAGCTCTTCAGCGGTCGGGGCAATGAGCGGGGATTTGTTGTTCGTGGTCGCGACGTCCTGCTTGGGGCAGTAGGGCGGGCAGGGGAGGCCGTTGTCGATGGAGTCGCCAAACGCCTGGCCGATGCCGTCCACGGCCTGCAGCATCAGGGTGTCGCGGCCGGTAGCGGGGTTGACTACGTAGTGCGCAACGATGCCGGCAGCCTTCGGTTGCGAGAGCAGGTGCAGATAGGTCGATGCGGGGAAGCTGACCGCGCGGACGCCGCCGGCACCCTGCATCGCGAGGCGGGCGTCGCTGGCCGCGGAATAAGCGGCAATTTCCTCGCTATTCAGTACTTTGCCAAATTCATGCAGGTGTGCGGCCTGTGCACCGACGACCGGCATGGCAAGCAACATCACGATCGACCACAGTGACGATGGCATGGGGTTCTCCCTGAGGGTAGCGCGCAGGCCTGCGGGCGGCCGTCATTCGGACGAGGGCTGAGCAAGCCCGAATGGACTTGTTCAGAGATCCCTTAGTGCCTGTTTGCGCACGCAAGCACTCGGCAAGGGTATCAGCGAAACCGGCGGGGTATGCAACCGGGCGCTGGGTGCGATTGAAAGCGAGGTGGGGTTGGCGCGGCGGGAAAGGTCGATAGGGCTGCGGGCTTGGAGTTATTGCAGGCCCTTGCGTCAAGGAAGCGGCCAAACGCTGGCAGAGCCAGCGTTTGACGGATTAACCTTACGGAATACGCAGCACCTGCCCCGGATAGATCTTGTCAGGATCCTTCAGCTGCGGCTTGTTTGCCTCGAAGATCTGCGGGTATTTCGACGCATCGCCGTAGTGCTCCTTCGCGATCTTTCCCAGGGTGTCGCCGGCCTTCACCGTATACATGCGCGAGGCGGCGCCCGGAGCGGCGACGGTGATCGCATCGTCCACCGCTTTCACGCCCTGGATATTGCCGGCCGCCAGGATCAGGCGTTCCTTGTCGGCCTGGGTCTTTGCGTTGCCGCTGACCTTGACCGTGCCTTCGATCCACTGCACATCCACATCCGAAACGCCGATTTCCTTCTCGATATGCGATCGGATCTGGCGTCCGGCGTCGGCCGGATTGGCGACGGCATCGAGCACCTTCGCTCCGGCGTCTTTGACGAATTCCAGCAGGCTCATGTCGAATCCCTCGCGTTGTGAACGGGCGATGCCGCCAGGCGGCGCAGCGACGATACACCTTTCCGCCTTGGAAGGGCGTCAAGTGCGGGCCGTGGATGGAGCTGCCGGAAGGTCCGGGCGGGCCCGGGCACACGGTCAGTTCACAAGACTGCGTAGAACACAGTTCTCTAGGAGCGCAACGAAACCGACAATGCGCGGCCCGGGAATACGCCCCGGTTTGCTGACGCGCACCCGGACGGCATCCTGATGAGCCGACACTCCGAGCCTGCTACATCGTGCCAGTCCGATTCTGTCTTCGTTCCAGCACGTCCGCGTTCCAGCACGTCCGCGTTCCAGCACGTCCGCGTTCCAGCACGTTAGACATGCTACGCGCTTCGTAGCTGTGGTTAACCCGAAGGGTGACCCGGGACGAATCACGCCGCACCGTTCAATCGGGCCAATGGGCATAGGATGGGTGGAGCCTGCAGGCTGGGCAACGCGCGTCGAGACCCGGGTTGGCAATAGGAATTTCAGCGCAGGGAAACGCGCGGCTCAGGACGCCGGCAGCCTCAAGCAATAATCAAGGGGATTCAAGAAGTAAACGCTGAATCTTCCAACCGTCGCCTCACGGCGATGCTGCGCTGAGCCGCGTAACGTAGCCGTGGCCTCGCGGGTTCGTCAAGGCCTGACACTGCCCGCAGTGATCGCGGCGCGCGAAGAACTTTTGCTCCGGCTGATGGCACAACGTGTACCGCCGAAGAGTCGACCTCGGCGATCGCACGCATCGCGACCACGGCCCGGATCGCGGGCCAGCCTGCGCGGCGGTGTCGTTGTTGGATGTGGGGTGCAGTGGACATGTGCGTAAGCAACACTCCACCGCGGCTCACCAATCCGTCGGCCGGTAATCCTTCAGAAACTGCCCCCATACGTGTTCGCCGGTGTTGATGCCGGCGATGATCGGATCGACGATGCGCGCGGCGCCGTCGACGATATCCAGCGGTGGGTGGAAGCGTTCTTCGATGGTCTTGCGGGCGGCGATTTCGACGGGATCTTCGTCGGTCACCCAGCCGGTATCCACGCTGTTCATGTGGATGCCGTCGTTGTGGTAATCCGTTGCCGAGGTGCGCGTCATCATGTTGAGCGCGGCCTTGGCCATGTTGGTGTGCGGATGGCGGGTGGTCTTGAAGTTGCGGTAGAACTGGCCTTCCATCGCCGACACATTGACGATGTGCTTTTCGCGGCCGGGTGTGCGCAACATCAATGGCTTGAGCCGTGCATTGATGATGAACGGCGCGATGGCATTGATCAGTTGCACCTCGAGCAGTTCCACCGACGGCACTTCATCCATCTGCATGCGCCAGGAATTGCGTCCGCGCAGGTCGATCTGCTGCAGATCCTGGTCCAGGCGGCCTTCGGGGAAGAGGTGCGACTGGGCCACAAATTCATCCGGCAGCAGGGGCACCTGGGACAGTCGCGCGGAATCGAGCACGCGCGATTGTGCGTTCTGCAGCGAAGGATTCAGGCCGGCCAGTGCGGCGATGGCGGTGTCACTTGAGGCTGTGCTGGAATCCGGCAGGATGTCGTAGCTGCGCACGCCGGTATAGCTGCCGAGGATCTTCTGCACGCTTTCCGGTGCGTCGTGCAAGGCCGAGGTTTCGCTCGCCATCATGTGCGCGTAGAAGTCCGGCGGACGGCGCACGGTCTGGCAGGCATTGTTGATGATGAAGTCCAGGCGTTGGCGCGTGGCGAGCACGTGCTGGCAGAACGCTTCAACGCTGGGCGTATGGCGCAGGTCGAGGCCGAAGATTTCCAGCCGATGGCCCCACTCGGCGAAATCCGGCTCCTGCGCGTAGCGGGCGGCCGAGTCGCGCGGAAAACGCGTGGTGACAATCAGCTCGGCGCCAGCACGCAGCAGCTTCAGGCCAGCCTGGTAGCCGATCTTCACGCGGCCGCCGGTCAACAGGGCCACGCGGCCGCGCAGGTCGGCGAGCTCGGTGCGCTTGGTGAAATTGAATGCAGCGCAGGTCGGGCAGAGTTGGTCGTAGAAATGGTGGATCAGCGAATACTTCTGCTTGCAGACGTAGCAGTGCTGCGGCTGGATCGACTCGCGTGGTTCCTCAACCTCGCCGAGCGAATCCTGCGGGTCGAAGTTCTCGGGGGGAACACGTTCGGCGTGGTGAAGACCGGCTTGCGCCGCAGCACGCGAATGCCGGTTTCGTGCAGGACAGCGTCGTCGCTGCGAATCTGCGCCTTGCTGCGTTCCTTGGCGGCCGCCTTGCGGCGTTGCCGGCGGGCAACCGGGTCGGGGATGAAGATCTGTCCCGCCATCTCGTGCAGACGCTGGCGATCTTCGGCCGGCAATTTCTCCAGCAGGGCGTGGTTGTTTGCCAGTAGTTCCAGCACAGACACGGCCCCGCGCACGCGTTCCAGCAAGTCGCGGTCGTCGATTGCGGCGGCGGGGGATGGTGCAGTCGTATTCACAGCAGGAAATCCGTAATGGGTGAGCGGCAGGCCGTCGGTCATCGCAGGCGGGGGGCGGTTTCACCAGCCTGTCCTGCCGGACCGGCGGCCGAGGGGCGAACCCGATAGTGTGAGGCATTTTCACCCGAAAGGGGCGATGGCGCAGCAACGCCGCCCGCCGGATTGCAACCCGTAACCATCGGCGCCAGAGGCTGGCGCCGCGTCACGCCAAAGGGAGAATCTCACGAGTATTCAATAATTTGCCGGGAATTGTTGATCATCGGGCTGTTGCACTTCAGGTGTGGCGCCCTTCCCTGGGGGCAGTGTCACGACGCGCGGAAATGGCTCGCGGCTGTACTCCATCACCCAGTTGGTTTCCCAGGTCTTGCCGCCATCGCCGGAGAAGGCTTGCTCCCACCGGGCGCTGGCTGCGGTGATGTCCTTCCAGGTGTAGCGCGTCAGGATGGCGCGGCCATCGAGCTGGTCCGGGCCTTCGAATACGCCGACGCCATCGCTGAAGCGGCCGAGCAGCGGGGGAGTCATGGCGCCTTGCCGGTACCAGTAGGCGCGCCACTGGCGGTGGTCAGGGTCGTAGATCTGCAGGGCAAGGCCGAGGAAATCCGGCCGGCCCTCGATCCGATAGTCGTCGGCAACGCCCAGCCCGCCGGGTAGCAGGACACCATCGTGAACGGAGTAGAACGCCTCCCACTGGTCAGACTGCTGCAGGGGGCGTACCAAGCGGCGGGTATGCGCGTACCAGCGGCCGACCAGGAAATCGAAATCATGACGTCCGTCGGCGTGGACTGTGCCGGGCGGCCCGGCGTTGGCGGCGTGAACGGGCTCCGGTGCGGCCGCAGCCAGAGGCGATGCCAGTCCAACGGCGAACAGCGATTTCACAAAGCGAGTGTGGAGCAGCGGACGCATAGCACTTCCTTCGAGGTGAGATGTGCGCACGCTAGGTCGCATTCCGGTCGGTATCCGCCCTGTTTGCAGGAGGCGCTCGACAGTACCCGTGAGGACGCGCATTTCCGCACAGTGCGATAGCCGCCCACTGGTACCGACGGGCTGACCGTCCGTGAACGCGATTCTCCCGATTCCGGGGCTAGCACCGTATGACAACCCCTCACACGCGGTACCGATGGTCGGATACGTCCGCACGTTGATCGCGTCATCACCGACGGACCGAGAGATCGACGCTAGCCTCGCCGCTAGCCTCGCCCACGCGGCAAACCGCGTGGCGGTACTTCGTTTGCTATCGATGACTGACAAGGAGCGTTCCATGAGCAAAGCCGACGACGAAGGCCGTCGCCGTTTTCTGCGGGCTGCTGGTGGACTGGGCTGCCTTCCGTTCGTTTCGCTCGTCGCGACGGCAGGCAGTACGCCTGCATCGATTCAACGCAGCGCGCGCGGTACGCCGTGGCCCACGTGGCGACGCACCATGGCGGTCAACACCTGGCGCGCCATTCCGTCTGCGAATACCTTGCGCGCGATCAATCCGGCGCGCGATCCCGCGCTCAATCCCGCACTGGCGACCGATCCAGACAACGAACGCGGTCCATGGGGGGGCAACGTCGGGCAGCCCGGCGTCATCCTGCCCTGGTGCGGCGCCTGCTACGACAGCGATAGCGAAACCCTGTGGCTGCCGTTGAGCGGCGGTCATGCGGACTATGCCGGCAACGAGGCGTATGCGATCTGCCTGGCGGATGAAACGCCGCGGTGGCGAATGCCGCGTCCGCCATCGGGCTCGATTCCACTGGGATTGATCAACCTCAACGACGGTCAGGAAGGCACCGGCAACTACGCCGACGGGCGGCCGCGCGCCATTCACAGCTACAACAAGCACGTCTATGTGCCTGGACGCGGTCCCTTCTGCGCCATGCAGGGAAATACCTACTCCAGCGGGCAGGCGGGAACGCCACGCAGCCTGCTGTTGAATCCCCAAAACGGCGAATGGGAAGTACGAGGCTCACACCCGGCGGCGGGCCTGGGTTACGGCGGCTCTGCCTATGACCAGACCCGCGACGCAGTCTGGTGGCTCGGTGGCGGAACAACGCGCCTGAGTCGCTTCAATTTCTCCACCAGCCAGTGGCAAGTGTTCACTTCGGGGTCGGTGGCCAATGTATGGAGCTATCACGCGCTCGTGCACGTGCCGGAGCACGACGTGCTGGTCATGATCAGTGCGCTGCTGCCGCACTCCTTTTCGGTCTGGGATACGACGACGGCGCAAATGCTGCAGCCCGGCTCCAGCAATGCGCTTCCTGCCCACTTGCAACTGGGCGGTCAGGCGGGGGCGTGGGTGCCCTCCCTGAATGCGATAGCCATCTGGCACAACGTGACGCCTGGCACGACCGGCGTCGTCACGTTGCTGCGTGCGCCTGCCAATCCCCGCACGCAACCGTGGACCTGGGACACACTGCCGCTTGCCGCCGGAAACACCGTGGTGCCGACGGTCGCCACCGCCAATGGCACCTACGGCCGGTTCGGCTATTCGCCCGGACTGAACGGGTTCTATGTTCTGAACGGTACGGACCAGCCAGTCTATTTTTACGCACTGAGCGGCGGTGACCTGATTTTCGCGAATGGCTTCGAAGCGCCCCGGTAAGCGTGCAGGACCGGAATAGTCCGCAAAAAAATCGGGGCCCATCCGGGCCCCGATTCGTCACGATCAATAGTGATCAGTGGCCGCTACTTGAAGTGTACCCGGCGACGCATGTAGGTGCCGACACCAGCCAGCAGCGCAACCAGGGCCATCAGCATCTGCCAGGACAAGGCCGGCAGCGGAACGACCGCCTGGACGCCGCCGAAGGTGACGGTGCCATCTGTGCTGGTGGAAGCCAGGTTCGGATTGCCCGCGGTATCCGTGGCCACGCCGGCGGCAATGCTGACGGTCACGGTTCCGTTAGCCGTCATGCCGCTCACTGCCACGTTGTACACGGTCGGCCCACCCGTGACGGTCGCGGTAGTCGCCCCCGCCGTGCCGCCGATGGTGACGTCGCCGGTGGTGAAACCAGTGACGGGTTCACTGAAGGTCACGGTGAAGTTGATCGTCGCGCCAAATGCCGGGTCTGGTTGTCCGACGGCCTGCTCGATCGTGACGCTCGGCGAGGTCACGTCGAATCCGTCGAAGGTGACGGTGTTGTCCACGCTGGTCGAGGCAAGGTTGGCATTGCCGGCACCATCAGTGGCCACGCCCGCGGCAACCGAGGCAGTCACTGTGCCGTTGGTCGTCATGCCACTGACGGCGACATTGAACACCGTCGGGCCGCCCGTCACTGTCGCCGTCGTCGCACCCGCCGTGCCGCCGAGGGTGACGTCGCCCGTGGCGAAGTCCGCCGTGGGTTCGCTGAAGGTCACGGTGAAGTTGATCGGAGAGGTGGCCGTCGGGTCTGCCTGGCCAACAGCCTGTTCGACCGTCACCGTGGGCGGCGTCAGATCGAAGCCGTCGAACGTGACGGTGTTGTCCACGCTGGTGGAGGCGAGGTTGGCATTGCCCGCACCGTCGGTGGCCACGCCAGCGGCAACCGAGGCGGTCACCGTACCGTTGGTCGTCATGCCACTCACGGCGACGTTGAAGACCGTCGGGCCGCCCGTCACCGTCGCTGTCGTCGCACCCGCCGTGCCGCCGAGGGTGACGTCGCCCGTGGCGAAGTCGGCCGTGGGTTCGTTGAAGGTCACGGTGAAGTTGATTGGCGAGGTGGACGTCGGGTCTGCCTGGCCAACAGCCTGTTCGACCGTCACGGTGGGTGGCGTCAGGTCGAAGCCGTTGAAGGTGACGGTGTTGTCTGTGCTGGTGGAAGCGAGATTGCCGTTGCCCGCCGCGTCGGTGGCAACACCCGCGCCGACCGAAGCGGTCACCGTGCCGTTGGTCGTCATGCCGCTGACCGCGACGTTGAATACGGTCGGTCCGCCGGTCACCGAGGCGGTGGTCGCGCCCGCTGTACCGCCCAGCGTGACATCACCCGTGGCGAAATTGGCTGTGGCTTCACTGAAAGTGACGGTGAAATTGATGGGTGACGTGCCCGTCGGATCAGCTTGGCCGACGGCCTGCTCGACCGTAACCGTGGGCGGCGTCGTATCCGCGCCGGTGAAGGTGACAGTGTTGTCGGTGCTGGTGGAAGCCACGCTGGCATTGCCCAGGGCATCGGTACCCGCGGCCGCGTTGACGCTGGCCGTTACCGTGCCATTGGCGGTCATGCCGCTGACGGCAATGTTGTAGGTGGTACCGCTTCCCGTCACGAAGGCTGTCGTGGGCAGGGCAGTTCCGCCGAGGGTGACGCTGGCATTCGTGAATCCGGTGACCGCCTCGCTGAAGACCACCGCGAAGTTGATCGGCGATGCGGCCGTCGGATCCGCCTGCGCGCCGTCTTGCTCAACGGTCACTGTTGGCGATTCGCGATCAACGTCGTAGACCTCGCCAGTGAGGAAGTCACCGTTGTCGACACCGGGCCCACCCAAGGGCTCGTTGCCCGTCGTGCCCGTGATCGTATTGTTGTCTTGCAGATCCAACCGCAGGGTGCCCGCACCCGTACCCGTGTTCACCGTGACCGTGCGCGTGGCGCCCGTACCGGTGACGCTGCCGACGGACGCGCCGGCCAGCGAGCCCGTGGTCGTAATGGCGAAGTCGGCGGCGTCCACATTGTCGACGCTTTCGCTGAAGGTCACCGTGTAGTCGACGGTGGCGGAACCGGTCGGCGTGGGATTGACCCGAACGATCGAACTGACGAACGGACAGGTGTCGGTACACCCCTCGTAGTAGGTGAACCCACCACCTGTCGGCAGACCTTCCGCGATGATGCCGAACTTGAAGGTACCCGTCTGCTGGATACCGAAGAGGAAGCGCACATCGATACTGGCGCCGTTGGCCAGAGGAGTAGCCAGCGTGACGGTGCCCGCACTCATCGTGCTGTCGAAACCACCGCCATTGGGTTGCGATGGGGGTTGTTCCAGTGTCGTGCCATTGACGGTGACGTTGCTGGTGCCGGACCCGCATGGCGGGCGATCTACCGTGACAACGACGGCCGTCGAGGTGCGTGGGCGCAAGTCAGAAATGCCGGACGGCGCCGGAAAGGTCGTGAGATCGACAATGCGGAAGCGCAGCCGGGTCTGGTTGCCACCGGTGTTGTTGGTATAGGTGTAGCGGACATCCAGTGTGCCAAATGTGGAATTGTTGGCTGGGTCGCTGGTGAAATCGCGCACGATATTCGGCGGCGATTGCTGTCCGACGCAGCTGTCCAGCACCGCGGCAGTGTTGCCGCCCTGGTTCAACGGCGAGGAAAGGTTTTCCGGGCTGGGCGCACCCAGCCGCTGGCCGGCACCTGCACTGGTGCCGTTGGTGTCGACGAAAACGAAATCTGCCGCGTTATTGTTGGTGTCCGCGACGGCATTGGGCGATGGGCAGGTCGCGAACGTGGTGATGCTGCCGCCCTTGCCGCAGAGATCGCGATAGAACGCGTAGTCGATCGAGAAGGGCGTCAGCGCCGGATAGCCGGTACCTTCCTTGTAGAGCGTGTTGGCCTCGCTGGTGGAACCAACCGCATCCATTCGATTGGCAAGGGTGAAGTCGACTGCGACACTGGTATTGAAGAGCGCGATGCCGGCGTTGTCCGGAATGTCGGTGGTATAGGTCGCATCGCCCGTGGCCGTGGTGCCGTTGCCAGCGGGATAAGACGCCAGCGAATAGCCGACGGAATTGACGGCCAGATAATGGCCCTTGTTTGGAATGACCGTGCCGTTGGGAATGACCGCGCGGGCGACGCCGTCAGACGCGGCGATCGCATAGCCCGTACCGCCGCCCGCGACAGTGTGGTCCGCGCCGCTAATGTTCTGGACCTCGATGAATTCATCGTTGGCCCCGTTAGGGCCGCGGACGCGGAACTCGCTGATGATGAGCTGTCCGCTGGCTTGACTGGCCGCCAGGATGGCGAGCACCGCGGAACCCAAACGCCACATCCTTCCACCTGCCATGATCATCTCCTGGCGGCAGTAGCCGCTGTCGTCGATCGAATCGGGGGCGTACTTCGAGGGCTTGCGTCGGACGGGGAATATAAGCGGACGAACGGAATTGGTCTATGCCCGGACGGACTTGCAGCGATCCTGTCGAGACCGCTATGACCCGCACGCCGGCACCGCCGCAGCCATCACCACTGCCGTAGAATGCCGCCCCCGGTAGCGGACACATCCATGGCTCTCAAAGCGACCATCTACAAAGCCGAACTGCAGATCAGCGACATGGATCGGCACTACTACGCGACCCATTCGCTGACACTGGCCCAGCATCCTTCTGAAACCGACGAGCGCCTGATGGCGCGTCTGGTGGCGTTCGCCTTGTTCGCGGACGAACGCCTGGAGTTCGGCCGTGGACTGTCCACGGATGATGAGCCGGACCTCTGGAGACGTGAGCTGGATGGCACGATCACCCAATGGATCGAAATGGGGCAGCCGGACGAGTCACGGCTTCGCCGAGCCAGCGGGCGCGCCGACGAAGTGGTGGTGGTCACCTATGGCGGACGCGCGGCGGATCTGTGGTGGGAGAAGAATTCAGCCGGTTTGTCGCGCCTGAGGAATCTGTCCGTCGTCAGCATCAGCACCGGGGACCTTGCTGCGTTGGGCAGCCTGCTTTCGCGCACGATGCGCTTGCAATGCCTGGTCCAGGACGGGCAGGTCCAGCTGCTCAGCGATACGGCTTCGATAACCCTTCAGCCCCGGCGGCGCACTTCTCCCGGCAACTGACGACGCACCGGCATGAAGCCGCTTGTCCACGCCGTCCAGGCGAACATCGCCTCGCTGCGCGTCGACGCCATTGTCAACGCCGCCAATTCGTCGCTACTGGGCGGAGGCGGGGTGGATGGTGCGATTCACCGGGCAGCAGGCCCTGAGCTGGTGCACGAATGCCGGCTGCTCGGCGGCTGCAAGACGGGCGAGGCGAAGATCACCAAAGGCTATCGGCTGCCGGCACGGTACATCATTCACACGGTAGGCCCCGTATGGCGCGGTGGCACGAGCGGCGAGCCTGCCTTGCTCGCATCGTGCTACCGGCAATCCCTGGCGCTGGCGGTCAAGCACGAACTGGTATCGGTCGCGTTTCCCAGCATCAGCACAGGCATATTCGGTTACCCCATTGCGTTGGCAGCGGCTGTCGCGGTGGACACCATTCGCACGGCGTTGCCAACACTCGGCAGTGTCCCGGAGATCGTCTTCTGCTGTTTCACTGCCGCTGATCTATCGGTGTATGAGCGCATGCTGGGCGATAGCGCGTCCTAGTCCGAGGGCAGGCGCGGCATGGCGGCGCTAAAAGTCCACGTATCTGGCCCAGCGCATGCCGACGTAGCCCAGGCCTGCAAACACCACCACCGATGAGACGATGCCTTCGGCGGTCCACCGCCAGAAGAGCGCAAGAATGAGCCCGGCAAGGGCGCTCAGCCCGACGCGAAGCATCGTGTTGTTTCCGACGCTGACGCTAGCCTCCGAATCGAATGCATAGATGGCGCCGAGCAGCATGCCGACGCACCCGAAACTGATCGCCAGTGGCAGCAGTGTCGATTGCGAACGGCCTTCACTCAACGATAGCCAAGCGGCATATAGACCAAGCCCGACGGCGGTGCCGGCGATCCACAGAATGGCCTGCAGGGCACGCCTGGTACTGCTGCGCAGTGCGACACGCTCCGCGACAGGTCTGTTCCGTCGTCGCACGGCGATACGCCGAGAAGTTCGGCAGTTCTTGTGTTTCATTTCAACGTTGCGGTGGTACCGGGTCATTGGCTAACGCGCGTGGGGACGTCGCGTTGACGTTGAGTGCTGGCAAACGTGGGGGCGAGTACCGTCGGCGGGTCAGACGGATCCGCGTTCTAGCCCGCGTGTCAGATTTAGTAATAAAGGTGCACCTTTGCTTGCTTCTGCCGTGAGGCGGCATCTACCTCGCCGGTTCGACAATGCACTTCGGCGAGTCCTCCCGGACGAGTATTGCGAAGTTGCCCTACGACGCCGACACCATTTTCCGCAACGGATTTCAGTGACACGGGGCTTGTGTATTCGCGTTCCAGCGCGATCGAGGTTGTACACGACCAGATCAACTTCGGTCGCGTCGACCGATGACTCGTAGACGCCTCATGGCGGACAAACAGCCCGCTGCCGGGTGGGCAGCGGGCTGCGGATTCCAGCGAAATAGCGCCCGATCGACAGCGTCGCGTGCATGAGCAAGATCTGCTGCGTCGTATCCGTCGTGCGTAGGCGAACTGTCCAGACGATGCCAGGTTACCGCCCAGCCGATTGACTCACTGCCAGTCCAGATAGTTGTCCGGCGCATCGTGGCGATCCCACCGCAGGGCCGTGGTGCCATCCGGGGCGATCAGCCCGGTCGCAATTTCTGGCCCGCATCCAGGGCGGAATCGAACAGCGCCGTCGCATCCGCTACGCGTTTGTTCGAGGCGCGTCTGCACAATGCTGCGTGCTGCTCGGGGTGTAGCGGTGTGAGTTCCGGCGCAGAAGCCACCAGGGAAGTGCCGTGTCGATGCGCGGCAGTGGGCTTGGAGAACGCCTGCTATCGGATCCCGTGTCCACGGTGGCAAGCGGGGCTCTATCGCGGCCCCGGAACAGGCTGAATCGATATAAGGCGGTGAAAATCGGCGGGATCGCTGGGAAAATTCCCGGCCGGGAGTTTATTCGGCCTGGACTGCTGAAAGCCAGGCGATGTGCTTTGCGGAAAATGGGGTGGAACTGCCGGATTTTTTCGCGCGCTTAATATCTTGTTTTTGAATGTATTTATGGTTTCTGGCCGGATGTTCGCGCGGCTGGCTGCAGATTCACCGGCTCTCGGACACTCCAGCTGGTGCCCTTGGCAGATGTCCTGTGCGCAAGCCCATTCATCCGGGCGAGGACGCGCAATCCAGGTTTGCTATTCGCCCGAAAGGCGCGGCTCAGCGGGTTGCCGAGGCGAGGGCAACAGCCAATTTTCACTTTAAATTTCCGGGCGCGGCGACTAATGTTGCCGGCTGGCAAATCGCAGGGGGGCATTTTGATGACGGCGTTCGTATTTCCTGGCCAAGGATCGCAGGCGCGAGGGATGGGCGGAGAGCTCTTTGACCTCAAGGAATACTGTGCAGTCGAGCGCGATGTCGATGCGCTGCTGGGCTATTCGTTGCGGAGACTGTGCCTGGACGATCCGGAAAATCGTCTCAAGGAGACACAGTACACGCAGCCGAGTCTCTACGTCGTCAATTCCCTGCATGTGTTCAAGGCCGTCGTCGACGGCGCCCGGCCTACCCATGTCGCCGGCCACAGCCTTGGTGAATACAATGCCCTGTGTGCCGCCGGCGTATTCGACTTCATGACCGGCCTGCGCCTGGTCAAGATGCGCGGCGAGCTGATGGCACAGGCCAAGGACGGGGGAATGGGCGCGGTCATCGGGCTGGATCGCGACACGATTGCGGCGGTCGTGCGCGACAGCGGACTGGCTGGCGTCGACGTTGCCAACTTCAATTCTCCGGTGCAGACCGTGATTTCCGGCCCGGTTGCCGAAATCGCCCGCGCCGGCCAGCTGCTCGAGCAGGCGGGGGCGCGCATGTATATGCCGTTGCCGGTCAGCGCGGCGTTTCATTCGCGCTACATGCGCGAGTTCGCTGATCAGTTCGAGGAATTTCTGCGTCCGTTCTCCTTCGCGCCGCCGCGGATACCGGTTATTTCGAACGTCACCGCGGAGCCGTACCCGGCCGATAGCGAGTCGATCAAATCGCTGTTGGTGCGGCAGATCACCCAGTCGGTCGAATGGACGCGGAGCATCCGCTGGTTGCTCGCCCAGGGCGTGACGGATATCCGTGAAGTCGGCCCTGGAAAGGTATTGACCCGACTGGTGCAGCAGATCCAGCAGGATCCCGCCCGCTAGCAAGGAGCATTGCCGTACAACCTGGACGTTTCCTCAGCGCGAGGCCGCAATGAGCGTGATACTTGATTGGGCAGCCGCTGCTGCCGCCGGCGCCGCGCATGCCGGGGGCAAAGGCTGGCACCTTGGCATGCTGTCCGAGTTCGGCATTCCCGTGCCGCCGGGCTTTGTCGTCGACTCTGCCGCGTTGGCCGGACGCCATCGCGGCGAAGTGTTGAATGAGGCGCTGGTCGCCTCGCTGGTCGATGCGTTGGACGTGCGCGGCTGGAACGACGTGCCGCTTGCGGTCCGATCGTCCGCGGCGAGCGAAGATTCGACGCGCACTTCGTTTGCGGGCGTCTATAAAACCCACCTCCATGTGCGCGGAATGCCCGACCTGGTGCACGCTGTGCAAGCGGTCCTGGATTCGTACTGGAGCCCGGCCGCTGCGGCGTATCGCGAGCGGTTCGGACTGTCCGACGAAACGGCGCGGATGGCAATCATCGTGATGCCGATGCTGGCGCCGGTAGCGTCGGGCGTGGCCTTTACCTGCGATCCCGTCGCCGGACGCGAAGATCAGCTCATCATTCATGCGAATTGGGGGCTGGGCGACAGTCTGGTCGGCGGGCTCGCCGAAGCCGACGAGTACCGGCTCCAGGTGGGCTACCCGCAGGAAAATCTCTCGCTGGTGGGTCAGACCTGCGGGTCGAAAGCCCGGATGACCGTGCCCCGCGCTGGCGGGGGCACCGAACTGGCGGATACGCCCGATCATCTTGTTTCCCGTGCTGCATTGAGTGCGGCGCAGGCGATCGAGCTTGGCGAGCTTGTCCGCGAGCTGGCGACGACACTGGACTACTCCAGGCCGTTTTACGACGTGGAATGGGTTTGGGACGGGGAAAGGTTCTGGATCGTGCAGGCCAGGCCGATCACGGTGCGCAACCGGCAGACGTATGCGGCGCTCAAGACTCAGCCCACGGTCTGGTCCCGCGGCAATTCCCGCGATGTCGTGCCGGATCCGCTTCCGGCGCTGGACCGCAGCGTGTCGCTGCCGCTGATCAACCATATGCTGACCCGGAGCGCCGCGCGTGCCGGATATGCGACGCTCCCGGGCGTGCAGCGGACCGCCACGCATCACGGCCGTGTCTATTTCGAGACCTCGATACTCCAATGGGAGTCGTTCGACGGCTTTGGCGTGCCGCCGAAGGTATACAACCGCCTGCTGGGCGGACATCAGCCGGAGATCACGGTTCCAGAGCCCACGCTTGGCGACCGGGTGCGGCGTGCGTGGCACGGCATGCGCTTCCTGCAGGCCTGTGTGCGTCCGCGGCTCCAGGCAAGGGCCATACTCGCGGCCGCTCACCAGGCGGCGGCGAACCACCTTGAACAACCCTTGCCCGGCAACCCTCGCGAACTCGCGGAGCGGCTGCGTGCACGCGTCATGGCCACGCGCACCAACGACGATCTCCTGCTGTTGCAAGCGGCCGGCAGCGCGATGCTGGTACTGCTCGACTTGCTGGAAGGACACTTCCCGGGAGAAGGCGGCGCCCGCGCTGCCTCGCTCATGAGCGGTGGCGAACCCAGTGTGACGGCGGCGCAGGGGCATGCGCTCGTACAGTTGGCGCAGATCGCCGCCGCAGATCCTGTTGCGCTTGCGTGGCTGCAGTCGCCGCAGCGCGACGGACGGGAATGGCGTCAACGGCTGGGTCGCGATAGCGCGTTTGGTCATGGCCTCGAAGCATTCTTGCAGCGATATGGCCACCGTGCTGTCTACGAAAGCTACCTCCAGCATCCGCGATGGCGGGAGGATCCCGGCTTCATCCTGGATGCTGTCGCTTCCTTGATCGACGGTGGTGTTGAACCCGGTCGCGAATCGGTCTCCAACGGCAACGCGGCGCGGGAGCGCGTTCTCGCGCAATTGCCGATCTGGGACCGGCCGCTTGTTCCATGGCTGGTGAAAATGGCAATCGCCGAACGCAACATGCGTGAGGGCGCGCGCAGCGCATTGACGGCCCAGTTGGGTGTCATGCGGCGGATTGTCACGGCGCTGGCTGACCAGTGCGTCGCTGCCGGGCATCTGGAGTCGGCAAATGACGTGTTCCACCTCACCTGGATGGAGTTGCAGGCGCTGGCAGAGGGGCGACTGGCCGCGCAACACGCCATGCAGCGCGTTCGCCTGCGTCGTCGTCAATTCGCTGCATTTGCGGCCGCCGACGCGCCCGACGTCATTCTGGAATCCGGTGGTTCGCTGTCTGCGAGCCGCCCTGCCGCGCGGACCGCGACGCCGGGCGCTGAGGAATGGCAGGGGGTCGTGGTCGCCAGTGGCTTTGCAAAAGGCGCCGCGGTGCTTGCTCATCACCCCGGCGAAGCACTGAATCTGGCGGCCGGTTCCGTCCTCGTGGCGCCCGCCACCGATCCCTCATGGACGCCGGCCTTTTTCAAGGCAAGCGCCATCGTGATGGAAACGGGAGGCTATCTCTCTCACGGCGCAATTGTTGCCCGCGAACTGGGGATTCCGGCAGTCGCGAATGTCCCCGGGATTCTCGGGGCATTGAAGAGCGGCGATGACCTGGAAGTTGACGCGAACCAGGGCCTGGTCAGGCGTGTGGCCCCGGGCTCCTGAATGCGCTTCGATCTGGGGTTCGCGTCGTTTCGCCGGGGGGCGCGCCCTCCGGGGCTCCCGGGGGCATCGCGTTGCCGCACTCGGGACTGACGCCGCTCCCGGGAAGGGCGCAGGCGCAGGAGGGGTGTAGCCGCTATACTCGGGGTTTGGCGAACAAGGGTTGATGACTCAGCCAAGGTCGCCTCAGTCCATACGCATTCGAATAAGTGAGGGGGTCGGCATGCGTGCTCGTGTGATATCAGGTTTCCGGTATACGGGGATTTTCCCGATGCCAGGTGCTGCGGAAAACCTCGTCACACAGGGGAAGGGCGCAGCGTAGAAGCCCCGTCGGCGACAGAGGCCGGCGTCGGGCGAAAGCCCAACGACCTCCGCCAGCGACCAGACCTTGCTGTCACGAAGACTTGGTCATCGCAATCTCGCCGAACGGCCGGCATCCAGCGAGTCCGCATCTCCCGCCAGGCGCTCCGCCACGAGCTGACGGGGAGGAAGCCGGACAGGCACTCGCCGGAACTGAATCCGAATAAGTCACTCAACGCCATCCCGGGTCTGCGGTGCACGCGAGCGTGCGGCCGTGCGATGCGTTGATCAGCGGTCGTGTCAAAACGCGTAGAACCGGGTGGCTGGCGGTCTGACGTCGGGGGAAACGGGCTTTGGATGCCCGGAATGCAGCATGTAGTGCGGATTGCTCACGCGTCCGTCGTGAGCCTGGCCCACTACTGGACCAATTGTTAGGGAAGTGAAGATGCTCGAGTTACTGAACCGGTACGCACACGGCTTGGCGGTCGTTCCGTTGGTGGACGCGCTCCGAGGGCGAGGCTGCCTGCAGTCCATTGCGGATGCCGTAGCGGTTCAGCCGGCTCTGTTGGCAGAAACGTTTCGCATCAATCCGGGGTATCTCGCGGTCGCCCTGCGCCTATTTGAGTCCCTGGGCTGGCTCAAGGCCCTTGACGACGGCACCTACGCACCGACGCCTGCATTCCGGGACGTGGACCTTATCCCCGACGATGTGATGACGGCGTACCGCCTACCATTCGAGCAGTACGCGCTGGATGATGACCCTGCACTGCTCGGATCCTGGCTGGAACGTTCGGCAGCGCGCTGGGGCGGCGATCACGACTACCTGGCGGACTATATCGACGGCACTTTCGTGATTCCGTTGCTGCTCGCCCTCAAGCAGAACACGCACGTCCGCCTCGTCGAGCAGGACTGCGAGGGCCGCAAGATATCCGTTCTTGATCTGGCGCTCGGACAGCGGACCCGTAACGAAATCGTGTCGCTGTTCTGTTCCCGGGGATGGGCGCAGGTCGCAGCTGATGGAACGCTCATTCTCACTGGCGCCGGCGACTACGTTTGGGGACGGATCCACATCACGGCGGCCTTCGCTTCCTACCGCCCGATGTTCCTGCGTGCGGAAGAGCTCTTGTTCGGCGATCCGAAGGCCGTTTTCACGTACGACGCGAATGGCCATGAACTGCATCTGGACCGCGCCCTGAACGTGCTGGGCAGCGGCTTCCAGCATGAAAAATACTTCGTTGACCTGAGCGCCCTGATCGTTTCGGTGTTCGATTCGACAGAGCTGGCCGAGCAACCCAGGTACATCGCGGATACGGGATGCGGCGACGGCACGCTTTTGCGGGAAATCTACGAAACCATCAAGCGCCGCACGCTGCGCGGCCGCTTCCTGGATCGTCATCCACTCGTGCTGATCGGCATTGACGCGAACGCCAAGGCGCTGGAGGCAACTGCGAGAACGTTGCAGAAGTACGAGCATCTGACGCTGACCGGCGATATCGGCGATCCCGCGGGTATCGTCGCAACGCTCGCCAGTGAGGGAATTGATGCGGACAGCGTGCTCCACGTTCGCTCGTTCCTCGATCACGACCGCACATACCGGCCTCCGACAGACAGTGCGGGCGTGGCTGGTTGGGAGCGGGTTCCCGTATCCGGCGTTCACATCGACGCCGACGGAAAACTGATTTCTCCGGCGCTGGTTGCGCAGAGCACCGTTGAGCATCTGCGGCGTTGGTCGGATGCTGCCGGCCGTCACGGACTGGTCATGCTGGAGGTTCACAGCCTGCCGGCGGCGACAACCGCACGCTTTCTGGACGAAGCGGAGAGTCTGCACTTCGACGCCTATCACGCGATGTCGCGGCAATTGCTGCTGGATGCCAAGACATTCCTGATGTGCGCGGCGCAGGCGGGCCTGTTCTGCGACGCCGGTGCCTGGCGCCGCTATCCGAAAACGCTGCCATTTGCGCGTATCAGCCTGAGCCTGCTCAAGCCACGGGCATTCTCGGTGCGATTCGCACGCGCCGATGATGATTCGCAGATCGCAATTCTCGAGCATTCCTGGCGTGCGGAAGAGGGGCTTGGCGAGCCTGTTCACGGCGTCGCAGCGGGGCCTGCTGTGACGGGCTTCCCGGAGGGGCAGTTCGTCGTCGTTTCTGACGGCCAGGTAGTAGCGTCCGCTACTTGTTCACGGCGTTCCGCGCGCGGCGAGCCAGGTCGCGACGGGGCATCGAGCCCGTTGCAGGCGGCACCGGAAGCCCTTCGACTGGAGACCGCGCGCTGGGCCGGCTCTGCCGGAACAGAGGTGGTGACGGTACTGGTCGACTTCATCGAGCAGTATTTCGCCTACGAGGGCGGCGGTATCGACAAGGCGGGCCTGGACGAGTGCAAGTCGATCGCCGTATTCGGCTCTGCGTTGACCTCGGACCATGGACGCCGTGTATCCAAGGGCGTCCGCCGCCTGAAAGCCGTGATTGGCACGTCGCCCGGCCTTGATCCGAGCCTGGCGGAAGCGGACCTCGCGACATTCGTGCTGCGGGCGATCGTTTCCGGACTGCAGCGCAAGGGCGTGTTTCTGGCCGGTAACGAATCCTACGAACGGGAGCGGTTCCGCGCTTTGCTCCGCGTGCCGCCCAAGTACGAGCGCTACATCGATTCCCTGTTGAATCGCCTGCGCCTGAGAGGACTTGTCTCTATCCAGGACGGGCGGATCACGTCTCATGCATCGATCGCCGCGTTTGCGTTGCGCGATGCCGAATCGGAGACGGCGGCCTTCGAGCGGACTTTTCCCGTTCGTCATCCGCATTTTGCGGAAGCGATGAACTTCGTACTGCCGATTCTTCGCGAATACACCCGGGTCATCGGCGGTGAGATCGATGCAGCGGCAGTGATGTTCGCGGGCGGCAATATCGACCGGTTCGGCGGCATCTTCCAGGGCGAGCCTGCATCGGAGTACTACAACCGGCTGGTCGTCGAAGCGGTTGCCAGCTACGTTCACGAAAAGCTGGCGTCGGCCGACCCGTCGCTCCCGCAGCGGAAGATACGCATTCTCGAGGTGGGCACCGGATCCGGAGCCACCGCCAATGCGCTGCTGCGAACGCTCGGGCAACGCCCCGAACATGTGGAACTGTGCCTGTCCGACATTTCGCCGGCCTTTCTTCGCTATACACAGCGGCGCTTTTCCGCGGCTTATCCCTGGGTCACCTACAAGGTGCTCGATATCGGTACTGATGTCGTTGCCCAGGGCATGGAGGCGCATTCGTGGGACATCGTCGTCGCCGGAAATGTGCTTCACGACACGCGAAACATCGTCTTTACACTTGAGCAGACGCGGCGGTTGCTCAGAGGTGGCGGGCTGCTCGTCGCTAACGAATACACCGAAGTCAAGGAGTGGCATTTTGCAGGCGGCGCACTGCTGCATGGCATGTGGCTCTTTGACGATCCGGAAATGCGCCTGGACCAGTTCTGCCTGCTGGGGGTTGAACAATGGCGGCATGCCATCGTCGAGGCAGGCCTCGTACCGCTCGACGCGCTCGCCCTGCCTTCGCAATCAATCACCGGCAGGTGCGGACAGTGCGTATTGCTGGCCGAAGCGCCAGCACACGTCGCGGAGCCGCAGATCGAACCGACGTCGTTGGACCCAGGTCCGGTGCCGGTGGCGTTCCCCGCTCCCGGCAATCATGCCGAGCCGGGTTCGATCCGTTCGTCCGGCCGTAGCGCTGTTGAATTGGCGGTCACTGTAGAAGAGCAGGTGCGCGCGCTGCTCGGCGTCGAGCGGGCTGATCGCTACTGCGCATCAAGCCCCCTGATGGAACTGGGTCTGGATTCGGTCGAGCTGGTCGAGTTGAAGAGTCTTCTCAGTGCCCGATTTGGCATCGCATTGCCCCCGGCGTTCTTGTTCGAGTGCGAAACGACGGAAAAGGTCATCGCGGGACTCGAGGCGCGGTTGCCAAAGTCGACACCTATTGCAGATGCGCCCAATGTCGGGCCGGCCGCTGCTGCACCCGTGGTGGTGGAATCGAAAGCCGGTGATCCGGGAGTCGGGGCGCCTGTGTCCCGTTCGCGACCTGCGCAGCCAGTCGCGATCGCCACGCCACACCGCAGCGCCGTCGAGGTTGCGGTAATCGTAGAGGAACAGGTTCGTACCCTTCTCGGCGTCGAGCGGGCTGCTCGCTACGCTGCGTCAAGCCCGTTGATGGAACTGGGGCTGGACTCGGTTGAACTGGTCGAGCTGAAGAGCCTTCTCAGCACGCGTTTTGGCGTTGCGCTTCCGCCGGCCTTCCTGTTCGAGTGCGAAACGACGGAAAAGGTCATCGCCGGGCTCCAGGCGCGGTTGCCGAAAGAAGGCACTGCTCGCGTTGCGCCCAACGGTGCACCTGTGGCGGTGGTACCTGGGCCGGTCTTCACTGAGTGCGTGGTGACAGAAACCAGACCGACCTTTTCCTCGTCGGAGTTGCAAGTGCCCGGCTCACGCAAAGCCGTGGCAGTGGTCGGTGTTTCCTGCCGGTTTCCCGGCGGAGCGAACTCTCCTTCGGAGTACTGGAACTTGCTGAGCAGCGGCCGGGAGGCCGTAGCGGCAGTGGATGGCCGCTGGCAGTGGCCGGCGACCGTCGATCTGGAGGGCAGCCACCGGGCGATCAATCAGGTGGGGCATCTGTGGCGGATCGACGAGTTCGACGCGCAGTTCTTTCGCATTTCACCGCGCGAAGCCGAGCTGATGGATCCGCAGCATCGATTGCTGCTGGAGCTGAGCTGGGAGGCGCTCGAAGATGGCGGCTACGCACCGTCGAGCCTGGGCGGAAAGAGTGTCGGTGTATTCATCGGCGTCTGCCACGATGACTATCGCGATCTGCTGGCACGGCAGTTGACGTCGATCGATGCCTACGTGGGCTCCGGCAGTGCGCGTGCCGCGATCGCGAACCGCATGTCGCATTTCTACGATATCTGCGGGCCCAGTGTGTCGATCGACACGGCGTGCTCCAGCTCACTGGTGGCCTTGCACTATGCGGTCGAATCGATCAACAACGGTGACTGCACGCAAGCCCTGGTGGGATCGGCCAACCTGATTTGTTCGGCGACGAACAGCATGGCCTACTACTCGGCGGGAATGCTGTCGCGGACCGGCGTCTGCAGCGCCTTTGATGCCAGCGCGGACGGGTTTGTGCGTGGCGAAGGCGGCGCCATGTTGCTGCTCAAGCCGCTGGACATGGCGATTGAAGCCGGCGACACCATTTATGGCCTGGTGATCGGCAGCGCAGTGGGGCACGGTGGCCAGTCCGCATCGCTGACCGCGCCAAAGCCGGCGTCGCAGGCCGCCGTGATCGAGCGCGCCATCCGCAAGGCCGGTGTCGACGTTTCCACGGTGCAGTACATCGAGGCGCATGGAACCGGCACCACGCTGGGCGATCCGATCGAGATCGCCGGCCTGGCCGAGGCGTTCGACCGACTGGGCGCGCGTGAAACGGCGCAGCGGAAGGCGTTCCGGTGTGGAGTCGGCACCGTCAAGCCGAGCATCGGGCATCTGGAGGCGGCCGCTGGCTTCGCCGGGCTGATCAAGGTGTTCCTCGCCATGCGAAACCGGCGCATGCCGAAGACATTGCGGTTCAATCGCTTGAATCCCGGGATCGACCTGACCGGAACACCGTTCTACATCGTTGCCCAGGATGAGCCGTGGAAGTGCCTGGTGGATGAGAACAACGCACCTCTTCCACGCCGCGCCGGTGTCAGCAGCTTCGGCTCAGGCGGCATGAACGCGCATGTGGTGGTCGAGGAGTATTGCGAGCCTGCGACCGCCCAGCTGCCCGCAGCCCCGCTTCCGTCAGCCTGTCTCATCGTTCTGTCAGCCAGAACGGCGGAGCGTCTGGACGAGCAGGCCCGCCGGCTTCTGGTGGAAATCTCATCCGGACGCTTCATTGACGGGCAACTGCGCGATCTTGCGTACACGCTGCAGGTCGGGCGAGCGCCGATGGAACATCGCCTGGCGTTTTCGGCATCGTCGATCGACGATGTGATTCGGAAACTGTCGGCCTTCGTCGAACGCGGAACCGTTCCGTCTGCAAAGCCCGGAATTCACGTGGGCAACGTGAAGGAGAGCCGCGAGGTCATTGCTGTCCTGAACGAGGATTCGGGTCTCCAGGCTGGAATTTCTGCGGCTGTTGCCGCCGGCAAGTACACCAAGCTGCTGGACCTGTGGGTGCGGGGCTTGTCGTTCGACTGGGAGGTGCTGTACGCCGGTTCGGCGCAGCGTCCGCGCCGGATATCGCTGCCGACGTACCCGTTTGCGCGCGAGCGCTACTGGGTGCAGGCGGAGGAAGGGTTCGCCGCGGAGGCGGGCGCCACGTCGCACCTGCACCCGCTGGTGCACCGGAACAGCTCGGATCTGCAGGCGCAGCGTTTCAGCACGGATTTCACCGGTGAGGAGTTCTTCCTGCGGGATCATCGCGTGCAGGGATCACCGGTGTTGCCGGGGGTTTGTTACCTCGAGATGGCGCGGGTGGCGGTGGAACACAGTGCCGGCCGGCGTGTGAACGTGCTCAGGGACGTGGTCTGGACGCGCCCGTTGCGCGTGTCGGAGCGCTGCGAGGTGCAGCTGGAGGTGTATCCGGCCGGTACGGACGAAGCGGAGTTCGTGGTGTTCTGCGGCGACAGCGAGTCGGGCCTGCACGCGCAGGGCCGTGCGTCGTGGCAGGAGCCATCGCGGGTGTCGGCGCAGCTGGACCTGGCGAGCCTGCGTGCGGGTTGTGTCGACGTGCTGGACCCGGAAGCGTGCTATGCGAGGTTCCGCGCGATGGGCCTGGATTACGGTCCGGCGCACCAGGGCCTGAGCTGGGTTGGCCGCGGCGTGAACGGCGTGCTGGCGCAGGTGCGCCTGCCGGTGAGCGTGGCTGCGACAGCCGATGCGTATGTGCTGCATCCGGGCCTGCTCGACAGTGCGCTGCAGGCCTCGGTGGCGCTGTGGAACCAGGACGGTACCGGTGCGGCACTGCCGTTTGCACTGGATCGGCTGGAAGTGCACGCGGCGATTCCGGCCGAAGCATGGGTGCAGGTCCGGGATATGACACCAACCGGCAGCCGCGTGCAGAAGCTCGATGCGGTGATCTGCGATGCGTCCGGCCGTGTGTGTGTGCAGCTGACGGGATTGGTACTGCGGCGCCTGGAGCCGGCGGTGCCGGCGCGGACGCTGCTGCTGGCGCGGCGCTGGCAGGCGCAGCCGGCAGCCATCGGCACGGGTGCCACCGGCGGTGTGCAGGGTGTCATTGTGGATCCGGCCTACGCCGGCCATGTCGCCACACTGGCCCAGCGCGACCCACAGGTGCGCTGGAGCGTGTTGGCGGACGTGCCGGACGCGGCGGCGCGGGTGAACGCCTGGGGAGAACAGGTGTTGTCGCAGGTGCAGCAGCTGCTGCGCGAGCACCCGCGCGAGGCGCTGCTGCAGGTACTGGTCGCGCAGGACAGCGAAGCGGCGTTCGCGCTCAGTGGCCTGCTCAAGAGCGTGCAGCGCGAGAACCCGGATGTGGTGGGCCAGGTCATCGGCCTGCCGGCCACGGCGGATGTCGCGGCGATAGAGCGGGCGGTGGCGGAGAACCGGACAGTGCGCCGCGATGCGGAGATCCGCTACGTGGCCGGCGAGCGCCGGGTGTGTGTGCTGGAAGAGTTGCCCACCGCAGAGGGCACTGTGTCGCTGCCGTGGAAGGCGGACGGTGTGTACCTGGTGAGTGGTGGCGGTGGTGGCCTGGGGCTGCTGCTGGCCGAGGAGATCACCCGTCGTGCGCCGCGCGCGCGCGTGGTGTTGCTGGGTCGCAGTGCGCTCGATGCACAGCGGGCGGAACGGCTGGCGGCCTGGCAGGGCGAGGGGCGTCGGATCGATTACCGGCGTGTGGATGTGAGCGATGCGGGCGCGGTGCAGTCCTGTGTCGCGGCGCTCGTCGCCGAGCACGGCCGCCTGGACGGCGTGGTGCACGCGGCTGGCGTGCTGCGCGACAGCTTCGCGCGGAACAAGACCGCGGCCGAGCTGCAGGCGGTGCTGTCGCCGAAGGTGAATGGGGTGGTGAACCTGGACCGGGCGGTGGCTGGCCTGGATCTGGATTGCTTCGTGCTGTTCTCGTCGATGTCGGGCCAGGTGGGGAATGTGGGCCAGGCCGACTATGCCCTGGCGAACGCCTACCTGGATGGCTATGCGCAGGATCGCCAGGCGCGGGTGATGCGTGGCGAAGCGCATGGCCGGACGCTGTCGGTGAGCTGGCCGCTGTGGCGCTCGGGCGGTATGCAGGCGGAAGCGGCGACGCTGGCGTGGATGGCGCGCGAGGGGCTGGAGTCGCTGGAGAACGCGGCGGGCCTTGCGGCGCTGTATGCGGCATGGAACAGCGGTGAATCGCATGTGGGCGTGGTGGTGGGGCGTGGCTGGTCCGCGGATGCGGCAACGGCATCCATCGTCGCAAACGTGGCAAATGCCACATCGCTGGATGTGACACCCGTGGTCGATATCCATGGGGACGACACTGAAGCCCTGCGTGACCAGGCCGTGCGCTATGTGACGCGCCGCCTGGCGGCAACGCTGAAGCTGTCGCCGGACCGGATGGCGCCGGACGAGGGCCTGGAGCGCTACGGGATCGACTCGATCCTGGCGCTGAAGCTGGTGGACGAACTGGAAGCGCTGTTTGGTCCGCTGTCCAAGACGTTGTTGTTCGAATACCAGAGCGTGGCGGCGTTGACGGACTACTTCCTGGAGCGGCACCGGGAGACGCTGGTGGCGCAGCTGCGGCCGCGTACGCGTGCGGTGGCCGCAACACCGGCGGTGTCGGTCAGTGAGCCGATGCCCCGCGCCCGCGAGGCTCGGCCGGTGCGGACACGCGCGGTTGAACCACTGTCGATGCCCCAAACCGAAGGCATGGCCATCGCCATCGTGGGGCAGAGCGGTCGCTATCCGCAGGCGGCAACGGTCGAGGAATACTGGACGAACCTGAGCCAGGGCCGGGACTGCGTGACCGAGATTCCGCCGGAACGGTGGGATCATCGCCCGTACTTCGATCCGCAGAAGGGCGTGCCGGGCAAGACCTACAGCAAATGGGGCGGCTTCATCGATGGTGTCGATGAGTTCGATCCGCTGTTCTTCAATATCGCGCCGCGGGAAGCGGAGTTCATGGATCCGCAGGAGCGGTTGTTCCTGCAGTGTGCCTACGCGACGCTGGAAGATGCGGGCTACACACGGGAGCGCCTGCGCGGCGGACAGCCGCAGGGTGCGCGTGTCGGCGTGTTCGTCGGCGTGATGTACGAGGAGTACCAGCTGTACGGCGCACAGGCGCAGGCGGCGGGAGAGGGCTTTGCACTGGGCGGCAATGCCTCGTCGATTGCCAACCGGGTGTCGTATTGCCTGAACTTCCAGGGCCCGAGCCTGGCAGTGGACACGATGTGTTCCAGTTCCCTCACGGCGCTGCACCTGGCCTGCCAGAGCCTGCAGAACGGGGAATGCGAAGCGGCACTGGCGGGTGGCGTGAACGTCTCGGTGCACCCGAACAAGTACCTGATCCTGGCTCAGGGGCAGTTCGCCTCGAGCACGGGGCGCTGCGAGAGCTTCGGCCGGGGCGGTGACGGCTACGTGCCGGGCGAAGGCGTCGGTGCGGTGCTGCTCAAGCCGCTGGCGCAGGCGATCGAAGCGGGTGACCGGATTCATGGCGTGATCCGCGGCACGAGCATCAATCACGGCGGCAAGACCAACGGCTACACGGTGCCCAATCCACAGGCACAGACCCAGTTGATCGCGGAAACGTTGCGCAAGGCCGGCGTGGATGCGCGGACGATCAGCTATGTCGAAGCGCACGGTACGGGCACGTCGCTGGGCGATCCCATCGAGATTGCGGGCCTGACCCAGGCCTATGCGGCGCACACGGAAGAGCGCCAGTACTGCGCGATCGGGTCGGCGAAGTCGAACATCGGTCACCTGGAAAGCGCCGCGGGTATCGCCGCGCTGGCCAAGGTGCTGCTGCAGATGAAGCACGGCCAGCTGGTGCCGTCACTGCATGCGGAGGCGCTGAATCCGAATATCCCGTTCGAGCAGACACCGTTCCGCGTGCAGCGCACGCTGCAGGCCTGGAACCGACCGCAGCTGGAGGTGAATGGGCAGCTGCAGGAACAGCCGCGTCGCGCCGGCATCTCGTCGTTCGGGGCGGGTGGATCGAATGCGCACCTGATCCTCGAAGAGTACGTAGCGCCCGCGGAACCGCCGGCCTTGCCATTCACGCCGGATCGGCCGGCGCTGATCGTGGTGTCGGCACGCACCGATGACCGGCTGCGCGAACGCGTGCAGCAACTGCTGGCACACACGGCGACGCTGGAGGACGCCTCGCTGGCCAGCCTGGCCTACACGCTGCAGGTGGGCCGCGAAGCGATGGACCACCGCCTGGGCCTGCTGGTGACGAGCCTGGCCGAGCTGCGCGGCAAGCTGCAGCAGTACCTGGCCGACGACGCCGCTATCGAGGAGTGTTACCGGGGCGAGGTGCGCAAGCACCGCGAGGCCATGGCCCTGTTCGCGATCGATGCTGATCTGCGCGCGACCGTGGAAGGCTGGGTAACGAAGGGCAAGTACGACAAGCTGCTGGACGTGTGGGTGAAGGGCCTGCCGATCGACTGGGAGAAGCTCTATGCCGACGCGCCGGTGCGACCGCGCACACTGTCGTTGCCGACCTATCCGTTTGCGCGGGAACGCTACTGGGCAGAGACTGGCCTCGCGGCGCACGCAATGGCCGCTCAAATGCCGTCCGTTGCCGTCGATGCTGGGCCGGACAATGCCTGCAACCTGCTCGTCGAAGAATGGCGCGACAGCGAACTCAGAACAGGCGGCCAGTCGACGCACACCGTCGCTGTGCTGTTGTCGGATCCGCAGCTTCGCCAAGTGCTCGTCGAAACGCTGGAGCGCCTGGGATCTTCCATCCGCGTTGTCTTTCCCGATACGGACCTGCTCAGGTCGACCGGCGAGAACGGGCAATCGACTCCGCGATATGCCGACGCTTCGGCGGAGCGCTTCGCGGCGCTGTTTGCATCGGCCCAGATCAGTCACTTCGCGATCGATGCGGTGTGGTACCTGTGGCCGCTGGAAGACCAGGCGGTCATCGAAGACGACACGCTCGTTCTGCGGCTGCTCCAGGGAATGGTGCGCGCGGGGATGGGCAAGGGCAGGTTGCTGCTGGCGGCGGAGTATGCGTCGCCGCTGCAACGCTGTTACCTGGAGTCCTGGATTGGTTACGCCAATTCCATCCGTCGCACGCAGCCCGGGCTTGCCGTTGCTGTGGTTCATGGGCAGGCGCACGCCACGGATGATCAGAGTGGACGCATCGCCACGTGGGCGGCGCGAATGCTGGTCGAGCAGCAGGCTGATCACGTGGAAAGCGCGCACTATGCGGGCGGCCGACGCCAGACGCTCTTCACCCGTTCCAGCACGGCGCAAAGCCAATCTGCACGTCCTGCATTCCGCCATGGGGGCACCTATCTGATCACTGGTGGCCTGGGCGGGATCGGATTCGCGCTCGCGAAGCACCTTGCGGGCCGATACCAGGCTAGCCTTGTGCTGACCGGGCGCTCGGCAATCGACGACGACAAGCGGCGTCAGCTCGACACGCTGCGCGCCCTGGGTGGGAGCCCCCTGTACCGCAGCGCCGATGTGAGCTCTCCGGCGCAGATGGAATCGGCGCTTTCGGTGGCCGAGCATGAATTCGGCGCGCTGCACGGCGTGATCCATGCCGCCGGCAGCAAGGCCGGCGTGAATTTCCTGGATGCGGACCCCGCGGAGTTTGAAGCCGTCCTGTCCGCAAAAATCTCAGGCACGCGCGTGCTCTCCGGCCTGCTTCAGCACCGTGACGTCGACTTCCTTTGCTATTTCTCCTCCATTGCCGCATCGCTGGGTGATTTCGGTTCCTGCGACTACGCCGTTGCGAATCGGTTTGAACTGGCGTTCGCCAAATATGCCGCCCGGAACGCCATGGCGATCTGCTGGCCCCTGTGGAGCGATGGCGGGATGGGGCTCGGCGACGCCGCAGGCACCCGCATGTATCTCCAGTTGACCGGCCAACGGGCGCTATCGACCAGGGAAGGTATTGAACTGTGTGAATACCTGCTTGCCGAGCGCCAGGAGACGGGCGCTACGCACGCGCTGGTCATGGTTCCGCGAGCACACGGTACGACGCCTACAGACAACGAGCGTGCCAGCACGATCCGCTTGCCTCGCGATACCGATGTGGCTGTCGGAGCACGCACGGCCCCGGCGTTCGTCGAACGCGTGAAGCGTGATGTGGCGATACTGGCAGGCGAGGTGCTCAAGCTGCCGATCGAGCGACTGCACACCGACGACAGCTTTGCGGACCTTGGTTTCGACTCCGTTAGCCTCGTGGCGTTCGCCAACAAGTTGTCGACGCATTTTGGCCTGGATCTTCTGCCATCCGTGTTCTTCAGCTACTCCAGCGTCAATGCGCTGTCCGACGCGCTGGTTTCGCAGCGGTTGGGCGCCTTAGAGCACGCCTATCCGCAACAGGCGTCCCACGACGATGAAGCATTGTCCGCACTGGTCGTCGATTCCGCCAACGCCGGCGATCTGTCGTCGCGCCCTCGCGATGGGGAGCCGGGTCCTTCCGCTGCGCGGGAACCCATCGCCATTGTTGGCATGAGCGGACGCTTTCCGGGTGCACGCACGATCAGCGAGTTCTGGAACCTGCTCCTTGCTGGCACCAATGCGGTGGGCGAGATACCGGCGGATCGATTCGACTGGCGCCGCCACTATCAGCCCGGCAACCCGCTCCCGCCGGGGGCGATCAGTGCCAGGTGGCTGGGTGCACTCTCCGGGATCGACGAGTTCGACCCGGCATTTTTCGAGATTTCGCGCCCCGAAGCGGAGTTGATGGACCCGCGACAGCGTCTGCTCCTGCAGGAAGCGTATTCCGCATTGGAAGACGCAGGCTGTGGTGACGCCGGTGCCGACCCGCGGCGCGTGGGCGTCTTCGTCGGTGTGGAGCAGGGGGACTATCGGCAGTCGTCACCGCACAGCGAGAATTTCAGCGGAATTCATGACGGTATCCTGGCAGCCAGGCTCTCGTACTTCCTGAACCTGACCGGCCCCACGATGGCCATCAATACGGCCTGCTCCTCGGGTCTGGTGGCTTTGCACCAAGCCTGTATGAGTCTGCGTGAAGGCGGATGCGACAGCGCGATTGCCGCAGCAGCCAATCTACTGCTGACGCCGAAGAACTACATCGCCATGAGCCATGCGGGCATGCTCTCGGCAGATGGCCAGTGTCGCGCCTTCGACCGTCGCGCTGACGGCATTGTGCCGGGTGAAGCGGTCGTCGCCGTCGTGCTCAAGCCGTTGTCGCGCGCCCTCGCGGACAACGACAGGATCTACGCGCTCATCGAAGGCAGCGGGATCAACGGCGACGGCCGGACCAATGGACTGACCGCGCCCAACGGCACCGCCCAGGCCGAGTTGATCGAGGATGTATACCGGCGCGCCGGCGTTGCGCCGGACGATATCGGCTACATCGTTGCCCACGGCACCGGCACGCGGCTCGGTGATCCCGTCGAAGTCGGCGCGTTGAATCAGGTCTTTGCGAACAGCCGCAGGCGTGGACCCTTCTGCGCGTTGACCTCCACGAAGACCAATATTGGACACACGTTTGCTGCGTCAGGATTGGTCAGCCTCGTCAATGCGGTGCTCGCTCTCAGGCATGGCGTGATTCCGGCGAGCCTGAACTGCGAGGCGCTGAGTGACTATGTCGACTGGTCCAGCAGTCCGTTTTACGTCAATCGGAAGACCTCGACATGGCCGGATGACGCGGGCAGGCAGCGTTTCGCTGCCGTGAGCGCATTCGGCATGAGCGGCACCAATGCGCACGTTGTCCTGCGTGCATTCTCAAACGCCCATGCGGCGACCACGCCAACGCACGTGCCGAATATCCTGGTCCCGCTTTCCGCCAAGACCGAACAGGCTTTACAGAATCGCGCGGTGGACCTTCGGAACCTGCTACTGCAGCACCGCGGCGAGTGGACACCGGAGCAGATGACCGCTCTGAGCTACACGCTGCTTTCGCGCCGGCCGCATTTCCCTGTCCGCCTTGCGTTTGTCGCAACGGATGTGTCGCAGGCAATTGAGGTGCTGTCCGCAATCAGTGCCGGCGACGTTTCGCCTGCCGTTCGACGCGGCAAGGTTTCAAAGGGATTCTTGAAGGAAAGTGCAAACGCCGCGCAGGTCGCGCGACTGATCGCGGCGCTTGCGTCGCAGGCAGACGATGCGCGGGCTCATCGGGCGTCCCTGGAAGAACTCGCCCGTTGGTACTGCCAGGGCTATACCCTGGATGCTGAAGCGCTGTTCTCCCCGGGAGCACGGCAACTGCTGTCGCTGCCGACGTACCCGTTTGCGCGCGAACGCTACTGGGTGCAGGCGGAGGAAGGATTCGCCGCGGAGGCGGGCGCCACGTCGCAGCTGCACCCGCTGGTGCACCGGAACAGCTCGGATCTGCAGGCACAGCGTTTCAGCACGGGGTTCACGGGCCAGGAGTTCTTCCTGCGGGATCATCGCGTGCAGGGATCACCGGTGTTGCCGGGGGTTTGTTACCTCGAGATGGCGCGGGTGGCGGTGGAACACAGTGCCGGCCGGCGTGTGAACGTGCTCAGGGACGTGGTCTGGACGCGCCCGTTGCGCGTGTCGGAGCGCTGCGAGGTGCAGCTGGAGGTGTATCCGGCCGGTACGGACGAAGCGGAGTTCGTGGTGTTCTGCGGCGACAGCGAGTCGGGCCTGCATGCGCAGGGCCGTGCGTCGTGGCAGGAGCCATCGCGGGTGTCGGAGCAGCTGGACCTGGCGAGCCTGCGTGCGGGTTGTGTCGACGTGCTGGACCCGGAAGCGTGCTATGCGAGGTTCCGCGCGATGGGCCTGGATTACGGTCCGGCGCACCAGGGCCTGAGCTGGGTTGGCCGCGGCGTGAACGGCGTGCTGGCGCAGGTGCGCCTGCCGGTGAGCGTGGCTGCGACAGCCGGTGCGTATGTGTTGCATCCGGGCCTGCTCGACAGTGCCTTGCAGGCCTCGGTGGGATTGTGGAACCAGGACGGTACCGGTGCGGCACTGCCGTTTGCACTGGATCGACTGGAAGTGCACGCGGCGATTCCGGCCGAAGCATGGGTGCAGGTCCGCGACGTGACCGTGGCGGGCAGCCGCATGCAGGCGCTCGATATCGATGTCTGCGATGCCTCGGGCACCGTGTGTGTGCGTTTGCAGGGCTTCCGGGCCCGGGTGCTGGAGGCTGCACCCGTTGGCACTGGCCTCGATCGTCCCGACGAGGACGAATCGCCGCGCGAGGCGCTGACCTTGCTGCCGCATTGGGAACCGCAGTGGCCGCCGGTGGGCGCGCCATGGCCGTCGCCCGAGTGCCGGGTGTTGCTGATCGGTGCGACGCCACGCCAGCAACAGGCCTGGAGCGCACGTCATGCGCAGGTGCATTGCCTGAACATGGCTGCGGCGACCTTGATCGATGAGCTGGCCGGGCAGATCGCGACGCTTGGTGGTATCGACCATGTGGTGTGGATCGCTCCGCAGTGCACCGACGAGGACCTGATCGAGGCCCAGTCCGTCGGCGTGATCGGTCTGTTCCGGCTGGTAAAGGCGCTGTTGTCGCTGGGCCACGGCCGCTCGGCGCTGGCGATGAGCATCGTGACGCGGCAGGCGCAGGCGGTTCGCCGCGGCGATCGTCTCGACCCGGCGCACAGTAGCGTGCACGGCATGGTGGGTTCACTCGCCAAGGAGTACCCGCACTGGAAGATCCGCCTGGTGGACGTGCCGGCAGAGGAATCGACTGAAGCGGATCTGCATCGGGACGCCTGGCTGTCGCTGCCGGCAGATCCGCAGGGCGACGCCTGGGTCTACCGCGGCGGCGAGTGGTATCGGCAGCAGCTGTTGCTGTGCGAACAACCGCCGGCAACGGCGAGTGCGTACCGGCGTGGCGGTGTGTATGTCGTGATCGGCGGTGCCGGCGGCATTGGCGAAGTGTGGAGCGAACACCTGATTCGTCGCTACGACGCCCAGGTGATCTGGATCGGCCGGCGCGCACAGGACGCAAGGATCGCCCGCACGATCGAACGGCTCGCGGCGTTCGGCCCGGCGCCGCAGTATCTGCAGGCCGATGCGGCCGATCGTGTTTCGCTGCAGGCTGCCTACGAAACCATCAAGCGACGCTACGGGCAAATCCACGGTGTGGTTCATGCAGCGATCGCGCTGCTGGACCAGAGCCTCCTGCAGATGGACGAGGCGCGCTTCCGGCAAAGCCTGCGGGCCAAGGTCGACGTCAGCGTGCGCCTGGCCCAGGTGTTCGCGGAAGAACCACTGGATTTCGTGCTGTTCTTCTCGTCGCTGCAAAGCCTTTCCAAGCTGCCGGGCCAGAGCAACTACGCGGCCGGCTGCACGTTCAAGGATGCCTTTGCCCGGCAGCTGGGACAGCGCTGGTCGTGTGCGGTCAAGACGATGAACTGGGGTTACTGGGGCAGCGTGGGCGTAGTGGCCACCGATGACTACCGGGCCCGGATGGCACAGCAGGGCGTGGGTTCGATCGAGCCTGCGGAAGCCATGCGGGCGCTTGAAGGACTGATGCGCCACCGCTCGGAGCAACTCGCCTACGTGGCGATCGACAAGCCAGGGGCCGTATCCGTCGTGAACGGTGTGACCGAGCGCATCATCCAGTCGCAGAGCGATCTTACGGCACTCGGCGAAGAATCATTGCTGCGCGCGATCGGCCCGCGCGCACCGGCGGGCAACACGGCTGCAGAAGATATTTGCCATGTCATTGCGAACGCCGTTGTCGGGTTTCTGCGCAGACAATGCGAAAGCCTGGGGCCTACTGCTTTCCGACTGCTGGAAATCGGTGCAGGCGCGGGCGCAACCAGCGGGAAAGTTTTCGAACACATCGCGCAAGCCCGGCTGGCGGTGGTGGAGTATACGTGTACCGATAGTTCCGCGGGACTCGTCGATCGGGCCAGGCATGAGCATGCCGCCCTTGCACCCTACGCGACCCACCGCGTAGCGGACCTCGAGCGAGCGCTTGATCTGCAGGGAATCGCGGTTGCTGCCTACGATGTGCTCATTGCAACGAGCCTTCACGCCACGCAGAACATTCGCCACGCGCTGCGTCATGCCAAGGGTGCCTTGAAGGCCAACGGCCTGCTCGTGTTGACCGTTGCCACATCGCCGTCACTCCCTGCACAGACATGGGGGCAGATTCTCGCTGAGGAAGGATTCACTCCGGTTGTGACGCCGGATGCGGGTACAGGCCTGGAAAAGCCGGTTCTGTTCGCCGTCAGTGACGGTGTGATCCGGCAGCGCCTGCAAGGCCGGCGCCCCGGGGTGACGAGTGACGCCGTGCAGGTGCTCATGCCGATCAGACGCGAGGAAAGCACGCGTGCCGCGAGCGACGTACCTGTAGCTGTCGCTGTCGCCAACGACCTCGGGGCAAAGGTAGATACGGCGGTCCGTGGTGCGATCGCAAAGTACCTGCGCCTGAGCATCACTGATATCGACCAGGATGCCGCCTTCCAGGAACTCGGCTTCGACTCGATCAGTTTCGTCGACCTGTGCAATGCGCTGAACGAGCGCTTCGGTCTCGCGCTGAGCCCCACGGCGTTCTTTGAAT
This sequence comes from Tahibacter amnicola, assembly GCF_025398735.1. Classification (NCBI taxonomy): domain Bacteria; kingdom Pseudomonadati; phylum Pseudomonadota; class Gammaproteobacteria; order Lysobacterales; family Rhodanobacteraceae; genus Tahibacter; species Tahibacter amnicola. The sequence goes on from NZ_CP104694.1 coordinate 3,466,098, forward strand.
TTCCGACCGTCGAGCAATACATCAACCACCTGGTCAGTGAGCACGGTCCGGCATTGTCGAAGGTGTTCGGAATCGATGCGTCTCCGACGGAGGTCGCTCCAGTCATCGGGCCAGCGCGATCCGTCGCGCGCGCGGTCACCCACCGGATTTCACGGGCGGGCACGGAGAACACCGAGGCGGAAGCCCAGGCGGTGCGCAGGCACGAGCCGATCGCGATCATCGGCGTCAGCTGTGCGTTCCCCGGCGCCGCTGATCTCGACACGTTCTGGAACGTTCTTGATTCCGGCACGCAGTGCATCACGGAAATCCCGTCGTCGCGCTGGGACTGGAGAGCGCTCTGGGGTGACCCCCTGGCCGAGCCGAACCGGACGAACGTGAAATGGGGCGGTTTCGTTGACGGTGTAGACGAATTCGATTCGCTGTTCTTCGGCATATCGCCACGCGAAGCGGAGCTGATGGACCCGCAGCAACGGCTTCTGCTGACACATGCGTGGAACGCGATCGAGGATGCGGGCTATTCACCCCGGAGTCTGCGCGGCATGCGCGCCGGGGTGTTCGTCGGAACCGACGACACCGGATACGGAAGACTGCTCGCGGAAATGGGCGTTGCGATCGAGTCGTACAGTGCGACCGGCGCCGTCTCGTCCATCGGCCCGGCACGCCTCAGCTTCCTGTTCGACTGGCATGGCCCCAGCGAACCGGTCGAAACTGCCTGCTCGAGCTCACTGGTGGCAATCCAGCGTGCAGTGGAAGCCCTGCGCCGTGGTGATGCCGAGCTGGCACTGGCCGGTGGCGTCAACACGATCGTGAGCCCGTGGGCGCACATCAGCTTCAACAAGGCCGGCATGCTGGCGGATGATGGCCGCTGCAAGACGTTTTCGCACGACGCGGACGGGTATGTACGCGCGGAAGGCGTCGGCATGCTGCTGCTCAAGACGCTCTCCGCAGCGGAACGCGACGGCGATTCCGTTTACGCGTTGATTCGCGGAGCGGGGATCAACCATGGCGGGCGCGTGGGTTCGCTCACTGCGCCAAATCCGCGCGCGCAAGCGGACGTCGTAAAGGCTGCACTCGCGGATGCGGGGGTCAAGCCGGGCGAGATCACCTATATCGAGGCCCACGGGACCGGTACGGCGCTCGGTGATCCCATCGAGATCCATGCCCTCAAGATGGCGTTCAAGGAATCGAACGAAGGGTTCGCATCAGTGGGCCAGGCTGTGTGCGGCATCGGCTCGGTCAAGACCAACATCGGTCATGCGGAACTGGCAGCCGGCGTCGCGGGCGTGATCAAGGTCCTGCTGCAGCTCAGGCACAGGACACTGGCGCGAAGCCTGAATTTCGATGCGATCAATCCGCATATCCAGCTCGACGGCAGTCCGTTCTACATCGTCGATGAACGCAGGCCCTGGGTTGCCCGCATGGACGACCGCGGCAACGAGCTGCCGCGAATCGCTGGCGTCAGTTCATTCGGATTTGGTGGCGTAAACGCACATGTCATTGTGGAGGAGTATCGCGGTTCTGCGCAGCATCGCAGCGACGTGGACGCCGCCGCGCCCGCGTCCGCGATGATCCTGCTGTCGGCAAGGAGCGCGAGCGCTCTGGAGGCACGATCGCGGCAGCTGCTGCGGCATATCGAGACCCGGCGCTACACCGACCAGGACCTCGATGCGCTCGCCTACACGTTGCAGACTGGCCGTGAAGCCATGGAGCACAGGCTCGCTTTCGTCGCAGGATCGATGGACGAGGTGCGACGCACGCTGGCACGAATTCTGGAAGCGGGTTCGCGCGACGACGGCGCGATCTTCCGCGGCGAGGCGGACAAGAATCGGGAGCTGACCGCCGTCCTCAATCAGGACGACGCGACGCAGGCACTGATGGAGGGCTGGATCGGAAGCGGCCGCAACACGGATGTGCTGAAGCTCTGGACCAACGGTGTGTCGCTCGACTGGCAGCGTCTGTACGAAACCGGTTCAGTGTTCGCCGGCAGAACGCGGCGCCGCCTCTCGCTGCCCGCGTATCCCTTCGACCGCGTGCGACATTGGCCCGACCTGGCGAAAAGCCGCCGCAGTCCCGCATCTGACCGCGATTCCGGCGCAGCGGCGTTCGACAGCAGCGTTTTCGTTCCCGAGGACCACCGGGTAAACGGCGTCGCGATTCTTCCGGCCGTCGCGCAGCTGGAATTGGCGCGCGCCGCCGTGATGCGAACTTTGCAGCCTGAACAGGCGCATCTGCGCATGCGGCACGTATCCTGGGTGCGGCCGGTGGCCGGCGAGGCATGCAGTGCTGTTCGGGTTGTGCTTGCCGGAGCAGTGAGTGACGACGCGACGTTCCGCATCGTTGCCGGCCCTGCTGGCGAAGAATGCGTGCTCCACGCACAGGGACGTGTACAGTGCGCCGCGCTCGCCGCGCCGCCTGCACTCGATCTCGACGCGCTGCAGGCCCGCATGACGGGTGAGCTGGCTACGGGCGCACAGTGCTACGCCGCGCTGCGGTCAACCGGCGTGCAGCACGGTCCGGCGTATCAAGCCCTCGTCGCCGTGTATCGCGGCGCCGATGAAGGGCTCGCGCGATTGAGCCTGCCGCAGCACGGGGCACTGTGTGGTGCGGAAGCGATACTTCATCCGGCCGTGCTCGATAGCGCGCTCCAGGCCGGTGTCGCGATTGTCGCGGGTGACATGACCAGGTTGGATTCTGCTGAAACGCTTACGCCGACGCTGCCGTTCGGACTCGACGAATTCGTGATGTATGCGGCGTGCCCCCGTGAGGCATGGGCGTGGGTACGTCACGCGAAGCCGCCGGTACGCGGCGACAGAGTCACGACGCTGGACATCGATATCTGCGACGACACGGGCGCGGTGTGCGTGGCGTTCCGCGGGCTGGCATTTGTCGCCGCCGGGCCGGCCGGCGGCGCCGGCGCGAGCGCGCATGAGACGGTACTGGCATCCCCGTCGTTCAGCTGCGCGCTGTCGAGCGCGCAGTTCTTCCTCGAAGATCACGGCAATGTGCTGCCGGCGGTGGTTTCCCTCGAAATGGCGAGAGCGGCGGGCGCCGCGAATGCGAACGCAGATGTCGTCGGTATCTCCCGGGTGGCCTGGTCGGCGCCCGTGACGGTATCAACGGGTTCCCGCACGATGGACATCCGATTGACAGGCGACGCGCGCGAACCGGACTTTGAGATCGCTGTAGGCGCATCCGGGTCCGGCGCGCCTGCCGGGCATGTTCACGCCCGCGGCACCTTGCACGCCGGCGAGACGACGAGCAGGCCGACCGTTCCGGTTGTGGATCTGGATGATGTGCGTTCCCGATGCCCATTCCGCGTTGACGGCGACGCGGTCGGCGGACGGGCGCTGGTGCAGGCGCACGGTACGCGTATGCGCGCGATCGAGCACCTGGTGCACAACGACACCGAGGCGCTCGCGCGGCTGCGACTGCCGGAAGCGGCGGGATCCTGCGCAGATTACGTGCTGCATCCGAGCATGGCGCACGGCGCCATCATGGCCGCCGTCGGATTCGGCGTCGTGCTGGATGGCGGAGAGAATGCGCTACGGGTCCCCGCCGCGCTCGACGCGGTGTGGATCTATGGCGCATTGCCGCCAGCGTGCGATGCCTACGTTCGCCTGCGCGAGGGGAAGCCCGGATTGGCGCGGGTCTTTGATATCGACATGGTGGATGACGGTGGTAGCTGTGTGATGGCGTTCCGAGGGTTGTCGCTCGCGTCGTCTGCGGGCGGGCCGGAGAATGGACTGGTCCTCGCGACGCCGTTCCGTGCACGCGAGCCGTTGACCGAAGCGCGCGATGCAGAGACTCCCGATTCGACGGTGTTCGTGCTGCTCGACGACAGCACCACGCTGTACGAGGCACTGGCCGCTTGTACGGAAGGCGAACCGGTCGTGCAGCTTCCGGCCGGGCATGCGAATGCGGGACAGGCTGCTGAAGAGGTAGCGCTCGCGCTGCTCGATGTACTGCGGGAGGTGATACGCAGCCCGGTGCAGCACGCACGTGGCCTGTGCGTGCTGGTCAGCGACGAGCAACCGTCACGGGTGTACGCGCCGCTGGCTGGCATCCTCCGCAGCGCACAGAAGGAGCAGGCACGACTTGCCTGCCGGATCGTCCGTTTCGGAGCCGATGAGCGCGCCGATCCGGCACGGCTGCTGCAAATTGCGCGGTCGGAGCTTCGCTCCACGCGGGGGGATGTGGAGATCCGCTACACCGCAGGTGAGCGCGAGGTCATCGGCTGGCGCGAGAGTCCGCCGGCGGTTGGCGTCCACGAGCCGGGGTTCGGTCTTTCCGGTGGCACCGTGCTGATCACGGGCGGCCTCGGCGCACTCGCACAGATCGTCGCCCGTGGCTTCAAGGCAGTGCCTGGCATCAAGCTGGTACTGGCAGGCCGCTCCGACCTGGGCGAGCGCGAGCGCGGCGCGGTGAATGCGTTGCGCCGGGAGGGGCTGGACGTTTCCTATGTCTGCTGCGACGTGACCGACGTGTCACGGCTCACTTCGGTCGTGAATGACGTGCAGACGGTGCACGGCAACCTGGTTGCGGTGTTCCATTGTGCCGGCCTGATCCGCGACGCCTACCTCGCGCACGTGCAACGCGATGACCTTCTGCAGGTGATGGCGCCGAAGATTCGCGGAACAGTCGCACTGGACGAGGCGACGCGGAACCTGCCGCTGCAACTGTTCGTACTGTTCTCGTCGCTATCGGCCGTGGCGGGAAATGCGGGTCAGGCAGCGTATGCCGGCGCGAATGCGTTCATGGATGCATTCGCGCACGATCGCAACGAACGCGTTCTGCGCGGGGAGCGCCACGGACACACGGTATCGATCAACTGGCCGTTGTGGAAGGACGGCGGCATGGCGGTCAGCGCTGCGGCGGCCAGCGCAATGTGGCTCCAGGCTGGGCTTCGGCCAATGGATGCGGCGACGGGCCTGGATGCGCTGGGTGCTGCCATTCTGCAGCGCAAGGCGCAGGTGCTCGTTGCCTACGGTGACGTCGGGAAGATTCGCGGACGCATTCTGGGGTCGGAGCCCGTTGGCGCTGCATCGGAGGCTGGCGCCGCTCCGGGCACGGTCCATTCATCAGCCAGCGGTTCGCCTCATCCTTTCAAGGATGGAGATAGGGTGGGGAATAGGGAGGAGCGCGTCGTCGCCGCGCTGACGGAGTCGCTTGCGCGCCTGCTGAAGATGGAAGTACACGCGTTGTCCCCGGAGGTGGAATTGTCCCGGTATGGCTTCGATTCGATTGCGATGCTCGAATTTACGAGCGTGCTCGGCCGCGAACTGGCCATCGAGCTGAGCCCGACGGTGTTCTTCGAAAATGCCAACGTCGCCAGTCTCGCGCGCTATTTGCTGAGACATCACGGGGCGTCGCTGCGGCAGACGTTGGAGGGTCGCGCAGAACCACGGTCTTCTTCAGCGCAGTCCCCACGACTGGAAGTGCTGCGGCAGCACACACCCGCGCAGGTTCCCCCGAGCGCTCCCGTTGTGAGGGATCGCTATAGCGGCACAGTTCCCGGCGTCGCTCCGGCGGAACCGATCGCGATCATTGGCATGAGCGGTCGGTTCCCTGGAGCCGCGAGTGTCGATGAACTGTGGCGGCACGTTTCCGCCATGAACGACCTCGTCAGTCCTGCGCCGGTTGATCGATGGGAGGCGTGGACGCGCGCAGCGGAGGCAGGCGCTGGTTCCGCGGAATACCGGGACCACCTCAAGCCGGGCGGCTACATGGCCGGCGTTGATCAGTTTGATCCCCTGTTCTTCGGGATCTCGCCGCGCGAAGCCGAGGTGATGGACCCGGCGCAACGCTTGTTCATCGAGACGGCCTGGGCCTGCCTCGAAGATGCGGGTTATCGGCCCGGTGCTATTGCGGGATCTCAGACGGGCGTCTACGTCGGGGTGTCCATCTCCGGATACGCCGAGTTGTGTCAGCTACTGCGCGCACAACGGCCCGCCGAGAGCGAGATGTCGTTCCCGTTCATGATCGCCAATCGCGTGTCCTATCTTCTTGACGTGCGCGGTCCCAGCGAAGCGATCGACACGGCGTGTTCGAGCTCGCTGGTCGCCATTCATCGTGCGGTACGCAGCCTGCGGTCGGGCGAGTGCGACCTGGCGCTTGCCGGTGGCGTCAACATCATCGCCAGCCCCAGCGTCACGGTCAGCTTGAGTGTCGCAGGCATGCTGAGCCCCGATGGACGCTGCAAGACCTTCGATGAAGCGGCCGATGGCTATGGCCGCGGCGAAGGCGTCGCGGCCGTGCTGCTCAAGCCGCTGTCGAAAGCGCGTGTCGATGGCGACCATATCTACGGACTCATTCGTGGCAGCGCCGAGAATCATGGCGGCAAGGCAACGTCTCCTACGGCGCCAAATGCGCTGGCACAGAAGGAGGTGATCGTTGCGGCCCACACCGAAGCCCGCGTAGATGTGCGTACCGTAGGCTATGTCGAGGCCCACGGCACCGGAACGCTGCTGGGCGACCCGGTCGAGCTGAGTGCGCTGGGAGCGGCATTCTCCGAGCTGCGTTCGAAACAGGGTGGCGCTGCCGAAGACGCTGCGCGCTGCGCGGTCGGTTCGATAAAGACGAACGTCGCGCACCTGGAATCTGCATCCGGTATTGCCGGGTTCATCAAGGTGCTGCTGATGATGAAGCACCGCACCATTCCCGGGAATGTCCACCTCAAGCAGCCCAATCGCTTCCTGAAGCTGGACGCGTCGTCGTTCTATCTGGCTGCTGAGACGCATGCGTGGGAAGAATGCCTGGATGACAGGCGCCAACCCGTTCCGCTGCGCGCCGGCGTGAGCAGTTTCGGCGTGGGCGGTTCAAATGCGCACGTCGTGCTGGAAGCGTATCGGCAGGACAAGGGTGCGGATGAAATCGCGGCTACGCTCGATCGCCCCGCACTCGTGGCGATATCCGCGAGAACGCCGCAGCAGCTACGCGAACAGGCCGCGCAGCTGCTGTCGGCCCTGGAGGACGACGTCGCGCTACGTGACGTGGCGTACACGCTGCAGGTGGGCCGTGAGGCGATGAACCACCGGCTGGGTCTGCTGGTGACGACGCTGGCCGAGCTGCGCGAGAAGCTGACGCGGTATCTGGCTGGCGAAGGTGATATTGCCGGTTGCTACGCGGGTGAAGTGAAGAAGGGCCGGGATGCGGCGTCGCTGTTTGACGCGGACGATGACCTGCGCTCGACGGTGGAAGGCTGGGTGGCGAAGGGCAAGTACACCAAGCTGCTGGACCTGTGGGTGCGGGGTTTGTCGTTCGACTGGGAGGTGCTGTATGCCAGTTCGGCGCAGCGTCCGCGCCGGATATCGCTGCCGACGTACCCGTTTGCGCGCGAACGCTATTGGGTCCAGCCGGAACAGGGATTCGCACCGCAGGCGGGTACGTCCTCGCCGCTGCATCCGCTGGTGCACCGGAACAGCTCGGATCTGCAGGCACAGCGTTTCAGCACGGAGTTCACGGGCCAGGAGTTCTTCCTGCGGGATCATCGCGTGCAGGGATCACCGGTGCTGCCGGGGGTTTGTTACCTCGAGATGGCGCGGGTGGCGGTGGAACACAGTGCCGGCCGGCGTGTGAACGTGCTCAGGGACGTGGTCTGGACGCGCCCGTTGCGCGTGTCGGAGCGCTGCGAGGTGCAGCTGGAGGTGTATCCGGCCGGTACGGACGAAGCGGAGTTCGTGGTGTTCTGCGGCGACAGCGAGTCGGGCCTGCACGCGCAGGGCCGTGCGTCGTGGCAGGAGCCATCGCGTGTGTCGGAGCAGCTGGACCTGGCGAGCCTGCGTGCGGGTTGTGTCGACGTGCTGGACCCGGAAGCGTGCTATGCGAGGTTCCGCGCGATGGGCCTGGATTACGGTCCGGCGCACCAGGGCCTGCGCTGGGTTGGCCGCGGCGCGAACGGCGTGCTGGCGCAGGTGCGCCTGCCGGTGAGCGTGGCTGCAACAGCCGATGCGTATGTGCTGCATCCGGGCCTGCTCGACAGTGCGCTGCAGGCCTCGGTGGCGCTGTGGAACCAGGACGGTACCGGTGCGGCACTGCCGTTTGCACTGGATCGGCTGGAAGTGCACGCGGCGATTCCGGCCGAAGCATGGGTGCAGGTCCGGGATATGACACCAACCGGCAGCCGCGTGCAGAAGCTCGATGCGGTGATCTGCGATGCGTCCGGCCGTGTGTGTGTGCAGCTGACGGGATTGGTACTGCGGCGCCTGGAGCCGGCGGTGCCGGCGCGGACGCTGCTGCTGGCGCGGCGCTGGCAGGCGCAGCCGGCAGCCATCGGTACGGGTGCCACCGGCGGTGTGCAGGGTGTCATTGTGGATCCGGCCTACGCCGGCCATGTCGCCGCACTGGCCCAGCGCGACCCACAGGTGCGCTGGAGCGTGTTGGCGGACGTGCCGGACGCGGCGGCGCGGGTGAACGCCTGGGGAGAACAGGTGTTGTCGCAGGTGCAGCAGCTGCTGCGCGAGCACCCGCGCGAGGCGCTGCTGCAGGTACTGGTCGCGCAGGGCAGCGAAGCGGCGTTCGCGCTCAGTGGCCTGCTCAAGAGCGTGCAGCGCGAGAACCCGGATGTGGTGGGCCAGGTCATCGGCCTGCCGGCCACGGCGGATGTCGCGGCGATAGAGCGGGCGGTGGCGGAGAACCGGACAGTGCGCCGCGATGCGGAGATCCGCTACGTGGCCGGCGAGCGCCGGGTGTGTGTGCTGGAAGAGTTGCCCACCGCAGAGGGCACTGTGTCGCTGCCGTGGAAGGCGGACGGTGTGTACCTGGTGAGTGGTGGCGGTGGTGGCCTGGGGCTGCTGCTGGCCGAGGAGATCACCCGTCGTGCGCCGGGCGCGCGCGTGGTGTTGCTGGGTCGCAGTGCGCTCGATGCACAGCGGGCGGAACGGCTGGCGGCCTGGCAGGGCGAGGGGCGTCGGATCGATTACCGCCGCGTGGATGTGAGCGATGCGGGCGCGGTGCAGTCCTGCGTCGGGGCGATCGTCGCCGAGCACGGCCGCCTGGACGGCGTGGTGCACGCGGCCGGGGTGCTGCGCGACAGCTTCGTGCGGAACAAGACCGCGGCCGAGCTGCAGGCGGTGCTGGCGCCGAAGGTGAACGGCGTGGTGAACCTGGACCGGGCGGTGGCCGGCCTGGCGCTGGATTGCTTCGTGTTGTTCTCGTCGATGTCGGGCCAGGTGGGGAATGTGGGCCAGGCCGACTATGCCTTGGCGAACGCCTATCTGGACGGCTATGCGCAGGATCGCCAGGCGCGGGTGATGCGTGGTGAAGCGCATGGTCGGACGCTGTCGGTGAGCTGGCCGCTGTGGCGCTCGGGCGGTATGCAGGCGGAAGCGGCGACGCTGGCGTGGATGGCGCGCGAGGGGCTGGAGTCGCTGGAGAACGCGGCGGGCCTTGCGGCGCTGTATGCGGCATGGAACAGCGGTGAATCGCATGTGGGCGTGGTGGTGGGGCGTGGCTGGTCCGCGGATGCGGCAACGGCATCCATCGTCGCAAACGTGGCAAATGCCACATCGCTGGATGTGACACCCGTGGTCGATATCCACGGGGACGACACTGAAGCCCTGCGTGACCAGGCCGTGCGCTATGTGACGCGCCGCCTGGCGGCAACGCTGAAGCTGTCGCCGGACCGGATGGCGCCGGACGAGGGCCTGGAGCGCTACGGGATCGACTCGATCCTGGCGCTGAAGCTGGTGGACGAACTGGAAGCGGTGTTCGGTCCGCTGTCCAAGACGTTGTTGTTCGAATACCAGAGCGTGGCGGCGTTGACGGACTACTTCCTGGAGCGGCACCGGGAGACGCTGGTGGCGCAGCTGCGGCCGCGTACGCGTGCGGTGGCCGCAACACCGGCGGTGTCGGTCAGTGAGCCGATGCCCCGCGCCCGCGAGGCTCGGCCGGTGCGGACACGCGCGGTTGAACCACTGTCGATGCCGCAAACCGAAGGCATGGCCATCGCCATCGTGGGGCAGAGCGGTCGCTATCCGCAGGCGGCAACGGTCGAGGAATACTGGACGAACCTGAGCCAGGGCCGGGACTGCGTGACCGAGATTCCGCCGGAACGGTGGGATCATCGCCCGTACTTCGATCCGCAGAAGGGTGTGCCGGGCAAGACCTACAGCAAGTGGGGCGGCTTCATCGATGGTGTCGATGAGTTCGACCCGCTGTTCTTCAATATCGCGCCGCGGGAAGCGGAGTTCATGGATCCGCAGGAGCGGTTGTTCCTGCAGTGTGCCTACGCGACGCTGGAAGATGCGGGCTACACACGGGAGCGCCTGCGCGGCGGACAGCCGCAGGGTGCGCGTGTCGGCGTGTTCGTCGGCGTGATGTACGAGGAGTACCAGCTGTACGGCACGCAATCGCCGCTCAGCGGTAGCGCCTCGTCGATTGCCAACCGGGTGTCGTATTGCCTGAACTTCCAGGGCCCGAGCCTGGCAGTGGACACGATGTGCTCCAGCTCGCTGACGGCGCTGCACCTGGCCTGCCAGAGCCTGCAGAACGGGGAATGCGAAGCGGCACTGGCCGGTGGTGTAAACGTCTCGGTGCACCCGAACAAGTACCTGATCCTGGCGCACGGACAGTTCGCCTCGAGCACGGGGCGCTGCGAGAGCTTCGGTCGGGGCGGCGACGGCTACGTGCCGGGCGAAGGCGTCGGTGCGGTGCTGCTCAAGCCGCTGGCGCAGGCGATCGAAGCCGGTGACCGGATTTATGGCGTGATCCGCGGCACGAGCATCAATCACGGCGGCAAGACCAACGGCTACACGGTGCCCAATCCACAGGCACAGACCCAGTTGATCGCGGAAACGTTGCGCAAGGCCGGCGTGGATGCGCGGACGATCAGCTATGTCGAAGCGCACGGTACGGGCACGTCGCTGGGCGATCCCATCGAGATTGCGGGCCTGACCCAGGCCTATGCGGCGCACACGGAAGAGCGCCAGTACTGCGCGATCGGGTCGGCGAAGTCGAACATCGGTCACCTGGAAAGCGCCGCGGGTATCGCCGCGCTGGCCAAGGTGCTGCTGCAGATGAAGCACGGCCAGCTGGTGCCGTCACTGCATGCGGAGGCGCTGAATCCGAATATCCCGTTCGAGCAGACACCGTTCCGCGTGCAGCGCACGCTGCAGGCCTGGAACCGACCGCAGCTGGAGGTGAATGGGCAGCTGCAGGAACAGCCGCGTCGCGCCGGCATCTCGTCGTTCGGGGCGGGTGGATCGAATGCGCACCTGATCCTCGAAGAGTACGTAGCGCCCGCGGAACCGCCGGCCTTGCCATTCACGCCGGATCGGCCGGCGCTGATCGTGGTGTCGGCACGCACCGATGACCGGCTGCGCGAACGCGTGCAGCAACTGCTGGCACACACGGCGACGCTGGAGGACGCCTCGCTGGCCAGCCTGGCCTACACGCTGCAGGTGGGCCGCGAAGCGATGGACCACCGCGTGGGCCTGCTGGTGACGACCCTGGCCGAGCTGCGCGCAAAGCTGCAGCAGTACCTGGCCGACGACGCCGCTATCGAGGAGTGTTACCGGGGCGAGGTGCGCAAGCACCGCGAGGCCATGGCCCTGTTCGCGATCGATGCTGATCTGCGCGCGACCGTGGAAGGCTGGGTAACGAAGGGCAAGTACGACAAGCTGCTGGACGTGTGGGTGAAGGGCCTGCCGATCGACTGGGAGAAGCTCTATGCCGACGCGCCGGTGCGACCGCGCACACTGTCGTTGCCGACCTATCCGTTTGCGCGGCAACGCTACTGGCCGAAGACGACGGAGTTGGTGCAGGAGGCGAGTTTGTTCCCGCACCTGCATCCGCTGGTGCACCGGAACAGCTCGGATCTGCAGGCACAGCGTTTCAGCACGGAGTTCACGGGCCAGGAGTTCTTCCTGCGGGATCATCGCGTGCAGGGATCACCGGTGTTGCCGGGGGTTTGTTACCTCGAGATGGCGCGGGTGGCGGTGGAACACAGTGCCGGCCGGCGTGTGAACGTGCTCAGGGACGTGGTCTGGACGCGCCCGTTGCGCGTGTCGGAGCGCTGCGAGGTGCAGCTGGAGGTGTATCCGGCCGGTACGGACGAAGCGGAGTTCGTGGTGTTCTGCGGCGCCAGTGAGTCGGGCCTGCATGCGCAGGGCCGTGCGTCGTGGCAGGAGCCATCGCGGGTGTCGGAGCAGCTGGACCTGGCGAGCCTGCGTGCGGGTTGTGTCGACGTGCTGGACCCGGAAGCGTGCTATGCGAGGTTCCGCGCGATGGGCCTGGATTACGGTCCGGCGCACCAGGGCCTGAGCTGGGTTGGCCGCGGCGTGAACGGCGTGCTGGCGCAGGTGCGCCTGCCGGTGAGCGTGGCTGCAACAGCCGATGCGTATGTGTTGCATCCGGGCCTGCTCGACAGTGCCTTGCAGGCCTCGGTGGGATTGTGGAACCAGGACGGTACCGGTGCGGCACTGCCGTTTGCACTGGATCGACTGGAAGTGCACGCGGCGATTCCGGCCGAAGCATGGGTGCAGGTCCGCGACGTGACCGTGGCGGGCAGCCGCATGCAGGCGCTCGATATCGATGTCTGCGATGCCTCGGGCACCGTATGTGTGCGTTTGCAGGGCTTCCGGGCCCGGGTGCTGGAGGCTGCACCCGTTGGCACTGGCCTCGATCGTCCCGATGAGGACGAATCGCCGCGCGAGGCGCTGACCTTGCTGCCGCATTGGGAACCGCAGTGGCCGCCGGTGGGCGCGCCATGGCCGTCGCCCGAGTGCCGGGTGTTGCTGATCGGTGCGACGCCACGCCAGCAACAGGCCTGGAGCGCACGTCATGCGCAGGTGTATTGCCTGAACATGGCTGCGGCGACCTCGATCGATGAGCTGGCCGGGCAGATCGCGACGCTCGGTGGTATCGACCATGTGGTGTGGATCGCTCCACAGTGCACCGACGAGGACCTGATCGAGGCCCAGTCCGTCGGCGTGATCGGTCTGTTCCGGCTGGTAAAGGCGCTGTTGTCGCTGGGCCACGGACGCTCGGCGCTGGCGATGAGCATCGTGACGCGGCAGGCGCAGGCGGTTCGCCGCGGCGATCGTCTCGACCCGGCGCACAGTAGCGTGCACGGCATGGTGGGTTCACTCGCCAAGGAGTACCCGCACTGGAAGATCCGCCTGGTGGACGTGCCGGCAGAGGAATCGACTGAAGCGGATCTGCATCGGGACGCCTGGCTGTCGCTGCCGGCAGATCCGCAGGGCGACGCCTGGGTCTACCGCGGCGGCGAGTGGTATCGGCAGCAGCTGTTGCTGTGCGAACAACCGCCGGCAACGGCGAGTGCGTACCGGCGTGGCGGTGTGTATGTCGTGATCGGCGGTGCCGGCGGCATTGGCGAAGTGTGGAGCGAACACCTGATTCGTCGCTACGACGCCCAGGTGATCTGGATCGGCCGGCGCGCACAGGACGCAAGGATCGCCCGCACGATCGAACGGCTCGCGGCGTTCGGCCCGGCGCCGCAGTACCTGCAGGCCGATGCGGCCGATCGTGTTTCGCTGCAGGCTGCCTACGAGACCATCAAGCGACGCTACGGGCAGATCCATGGTGTGGTCCATGCGGCGATCGCGCTGCTGGACCAGAGCCTCCTGCAGATGGACGAGGCGCGCTTCCGGCAAAGCCTGCGGGCCAAGGTCGACGTCAGCGTGCGCCTGGCCCAGGTGTTCGCGGAGGAACCACTGGATTTCGTGCTGTTCTTCTCGTCGCTGCAAAGCCTTTCCAAGCTGCCGGGCCAGAGCAACTACGCTGCCGGCTGCACGTTCAAGGATGCCTTTGCCCGGCAGCTGGGACAGCGCTGGTCGTGTGCGGTCAAGACGATGAACTGGGGTTACTGGGGCAGCGTGGGCGTAGTGGCCACCGATGACTACCGGGCCCGGATGGCGCAGCAGGGCGTGGGTTCGATCGAGCCTGCGGAAGGCATGCAGGCACTCGAGGGGCTGCTCGCCGGGCAACTGGACCAGGTCGCACTCGTCAAGCTGAGCAAAGACCGTGCGGCAGCACTCGGAGTAGGCCAGGAAGCCCTCGTCGTGCATTCCGAAGAAGTGCCGGCGATGCTCGACCAGCTAGACCTCAGCGCCGTCGACGATCCCTTTGAATTCGCCGAACCCTAGTACCGATATCGCACCTCCTGAACGCCTCAGGTCGCGGGTTTGGCTCACTACCGGCCCGCGACCGGCAGACAAACTGAAAACCGAGCGCCGCGCAGAGCGTGGCTGCGGAAACCGGATCGAAAGGCAGTAGCAATGAAACACACGATTGACACCATTTCACTGCTGGTACTTCGCGAGCAATTGCGCCTGTCGATCGGTTCGCCGACGACGAGGATCACGCACGAGGCCATCGCGAAATGGCAACGCGACATCGCACTGCCGCCGACCTACCAGCGGTGGATGACGGAAAGTTTCCGGATACTCGTGCTCAATGGCCTTCTCATCGAGGTCGACGGCGGGTACGAATTCGCCACGCACGCCACGCGGGGTGAAACGGTCGTCTGGCGCGAGTGGGAAACGACAAAGGCGACATTGCAGACCGATCCGGCCCACACCGCGCAGCTGACGCTGCTTGATGCCACCTTGCGCGCGCTGCCGGCGATCCTCTCCGGCCAGACGCTGGCGACGGACGTCATCTTTCCCGAGTCCTCGATGGCGCTGGTGGAAGGGCTCTACCGCAATAATCCGACGGCCGACTACTTCAACGCGGCCCTCGCATCCACGCTCGTTGCGTATGTGAAGGCGCGGCTTTCGCATCGGGCCGACGCAACGCTGCGGATCCTCGAGATCGGCGCAGGCACGGGCGGAACGAGTGCGGCGGTCTTCGAACGCCTGCGTCCCTACGCGGCATCAATCCGGAATTACTGCTACACCGACGTTTCTCCCGCATTTCTGCATCACGCGCGGACGACCTTCGGGCCCCATGTTCCGTACCTGACTTACCACCTCTTCGACGTCGAGCAGCCGCTGGCCGCCCAGGGTATCGAGAGCGGCGCCTACGATGTGGTGATCGCCGCGAACGTGCTGCATGCGACGCGCAACATCCGCACGACAGTGCGCAATGCGAAAGCCGCGCTGAAACGCAACGGGCTGCTGCTGATCAACGAGATCACCGCGCACAGCCTATTCGCTCACCTGACCTTCGGGCTGCTCGAAGGCTGGTGGCGATACGAGGATGAGAACGAGCGTATTACGGGGACACCGGCGCTGTCCGCCTCGGGCTGGCAACGGGTCCTCGAAAGCGAGGGTTACTCGAAAATCCGGTTTCCGACGGAACACTCTGGCGCGCACGGACAACACATCATTCTCGCCGAGAGCGACGGACAGGTACGGCAAGGACGCGCGGGACGCGTATCGGCGTCACCGATTTCGCGCGCGCGTCGATCCGATGCCGGCGCATTGAATGACCGGCCTGAACGCGCTGTTCCCACGCCTGGTCCGGGTGCAGCCTCGGGAGATATCAGCGCGCACGTTCGAAGCACCGTCATCCAGCAGCTTTCGGACGCGCTCAGCGTCGATACGAACGATTTCGATGCGGATGAGTCGTTCGCGGACTACGGACTGGACTCCATCAGCGGCGTGCGCACGGTGGATGCCATCAACAAGGCGCTGTCCATCCGCTTGCAGACGACGACGCTCTTCGACTATCCCACCATCAATACGCTCGTTTCCCACATCGTCGCTGAACACCGTCCCGAGGTGCGCATTGCCCCGGCAGTATCCAGCGCCGCGGACCGCGATGTTCCGCGCAACGATGTGGCTGGACGAGCCGAAATGCCGTCAGTCGCCCTTCGGCAGCGCGTCCCGCGTGTTGCGGAACAAGCGCCTGTCCCGAAGGCCGTTTCGAGCGAACCGGTACCGACGGATGTGGACGTACCGGAACCGATCGCGATCATCGGCATGAGCGGACGCTATCCGCAGTCGGGAACGCTCGATGAGCTCTGGCAACATCTGGCCAGTGGGCGTGAGCTGACCGGGGACATTACCCGCTGGGACCTCCCGCAGGACCGGCAGAACGTCTGCCGCCGCGGCGGATTTCTTGATGGCATCGACCAGTTCGATCCCGTTTTCTTCGGTATTTCCGGAGCGGAAGCAGCCTACATGGACCCGCAGCAGCGCCTGCTTCTGCAGGAGGCCTGGAAGGCCCTGGAGGACGCCGGCTATGCCGGTACCGCCGTCGAGGGCACGCGCTGCGGCGTGTATGTCGGATGCGGTACAGGCGACTACCTGGAACTTTTCGACGACGAGGTTCCGGCGCACGCATTCTGGGGGAATTCCAGCTCGGTCATTCCCGCGCGCATTTCCTATCACCTCAACCTGCAAGGCCCGGCCATCGCGGTCGATACGGCCTGTTCGAGCTCGCTGGTTGCCGTGCACCTGGCCTGCCAGGGGCTATGGCGCGGCGAAACGGAACTCGCCCTGGCAGGCGGCGTGTATGTGCAATGCACGTCACGGTTCTACCGGATGGCAGCGCGTGCCGGCATGTTGTCGCCGCAAGGACGCTGCCATGCATTTGACGACCGCGCAGATGGCTTCGTGCCCGGCGAAGGCGTTGGCGTGGTCGTACTGAAGCGACTGAGTGACGCGCTCGCCGATCGTGACAACATCTATGGTGTCGTTCGCGGCAGCGGTATCAACCAGGATGGTACGACGAACGGCATTACAGCCCCCAGCTCGCTTTCGCAGGAACGACTCGAGACCGCTGTCTACACGGAATTCGGCATCAACCCGGACAACATCGGGATGGCCGAGGCGCACGGAACCGGCACGAAGCTGGGTGACCCGATTGAATGGCGGGCGCTGACCAACGCATTCCGTGCAGCCACTTCCCGGCAGCAGTTCTGTGCGCTCGGGTCGATCAAGGCGAACATCGGTCATGCGATTACGGCGGCGGGTATCGCCGGCGTCCACAAGGTGCTGCTGTCGCTCAAACATTCGCAGATCCCACCGTCGCCGCATTTCCGCACCGCGAATGCCCACATCGATCTGGTCAGCAGCCCGTTCTACGTCAATGCCGATCTGCGCGACTGGCCGGCGAAGCCAGGTGTTCCGCGGGCCGGGTTGGTCAGCTCGTTCGGCTTCAGCGGAACGAATGCCCACCTGGTGATCGAGGAAGCTCCGGCGCGCGCCCTGGCGACGGCGGCGCATCCGGCGTATTTGCTGGCGCTGTCCGCGCGCACCGGCGCGCAGCTGCGTGAGCTCGCCGAAAAATACCTTGGATTCTTTGAAAGCGAGCCGGGCGCCGAGTGCGGCAATGTGGCGTACACGCTGATGACAGGGCGCAAGCACTTCAGTCATCGGCTCGCCTGCGTCGCCCGGACCTTTAGCGAAGCTGCGACGGCATTGCGGGAGTGGTTGGCAACCGGTACCGGAACGGGCCTCTACGCGGCGGAGGTGGACGCTGGCCAGGACCAGGGTATCGCCAGAGAGGAAGGAGTCCGTTGCCTGTCTGATTGCGTCCATCGCGCCGCCGCTGACTACCGCGCCGGCTTGAACAAACTCGCCCGGTTCTATGCGACCGGCTGTGATCTGGAATATGCCAGTCTGTTCTCCGCGGACGCGTTTGCCCGCGTGAGCCTGC
This sequence comes from Tahibacter amnicola, assembly GCF_025398735.1. Classification (NCBI taxonomy): domain Bacteria; kingdom Pseudomonadati; phylum Pseudomonadota; class Gammaproteobacteria; order Lysobacterales; family Rhodanobacteraceae; genus Tahibacter; species Tahibacter amnicola. The sequence goes on from NZ_CP104694.1 coordinate 3,483,660, forward strand.
CAACCTATCCCTTCGAAAAGCGGCGCTGCTGGGGAGAACTGCCTGCCGGCACGGATGCCGTCATCAACGAACCGAACAAGGCCGCCGAGTTTTATGCCTCGGTCGCGGAAACGTTTGACGAGCGCTTTGACGAGGAATTCCTGACGTTCTGTCCGTTCGAGGAACGAATTCCGTCGTTTTCGATGACACAGGTGCTGCTGCAACCTGACCGTTTTCCGCAGGAAGTGGCGTACCTGAAGGAGCGGCAGCGCCAGATGCGCAGCGTGCTCTTCTACAAGGAGCCTTTCGCGCAGATCCGGCGCGTGCTCGACATCGGCTGCGGACACGGCACCGACCTGATCCAGCTGGCGGGCTATTACGATCACCTGCGGGCTGACGGTTTCACCATCACCAGGGAACAGGCGATCCTCGGAAACAAGCGAATTGCCGCGCTCGGCCAGTCGGAGCGGGTCCGGATTTTCAACAAGGACAGCACCAGGGACGCATTCCCCGAGAAGTACGACCTCGCCATCGGTGTCGAGGTGACGTGCCACATCCACGAAAAGCACGCCCTGTTCCAGAACATCGCTGCGGCGCTCCAGCCGGGCGGCCGGCTGTTGATGGCCGATTTCGTCGTCAACCTGCGGGGTGCGATCCAGGACAAGAGCGTTGAGGTCAGTATTCCGACCATTCGCGATTTCATGGACATCCTGGCGACCCATGGCCTGGTCTTCGACGAGGTCATCGACGTTTCTCCACAGATTGCCAATTACACACACGATCCGAATTTCGAAGCCAACACCGTTGGCATGCCCGAGGTCGTGCGTGACCAGTTCCGCGTTTACGCAAACCAGTCTATTGCCCTGGAGAGACGGTGGATCAGCTACTGCCTGTTCAAGATCCGGAAGACAGTGGGGCTCACGCGCGAGGAATGCCTGGCGCGTAACCAGTCCGCCTGGGAAACAAGGATTCCGTACCCGGTCGCGCTCGATCAGATGAAACAGTCCGGCATACGCACGCACCTGATGCGCGCCGATGACACGGCAACCAGGCTTGCACCGGTGGGCGCCCGGTCACTTCCGTCTGATGCGCCCGCAGCGCCCGATGCGGTGCGGCAGGATCTGGGGACATTTGAAGAAACGTGGACGCCAGTGCCTCTCGTTCCCGGTTTCACGCGGGAACTGCGCACCGTCGTGTGCTTCCTGGACGGCCCTCATCACCAGGATTCCGTCCGGCGATCGCTGCAGTTCGCTGCACCGGCCACGCAGGTCGTTTTCATCTCACTGGGAGCGACGCCGCTGACCAATACAGGCCCGGCCTGTCACTGGGTCGCGGACACGAGCCGGGATAGCCTGACGTCCGTCTTCGCGCGTATTGCGCAGCAGCATGGCCCGATCGATGCGGTCCTCTACCTGTGGGCGTTGCAGCGAACCCAGCTTGTCGAAGACGGTTCGATCATCTTGCACATACTGCAGGCCATCGCGACGCAGAAGCAAAGCTGCAGCGCGGTACTGCTTGCGGCGGAACCCGCGGAGGGAATCGCCGCCTGCCATGCGCACTCGTGGATCGGCTTCGAGCGTTCCATCAGCCAGACATTGCCGCGGACTCGCGTCGCCGTGGTCACCGAGTCCGTGACGCATTCCGGTCAATCGGTCGATATGGCGGCATGGGCTCGCCGGCTGCACGCGGAGCTACAGGCGCAGCGCATCGAGAGTGCGGACTACCGGAATGGGGAGCGGCACGTGCTGCGCGCCCGCCGAGTGGCGCTCGATCAGTCGTTCCATGCGTTCAAACGGGACGGCGTCTACTGGGTGATTGGCGGTCTGGGTGGACTGGGGTTTCCGCTCGCCCGGCGTCTCGCCCGTCTGGGAAATGTCACGCTCGTTCTTTCCGGTCGTTCGGTGCCGGACGCGAAGGCGCATGAAAAGCTACGACTGCTGCAGGAGCTGGGTGCGCGAGTTCACTATCGCGTCCTGGACGTCAGTGATTCCGGCGCCACCCGGGACGCTGCGCAGGCGATCGTCGCGGAGTTCGGCCGCCTGGCCGGAGTGTTTCATACGGCCGGTGTCGAAAACCCCGTCGGCCTGCTGGCCAGCGATGCCGCACAGTTTAATGCCGTGCTTGCAGCGAAGGGGCGCGGCACGCTGGCACTGGCGGAAGCACTGCGCCACGAGCCGCCGGACTTCATCTGTTTGTACTCGTCTACGGCGGCGATTCTGGGCGACTTCGGATCCTGCGACTACGCGGTGGCGAACCGCTTCCAGTCGGCCTTTGGTAACTGGCTGTCTGCTCAGCCGGACGGCATCCGGACCGTCGTCGTGCACTGGCCCGTATGGGATGCAGGCGGGATGAGGCACCGTGCCGGGGAGTTCCTGGATCGCTATCTCCAGACCACCGGACAGCGCGCCCTTGGCATCGAAGAAGGACTCGATCTGCTGGAGCGCCTGCTGGCGCAAGCCCGCACGCAGCACGTGGTCATCGCCGGCGAGGAAAGCGCCGCTGAACGCCTCCTCGGAATCTCTGCGAGGTCCGGATCTTCCGGACACGAGCGCAGCCAGCCCTCGGTCCGTTCGCCGCAGGAGCGTGCGGAGAGTCAGAGCGTCGGCACGGACGTGCAACAGGAGCTCCAGCGTATCGTCTGCAGCGTCCTGCGGTTGCGAATGGATGACTTCTCCGGGAAAACCCGCTTCCAGGAACTCGGGATCGATTCGATCAACGCCGTGGAGCTGCTGGAAGCGATCAACACCCGCTTCGACCTGTGCCTGCCGACGAGCGTCATGTTCGAGTTCGGCACGATCGAGGCGTTGGCCCGTTACGTGGAAAGCCAACGTAGGACAAGTGCACCCATCGTTACCGCAGCGGCGGTTGATCCATCGTACAGATCCCCGGACCGGCAGGAATCCGGCGTAGCCGTGCAGCATGAGCTCGAATCCATCGCCTGTAGCGTCCTGCAATTGCGCAGGGATGACTTCTCCGGAAAGACGAGCTTCCAGGAGCTCGGGATCGATTCGATCAATGCCGTGGAGCTGCTGGAAGCGATCAACGCCCGCTTCGACCTGCGCCTGCCGACGAGCGTGATGTTTGAGTTCGGCACGATCGAGGCGTTGGCACGTTATGTCGAGAGCAGGCCCGGGATAACGCTGTCTGGCGCTTCAGCGCCCGCTGCGGTGCTGCGCGAGGAGCCTGTGACCGTGCCGACGGTCTTTCGCCGGGAGCCGGACGTGTCGCCGGCTGACCGGGGTGCGGCGCCGTCCGTCCGCGATGGCGACGCTATCGCGATCGTCGGCTTGTCGTGCCGTTGCGCGGGGGCCGGCGATCAGCGCGAGTTCTGGTCTGTCGTGGCGAACGCGAAGGATTGCATCAGCGAAATTCATGAGCCGTCGTGGCTGGAAGTGTTCAGGAGTAACGCCGTAGAGGCCCGTATCTGCCGCGGTGCCCTGGTGGATGCGGAATGCTTCGATGCTGCGTTCTTCGACATCTCGCCGATTGAAGCCCAGGTGATGGATGTTGCGCAGCGCCTTGCGCTGGAAGAGTGCTATCACGCGATTGAAGATGCCGGGTATGCACCGGGGTCGTTCGCAGGTCGCCAGGTTGGCGTCATCATGGGCGCCATGCAGTCCGCGCCGATGCATCGTGACTGCTCGCACTTTTCGATGCTGGGCCAGGACAACAGCATCCTCGCGGCACGGCTGTCGTACTTCCTTGATCTCAAGGGGCCATCGCTTGCGGTGAACACCGCATGCTCGTCGTCGCTCGTGGCGGTTGACCTGGCGTGCCAGAAGTTGAAATCGCGCGATATCGATGTTGCCTTGGCCGGCGGCGTGTCCGTGTTCAATCATCCGGGGTCCTTCGTGTCGATGTACAACGCGGGGATGCTCTCGCCAACCGGTCGCTGCCGTCCATTCGACAAGGAGGCGAACGGCATCGTCGTCGGCGATGGTGTCGGCGTGGTGGTGCTCAAGCGGGTGGCGGATGCGGAGCGCGACAACGATCACATTTACTGCGTGATTCGAGGTAGCGGAACCAATCAGGACGGCCGCACGTCGGGCATCACCGTGCCGAGTTTCATGGCACAGGCGGATCTGGAAACCACGGTGTACCGGAAGCATGGCATCAACGTCGAAGCTATCCAGTACATTGAGACGCACGGTACCGCAACCAGGCTGGGGGACCCGGTAGAAGCGCATGCGCTGACGCAGTCGTTTTCGGCGTTTACCGGCAAGAAGCAGTTCTGTGGCATCGGGTCCCTGAAAGCCAATATCGGACATACCGCCGCCGCGGCGGGCGTGCTGAGTCTGATCAAGGTATGCCTGAGCATGCAGAAGGGGCAGATGCCCCCCAGCATCAACTGGCAAGCGGCGAATGAACACATCGACTTCTCTGCCAGTCCGGTCTATGTGAATACCCGGCTCAAGCCCTGGCCCGAGCACGCGGATGGCTCGCGGCTGGCTGCCATCAGCTCGTTTGGTTTCAGCGGCACCAATGCGCATGCCGTTGTTGAACAACGCGCTTGCGATCGCAGGCCGCGTTCCGTGTTGCCACTACAGTCGGGCGAGCCGGCCCTTGTCGTCCTGTCGGCGAAGAGCAGGGAGCAGTTGGCGACCCAGGCCGCGCAGCTGCTGTCGGCCCTGGAGGACGACGTCGCGCTACGCGACGTGGCGTACACGCTGCAGGTGGGCCGTGAGGCGATGAACCACCGGCTGGGTCTGCTGGTGACGACGCTGGCCGAGCTGCGCGAGAAGCTGACGCGGTATCTGGCTGGCGAAGGTGATATTGCCGGTTGCTACGCGGGTGAAGTGAAGAAGGGCCGGGATGCGGCGTCGCTGTTTGACGCGGACGATGATCTGCGCTCGACCGTGGAAGGCTGGGTGGCGAAGGGCAAGTACACCAAGCTGCTGGACCTGTGGGTGCGGGGCTTGTCGTTCGACTGGGAGGTGCTGTATGCCGGTTCGGCGCAGCGTCCGCGCCGGATATCGCTGCCGACGTACCCGTTTGCGCGCGAGCGCTACTGGGTGCAGGCGGAGGAAGGGTTCGCCGCGGAGGCGGGCGCCACGTCGCACCTGCACCCGCTGGTGCACCGGAACAGCTCGGATCTGCAGGCGCAGCGGTTCAGCACGGATTTCACCGGTGTGGAGTTCTTCCTGCGGGATCATCGCGTGCAGGGATCACCGGTGCTGCCGGGGGTTTGTTACCTCGAGATGGCGCGGGTGGCGGTGGAACACAGTGCCGGCCGGCGTGTGAACGTGCTCAGGGACGTGGTCTGGACGCGCCCGTTGCGCGTGTCGGAGCGCTGCGAGGTGCAGCTGGAGGTGTATCCGGCCGGTACGGACGAAGCGGAGTTCGTGGTGTTCTGCGGCGACAGCGAGTCGGGCCTGCACGCGCAGGGCCGTGCGTCGTGGCAGGAGCCATCGCGTGTGTCGGAGCAGCTGGACCTGGCGAGCCTGCGTGCGGGTTGTGTCGACGTGCTGGACCCGGAAGCGTGCTATGCGAGGTTCCGCGCGATGGGCCTGGATTACGGTCCGGCGCACCAGGGCCTGCGCTGGGTTGGCCGCGGCGCGAACGGCGTGCTGGCGCAGGTGCGCCTGCCGGTGAGCGTGGCTGCAACAGCCGATGCGTATGTGCTGCATCCGGGCCTGCTCGACAGTGCGCTGCAGGCCTCGGTGGCGCTGTGGAACCAGGACGGTACCGGTGCGGCACTGCCGTTTGCACTGGATCGGCTGGAAGTGCACGCGGCGATTCCGGCCGAAGCATGGGTGCAGGTCCGGGATATGACACCAACCGGCAGCCGCGTGCAGAAGCTCGATGCGGTGATCTGCGATGCGTCCGGCCGTGTGTGTGTGCAGCTGACGGGATTGGTACTGCGGCGCCTGGAGCCGGCGGTGCCGGCGCGGACGCTGCTGCTGGCGCGGCGCTGGCAGGCGCAGCCGGCAGCCATCGGCACGGGTGCCACCGGCGGTGTGCAGGGTGTCATTGTGGATCCGGCCTACGCCGGCCATGTCGCCGCACTGGCCCAGCGCGACCCACAGGTGCGCTGGAGCGTGTTGGCGGACGTGCCGGACGCGGCGGCGCGGGTGAACGCCTGGGGAGAACAGGTGTTGTCGCAGGTGCAGCAGCTGCTGCGCGAGCACCCGCGCGAGGCGCTGCTGCAGGTACTGGTCGCGCAGGGCAGCGAAGCGGCGTTCGCGCTCAGTGGCCTGCTCAAGAGCGTGCAGCGCGAGAACCCGGATGTGGTGGGCCAGGTCATCGGCCTGCCGGCCACGGCGGATGTCGCGGCGATAGAGCGGGCGGTGGCGGAGAACCGGACAGTGCGCCGCGATGCGGAGATCCGCTACGTGGCCGGCGAGCGCCGGGTGTGTGTGCTGGAAGAGTTGCCCACCGCAGAGGGCACTGTGTCGCTGCCGTGGAAGGCGGACGGTGTGTACCTGGTGAGTGGTGGCGGTGGTGGCCTGGGGCTGCTGCTGGCCGAGGAGATCACCCGTCGTGCGCCGGGCGCGCGCGTGGTGTTGCTGGGTCGCAGTGCGCTCGATGCACAGCGGGCGGAACGGCTGGCGGCCTGGCAGGGCGAGGGGCGTCGGATCGATTACCGCCGCGTGGATGTGAGCGATGCGGGCGCGGTGCAGTCCTGCGTCGGGGCGATCGTCGCCGAGCACGGCCGCCTGGACGGCGTGGTGCACGCGGCCGGGGTGCTGCGCGACAGCTTCGTGCGGAACAAGACCGCGGCCGAGCTGCAGGCGGTGCTGGCGCCGAAGGTGAACGGCGTGGTGAACCTGGACCGGGCGGTGGCCGGCCTGGCGCTGGATTGCTTCGTGTTGTTCTCGTCGATGTCGGGCCAGGTGGGGAATGTGGGCCAGGCCGACTATGCCTTGGCGAACGCCTATCTGGACGGCTATGCGCAGGATCGCCAGGCGCGGGTGATGCGTGGTGAAGCGCATGGTCGGACGCTGTCGGTGAGCTGGCCGCTGTGGCGCTCGGGCGGTATGCAGGCGGAAGCGGCGACGCTGGCGTGGATGGCGCGCGAGGGGCTGGAGTCGCTGGAGAACGCGGCGGGCCTTGCGGCGCTGTATGCGGCGTGGAACAGCGGTGAATCGCATGTGGGCGTGGTGGTGGGGCGTGGCTGGTCCGCGGATGCGGCAACGGCGTCAATTGCGGCAAATGGTAAAAACTATGCTGGTCCGGCGGCGGCAGATACGGAACGTACGGTCGACGCGGGTTGGAATGACACGGAGGCCCTGCGTGACCAGGCCGTGCGCTATGTGACGCGCCGCCTGGCGGCAACGCTGAAGCTGTCGCCGGATCGGATGGCGCCGGACGAGGGCCTGGAGCGCTACGGGATCGACTCGATCCTGGCGCTGAAGCTGGTGGACGAACTGGAAGCGGTGTTTGGTCCGCTGTCCAAGACGTTGTTGTTCGAATACCAGAGCGTGGCGGCGTTGACGGACTACTTCCTGGAGCGGCACCGGGAGACGCTGGTGGCGCAGTTGCGGCCGCGTACGCGTGCGGTGGCCGCAACACCGGCGGTGTCGGTCAGTGAGCCGATGCCCCGCGCCCGCGAGGCTCGGCCGGTGCGGACACGCGCGGTTGAACCACTGTCGATGCCCCAAACCGAAGGCATGGCCATCGCCATCGTGGGGCAGAGCGGTCGCTATCCGCAGGCGGCAACGGTCGAGGAATACTGGACGAACCTGAGCCAGGGCCGGGACTGCGTGACCGAGATTCCGCCGGAACGGTGGGATCATCGCCCGTACTTCGATCCGCAGAAGGGTGTGCCGGGCAAGACCTACAGCAAGTGGGGCGGCTTCATCGATGGTGTCGATGAATTCGATCCGCTGTTCTTCAATATCGCGCCGCGGGAAGCGGAGTTCATGGATCCGCAGGAGCGGTTGTTCCTGCAGTGTGCCTACGCGACGCTGGAAGATGCGGGCTACACACGCGAGCGCCTGCGCGGTGGACAGCCGCAGGGAGCGCGCGTCGGCGTGTTCGTCGGTGTGATGTACGAGGAATACCAGCTGTACGGCGCACAGGCGCAGGCGGCGGGAGAGGGCTTTGCACTGGGCGGCAATGCCTCGTCGATTGCCAACCGGGTGTCGTATTGCCTGAACTTCCACGGCCCTAGCCTGGCAGTGGACACGATGTGCTCCAGCTCGCTGACGGCGCTGCACCTGGCCTGCCAGAGCCTGCAGAACGGGGAATGCGAAGCGGCACTGGCCGGTGGCGTGAACGTCTCGGTGCACCCGAACAAGTACCTGATCCTGGCGCAGGGGCAGTTCGCCTCGAGCACGGGGCGCTGCGAGAGCTTCGGCCGGGGCGGCGACGGCTACGTACCGGGCGAAGGCGTCGGTGCGGTGCTGCTCAAGCCGCTGGCGCAGGCGATCGAAGCCGGTGACCGGATTTATGGCGTGATCCGCGGCACGAGCATCAATCACGGCGGCAAGACCAACGGCTACACGGTGCCCAATCCACAGGCACAGACCCAGTTGATCGCGGAAACGTTGCGCAAGGCCGGCGTGGATGCGCGGACGATCAGCTATGTCGAAGCGCACGGTACGGGCACGTCGCTGGGCGATCCCATCGAGATTGCGGGCCTGACCCAGGCCTATGCGGCGCACACGGAAGAGCGCCAGTACTGCGCGATCGGGTCGGCGAAGTCGAACATCGGCCACCTGGAAAGCGCCGCGGGTATCGCCGCGCTGGCCAAGGTACTGCTGCAGATGAAGCACGGCCAGCTGGTGCCGTCACTGCATGCGGAGGCGCTGAATCCGAATATCCCGTTCGAGCAGACACCGTTCCGCGTGCAGCGCACGCTGCAGGCCTGGAACCGACCGCAGCTGGAGGTGAATGGGCAGCTGCAGGAACAGCCGCGTCGTGCCGGCATCTCGTCGTTCGGGGCGGGTGGATCGAATGCGCACCTGATCCTCGAAGAGTACGTCGCGCCGACGGAACCGCCGGCCTTGGGGTTCACGCCGGATCGGCCGGCGCTGATCGTGGTGTCGGCACGCACCGATGACCGGCTGCGCGAACGCGTGCAGCAACTGCTGGCACACACGGCGACGCTGGAGGACGCCTCGCTGGCCAGCCTGGCCTACACGCTGCAGGTGGGCCGCGAAGCGATGGACCACCGCCTGGGCCTGCTGGTGACGACCCTGGCCGAGCTGCGCGGCAAGCTGCAGCAGTACCTGGCCGACGACGCCGCTGTCGAGGAGTGTTACCGGGGCGAGGTGCGCAAGCACCGCGAGGCGCTGGCGGGGCTCCACAACGATCCGGATGCTGATGGCCTGGTCGACCGTTGGATCGAGAAGGGCAAGTTCGGAAAGGTGCTGGAACTCTGGACGAAGGGGCTGAGTCTGGATTGGTCCCGCCTGTACGGCACCCGGTCCACCTATCAGACGGTGATTCCGCGCCGGATGGGGCTACCCACCTACCCGTTCACACGCGACAAGTACTGGTTCGCCCAGACCGGCCAGACCCAAAACGCTACCCTAAACGGCGTTCCGCTGGCGGAACCCGCGGCGGATGGTGCCGGCGCTGCCGCAAATACGGTGTTCGACGAGGGGGCAGTCCGGTCCGTGCTGCGAAAAGTCGCGAGCGATCAGGCAGATATTTCCTCGGCGGCAGCGGAAGTGAGCAAGCTGATGTTCGGTTGATGCACGTACCATCCGGGCGCCGTGGCGGCGCGCTGCCGCTCCGGTACCGACCCGGGAATGCCGGGAAAGCAGGGGCGGCAGGCGACCGCCAGGGGTGGGGCAAGGTATCATCTACAGGATGCATGCCTGCGGTCGGTGCGCCGGCGCGTGGGGGTGTTTGGCGATTTCTCGATGGGGCGGGGTGCTGTTGAAATGAAGAAGTCAGGGGCTCTGGCAGCAGACGATATCCACAAGTTTTGGCACAGCATTTTCTTGATCAACAGCGGCCACGCCGTGGCCTCCGACGAGGCAAAGCAGGCGTGCAAAGAAGCCATCAAGGCGCTGTACGACTTCGGTAGCAGGAATCTGCACGATGGCATGGTGTGGAACTGGGGCTGCAGTGATGCGGCCGTTGACGCGCGGATCAAAAAGTCAGTTCCCCTCTACGACGCGGTGTCGAGCGACGGCTTTTCCGAGCAGCTCTATTGCTTCGCGCTCAACGCGATCGGGCTTGACGATCTGTCCGACAAGCGTGTGCTGGATGTGGGATGTGGCTTCGGCGAGGGACTGAACTTCGCGTCGCGCGTGTTCGGCTTCCAGAACGCCGTCGGCCTGGATCTGTGTCGGAACGCCATCGATCGCGCCAATGCGCGCCTGTCGCGACCGGGGCTGCTGTTCGTCTGCGGTGACGCCGAGGAGTTGCCGTTCGACGACGGCGAGCTGGACATCGTGGTCAATATCGAAAGCTCGCACACCTATCCCGACCTGTCGCGGTTTCTCAAGGAAGTCGCGCGCGTGCTGCGGCCCGGCGGGTACTTCTCCCATGTCGACCTCTTCACCGACGACAGATACCGGCAGTTTGTGGCGCTCAAGCCGGAAAGCGGCCTCGAATGGCTTGCCGAGACGGACATCACAGACCGGGTGAAAGAGGCGATTCGTGCCCGCATGCGCCCCGGCAGTTTTCTACGCAGAGCGCTGGCGAAACAGCAGCGTGATACGCCGATGCTGCTGCGGATGCTCTCGGGATCGCTGGCTCTGGCCAACTTTGGCGCGGACTTCGCCGGCCACCAGTACACCCGGTGGGAGCGCCTCATGCAGTCGATGTTTGTGCGCATGCTGAAGCGTTCGGGATCGCTGCAGCCGGTCCGCTTCACCCGCTACCTCCATCACCTGGCGCGCAAGGTCTAGGCGCCTTTAACCCAAGAATTTGGAGTGACCGGCTGAGGCCGGCCGCGCGGGACAGCGCTTCGGAGCGACGGATTCGCTCCGGCACGCACCAGGCACTGCCGAGTCGGTGGTGCAGGCCGCTTGCTCGACGATTCGAGGGATCTAGGGGCAAGCCTGGACGAGCACCTGCGCGCTCAGGTGCATCGCGACGAGCCCTGCGCCAAGGAATGGACGTTCACGCGCTTCCGGAGCACGATCAATGACCACCAAGCCGACTGCCGGCGTTTCAGCAATCCGATCGGGCCCGATGGGCCTGTCGCTGCTTGCCGACATTCAGAAGGATCCGCTCGGTGCAGCCGGTCGACTCCATGGCTGCTTCGGCGACGTTGCGCGACTCACCATTCTTTTTCGCCGCATCTACTACTTCTTCGATCCGGAGGCCGTCCGTCAGATCCTGGTCGGCCATCACGCGGACTTTGCCCGGGAAACGCGGCTTCTGCGGATCCTGGAGTCGTTTCAGGGAAGGAACGTGCTGACGTCCGAGGGGCAGGACTGGGAGCGCCAGCGTCGCATCCTGGCTCCGGGCTTCTCGCCGAAGCGCGTCGCCGGCTATGTGGAACTGATGGATGCCGCGATCAACGACAGCGTCCGGGAGGAACTGCCGGCGCTGATCGGCCAGAGCGCGGTGGTTGATGTCGACTTCCTGACGACCCGCGTCACCATGGACGTCATCCTGCGTACATTGTTCTCGCATGTCACGACGCGCGAGGAGACAAGCCGGATTTCAACGGCGATCCGCACGCTGACACGGCAAAGCATGCGCGAAGTGTTCTGGCCCTTCATCCCGCCAAAGTGGCTTCCTTACCCGGGGCGTGCCGCAAAGCTGAAATCCCGGCAGGTCATCCATTCGCTGATCGCGTCACAGGTGGATGCGCGAACCCGTGCACCCCGGAGTGCAGACGCGGCAGGTCAGGACGTGCTCGACATGATGCTGGCAGCGCGCGACGACAACCCGACGACGGGCAGTGCGACGCTCTCCTCGCAGGAGATCCACGACAATTGCTTCCTGCTCTTCAGCGCAGGCTTTGATACGGCATCCTCGGCACTGACCTGGTGGATTGGCCTCATGGCGAAGTATCCATCGGTTGTCGATCAGCTGCGCGCCGAGATGTGCAGCGAGGGCGTGACCCCGTCGTCGATGGAGGCGGTCGCCCGCCTGCCGTATCTGAATGCGACGATCAAGGAGGCCATGCGCCTTTATCCACCTTCCACGGCGCTCATTACCCGTGTAGCGCTTCGCGACGTCGTGATTGGCGAAACACCTGTTCCAAAGGGCACGCTGGCCATAGTTCCGATCTGGCAGCTGCATCACGACCACAGATCCTTCGCGGAACCCGGCGAATTTCGGCCCGGGCGTTTCATGCCCGGCGCTCCGGAAATCCCCCGCAGCGCGTATCTACCCTTTGGCGCCGGACCGCATTTCTGCCTCGGCCAGCACTTCGCCAGCATGGAGATGGCCCTGATTGCCGCCCACATCGTGCGGAATTTCGACCTGAGCCTGGAACCGGGCGCTGTACTGCCCGAACCCGTCGTCGATATCGCACTGAAGCCGAAGACGACGTTGCGCGTGCGATTCACGCGTCGCCAGGGAGATATCGGGGCATCACGTGTCCAGTAAGGCGCCACTGTATTGGCAGGGATGGCGCGCGGGTCCGGTCCTGCCGGGGTTGCTGTGCCTGCCGTTGCCGTCACCCGGTGCGGGCGGGCGTTGCCGTAAAGATAGTCCCCGTGGCCTCTCGATGGACGCGCCCGGGATTGAGCATTTGACAAAACCCCGCAAGATGCAGGGGCGGAATCTCACGTCGTGATCAAGTTTATTGAGTACCTTTTGAAGGACGTCGGCAGCAACGCCGTCGCCGAAGCCGACGTACTGCATCTGCTGCAGGAGCTGTCGGGTTCCAGGCAGGCCGAGTCAGATCGCCTGCATCCGCTGTTGCACCGCCATGCATCGACCCCCAGCGCACTGCGGTTCACGTCCTCGCTCAGCCACGACGATCCGCTGGTTGCCGGCCATGTCCTGAACGGCAACCCGGTGCTGCCGGGAGTCGCCTATCTGGAGATGGCGCGTGCGGCCTGGTCGCGACTCGCGGCGCTCACCGTCGACGTGGCCAGCTCCACGCTCGTTCTGAGGAACGTCGTGTGGACGCGCCCGCTCGTGCTGGCGAAGCGGCGCGACATCTGTATTGAGCTGTCCGTGGATTCCAGCGGCGTTGCCGACTTCAGCGTGTATGCCACGGGGGACGCATCGGCCGGCCTTTCGAATCTGCCGGTATTTGCGCAAGGTTCCGTTTCCTATCAGCCGCGCGTTCATTGCGAAACCCGCAACGTCGACGAGTTGCGACGCCGATGTGACGTTGCAGTGGACGTCGACGAATGCTACGCGGCGTTCGAATCGATGGGACTGGCCTACGGACCGGCCTACCGATCGCTCCGGAACGTCCACGTTGGCAGTGATCCCGCCGGCAAGGCCTATGTGCTGGCACGGCTGCGGCTGGCGCAGCAACACTGCGCTGATGCGGCACAGTGCGGGCTGTCTCCTGACTTTCTGGACAGCGCACTGCAGGCCTGCATCGGTCTGTCGCTGGCCGAGTTGCGCGCCAAGGGGGCGATCCTGGCGCGATGGATCCCGCGGTACCGTTTGCCGTTGACACGGTGGAAGTGTTCGGGTCTACCGGCGAATCCGGTTGGGCCTATGTCCGGCCATCATCGTCGAGCAGTGACGTCGGAAGGACAGGGGTGCGAAAGCTGGATATCGACGTCTGCGACGACGGGGGTGATGTCCTGGTGCGGCTGACAGGATTGGCTGCGAGGACGTTGTCAAACCGCGACCAGGCATTGCAGGCACCCGATGTCACGCCTCTGTCCGAAGCACAGGCCCGTCCGGTTGAATTGCTGGCTCCCCGATGGGAGCGCGCAACACCAGCCGGCACCCCGGCGTCTTCCGTCATCGCGAAAGGACATTGGGTAATTCTGGACAATTCCTACAAGGACTCGCTCCCCGCGCTGGCACAGCAGTATGCGGCGATCCAGTGGGAAATGCTGCCGGAGCAGGGCGACGACGTCCTGCGCGCCGCGGATCAGTTCGTCGTCCAGGCGGAGCACGTATTCAGTCGGGTGCGATCCATCCTGGCCAGCAAGCCCGCCGCCCCGGTGCTCGTGCAGGTTCTCCTGGATTCGCGCGACAGTGAGGTCACGGCAGCATTGAGTGCCTTGTTGCGTAGCGCCCGCCACGAAAACCGGAATTTTGCAGGCCAGGTCATTTGCGTTGATGGCCACGCGACGGTTGCCGAGCTGGCCGGCATGGCCCTCGGGGCGACATCGGATCGCGACGAGGAAGTCCGCTATGTCCAGGGTGCCCGCCAGGCTAGGCGCCTGCGCCGGCTGCAGATCCCGGAGGCCCCTGGCCGCGCCGGGCTGTGGAAGGATGACGGGGTATACCTGATCACCGGCGGCGCCGGTGCGCTGGGGTTGATCGTTGCCAAGGAGATCACGCGTCGGGCGAGGCGGGCAACCGTCATCCTGTCGGGACGTTCGCGCCTGGATGACGGTCGGCGGTCGGCGATTGCGGCGCTCCAGCATGATGGCGCGCGGATTGATTACCGCACGCTGGACGTTACCGATGCATCAGCCGTGGACGCCTGTATTGCAGATGTCGTTGAAGGCTACGGCCGGCTGAGCGGGATCGTGCATGCCGCGGGAATTGTCCGGGACAGTTTCATCCTGAAGAAAAGCCCCGACGACTTCCGCGCCGTCCTGGCTCCCAAGGTGAGCGGGACGCTGCACCTGGATCACGCGACGAAGCATCTGGATCTCGACTTCTTTATCCTGTTTTCGTCGATGGCCGGTGCGGTGGGAAATGTCGGCCAGGCGGATTATGCGACTGCCAACGCCTTCCTGGACCGGTTCGCCCATGCCCGCAATGGGCAGGTCGAACGCGGCGAACGCCGGGGCGCCACGCTCTCGATCAACTGGCCGCTCTGGAGCGACGGCGGCATGGAACTGCCGGCCAGCCTGCGCGAACAGCTTCGTGCACAAGGTATTCGCGAACTGACCAGCGAAGAAGGCGTAGCCGCGCTCTATGCGGCGTGGCAGAGCGGAGAATCGCAGGTTGCCGTCGTGGCTGCCGATCCTGCATTTCTGGCAGCGGAAGCGGCGAACACACCGGCTCAGAGCCCCGCCGCGAGTGCGCCGGTGGCCGAGGTTGGCGACCGCCGGGAGCTTCAGCGCAGAATCGAACGTGCGCTGATCGAGGCCATTGCGCTGCAGCTGAAGGTGAGAGTCGAAGAGATCGACCCGGATTCCGAGTTCAGCGAGTTCGGATTCGACTCGATCAGTCTCACGGCCTTCGGCAGCGGGCTCAAGACCTCACTTCAACTGGAAGTCAGCCCGACGATCTTCTTCGAGTACCCGACGGTGCGCGCATTCGCGGCATACCTGTTGGGCGCCCACGGGCCGCAGATCGCGAAGGTGCTCACTCCGTTGGTACCTTCGCCCGAAGCGCGCCCCACGGGCGCAACGGTGCCGCGCGCGGCCGTAACGGTAGAACCGTCTCCGCCCCGCAACGCGGCGCTGCATGGCCAGTGGCATCCGGGTCAGGACGTTTCGAGGGACGATCGCCGGCGTGTCCCGGTCGCGATCATCGGCATGAGCGGCTGTTTTCCCGACGCCGCGGATCTGGGCTCATTCTGGGAAAACCTGAAAGCCGGAAAAGACTGCATCGGCGAGATTCCGGCCGATCGCTGGGACTGGCGCGCCATCTACGGAGATCCCCGCATCGAGGCGAACAGGACGAACGCGAAGTGGGGAGGGTTCATCGCCGGCGTCGCGGAGTTTGATCCCCTGTTCTTCGGCATCTCGCCGAAGGAAGCGGCATTGATGGATCCGCACCAGCGCCTGTTGATGACGTACGCGTGGAAGGCGATAGAAGACGCTGGCTATGCCTCGCGGGATCTGTCCGGAACGAAGACGGGCATCTTCATCGGTACAGGCAGCAGCGGCTACAGCCAGCTGGTTGCCGACTCGGACCTCCCGATCGAAGGCTACAGCGCCACGGGCGCTGCCCCGTCGATGGGCCCGAATCGGCTCAGCTATCTGCTCGACCTGCACGGTCCCAGCGAGCCGATCGAAACCGCCTGTTCCAGCTCTCTGGTGGCCATCCATCGCGCGGTAAGGGCGATGCAGGCTGGCGACTGCGACATGGCCATCGTCGGTGGCGTCAACACGATTATCGCGCCGTGGGGTCATATCAGTTTCAGCCGGGCCGGAATGCTCAGCGAAGACGGCCGATGCCGAACGTTCTCGAGCGAAGCCAATGGTTACGTGCGCGGCGAGGGCGTCGGCATCCTGATCCTGAAAAAGCTGCCGGAGGCCGAACGTGACCGGGACACCATTCACGCGATCATTCTCGGCAGCGCCGAGAACCATGGCGGCCGCGCCCAGTCGCTGACGTCTCCGAACCCCAAGGCACAGGCTGATCTGGTCAGGGCAGCTCACCGCGACGCGGGTATCGATGCATACACCGTGACCTACGTTGAAGCGCATGGCACCGGAACGCGGCTCGGCGATCCGATCGAGATCAACGGACTGAAGAGTGCGTTCGCCGCGGCACGCGCGGAACGTGGCGCCGACGAACTGCCCGATGGCCACCGCTGCGCGATCGGGTCGGTGAAGTCCAGCATCGGGCACCTGGAGCTCGCCGCAGGCATTGCGGGCGTGATCAAGGTAATCCTGCAAATGAAGCACCGTACCCTGGTAAAAAGTTTGCATTGTGAACCCTTGAACCCGCTGATCGAGCTGCAGGACAGCCCGTTTTTCATCGTCAAGGACACACAGCCGTGGACTGTGTCCAAGGACAGGGCAGGGAACGCAGTCCCGAGGCGGGCAGGGATCAGCTCATTCGGCTTCGGTGGCGTGAATGCCCATGTCGTTCTGGAGGAATACGCGGTTCGCCGTGCGGCGCATCGAATCCCGGCACGTCCTGCCCTGGTTGTGCTGTCGGCCAAGACCGAGGCGGGTCTGCGCGCGCGCGCGTCCCAGCTCCGAGATCACGTCCGTACCTGCAGTGAGGATAGCGACCAGGCGCTTTTCGACATCGCCTATACCTTGCAGGTCGGAAGGGATCCGATGCCTTTCCGTCTGGCGTTGGCTGTCACTGCGCTGCCGGAACTCGAGGAGCGGTTGTCGGCGTACCTGGCAGGCGCTGCCGACATTCCCTCGTGCTTCCACGGCAGTGCTAAGCGTGGCCAGGATGATGTGCCGCCCGATGGATCCGTTGATGTACTGCGGAACGCGTCGACCAATGACGCATTCGCGGGCGTTCTTGCACGCTGGGTGGAGGGCACGCCGGTCGATTGGCAGGCACTCTACGACGCAGAAGGCGTGTACGCGTCGGTCGCGCCGCGGCGTGTCAGCCTGCCGACCTATCCGTTTGCCATGGCGCGCCATTGGGTCCCGTCCCGAAAGCCGCTGCCGGATCCTGTCCCTGTGTCTGCGCCTGTCCCCAGCGACGGTTCCCGTGCGGAACATGCCCCTCATTCCGTCGCCGCTGCGCCTGTCCACGCCCACACGCACCGTGAGGTGCGTGCCGAGCAGATTCGTGCGCTCGAAGACGAATTGTGCACGAGCCTTGGCGCTGCCCTGATGCTGGAAAGCGCCGCCATCGACCGCGATCTGGCGTTCCGCGAGCTCGGCCTGGATTCAATTACCGGCGTCGCCTGGGTCCAGACGCTCAATGAGCGATTCGGATCGAACGTGGATGTGGCACGTCTCTACGACTATCCCAACGTCCGGGCATTGGCCGAATATTTGAGCGGAGCAGTCGTCGGCGCATCGGTACCTGCATGGCCGGCAGCAACGGGCGTCGTGTCTGCAGCCGCTCCTGTCGCCGACGGTGTCTGGTCCGACGTTCCCGCTGCGACTGCATTGCCAGCCAATGCGCTGACGTTCGTCAGTTCGTGGCAGGAAGCGATTCCGGGGTGGGCGGACGCCTGGCCGGCAAAGAACAGTGCGGTGGTGATGATCGGCGGCACGGCGGAGCAGCAGGGCGCGTGGTCCGCTGCGTTCCCGCAGATGAGCGTGCTGGCCATTGAGTCGGCCGACAGCGCGGAAGCGATTGCCGGCCAGCTGTCGCGCGTCGCGCGCATCAGCCATGTGGTATGGGTGGCTCCGTGCGAGCACTCCCAAGCCGCCGGCGACGAACGCCTGATCCGTGCACAGGACGTGGGCGTGGTATCGCTGTTCCGCGTGGTGAAGGGCCTGCTTGCAGCGAGCAGTGTTGACGCCGACCTGGGCTTGACCCTCATCACCCGGCAGAGCCAGGGTGTGCGCCCGGGCGAATGCGTCGAGCCGGCACATGCCAGCGTGCATGGATTCGCCGGTTCGCTGGCGAAAGAGTATCGCCATTGGAAAATTCGTCTGGTCGACCTTCCACGCGACTGCGAAACCTCCGAGGCCAACCTGCGCATCCAGGATGTGCTGCGCCTGCCCTCGGCCCCGGACGGCGACGCGTGGGCCTATCGCGATGCGGCCTGGCACAGGCGGCGTCTTGCACCATGCACGCTGCCGGCGCCGGCCGGCGCCGTGTTTCGCCGCGGCGGCGTGTATGTGCTCATCGGCGGTGCGGGTGGGCTCGGCGAAGTGTTCAGCCGGCATCTGATCGCCCACTATCAGGCCAAGGTGGTCTGGATCGGACGGCGTCCGCTGGATACCGCCATTGAATCCAGGATGGACCGACTGTCCGAAGTCGGGCCGCGACCGACGTACATCCGCGCGGATGCATCCGATGTCGAATCACTCCGGCATGCCTGCGACGCGATCGAGACGGCCCATGGCCGCATCCACGGCGTCGTCCACGCCGCGATCGTTCTTGCGGACAAGAGCATCGCCCAGATGGACGAGCAGCACTTCGTCGATTCGCTGGGAGCGAAGGTGAATGTCTGTGTGCGGCTGGCGCAGGTAGTGGCCGACCGGAACCCGGAATTCGTGCTGTTCTTCTCGTCATTCCAGAGCATTGTGCCGCAGGCGGGCCAGAGCAATTACGCGGCCGGCTGCGCCTTCAAGGATGCCTTCGCGCAGCGGCTGGCGCAGGAATGGGCATGCCCGGTAAAGACCGTGAACTGGGGCTACTGGGGTAGCGTCGGCATTGTGGCATCGCCTGCGTACCGCTCACGAATGGCCCAGCAGGGTATCGGTTCGATCGAGCCTGCAGAAGGTGTCGCGGTCGTCGAGCAGCTGCTGGACAGCGCAGTCAGTCAGCTGGCCGTACTCAAGGTGACCGATGCCATGCTGCTGTCCGGGCTTGCCGCGCAATCGGCGCCGGTCGCGCAACTCGAACGCACGCTTCCCAGCGTGACAGATCTTGCAGGGCGCGTCGAAAGTGCCGAACTGCCCGACGAGGCGGCTATTCGTCAGGGCGGAACAGTGGACGCGCTTGAAGAACTGTCCTGCCGTCTCTTGTCGAGCCAGTTGCAGTCGCTGGCCGCTTTCGACGGCTCCACAAACGAACTGAGCACATGGCAGGCAGACGCTGGCGTTCTGCCGGCCTACACCCGCTGGCTCCAGGAAAGCGTGCGCCTTCTCGCTGAGCGAGGGCATCTGTCGATCGGGCGTGGCCAGATTTTTGCGCGCGCCGGAGACACCGGTGACCAGACGGCCTTGTGGGCCGAATGGGATCGCCGTGTCGCCACCTGGCGCGACATCAAGGGATTGCGTGCGCAGGTTGGCGCCCTGGACGCGGCGCTGCGGGCGCTGCCCCGGATTCTCACCGGTGCGTCGCTGGCGACGGAAGTCCTGTTTCCCAACTCGTCGATGGCACTGCTGGAAGGCATCTATGCGGACAACGTCGTTGCGGATTACTTCAACGCCACCATTGCGAGTGTCGCTGACGCGTTTATTCGCGAACAGCTGAAGCGGAATCCGGCGGCCCGTTTCCGGATTCTCGAGATCGGCGCCGGCACCGGCGCGACCAGCAGCGCGGTTCTCGCACGCACCCGGCCGCTTGCTTCGCACATCGGCAATTACTGCTTTACGGACGTCTCAAAGGCGTTCCTGGCACGGGCGCGGCGCGCCTATGCGAGCGAAATGCCTTACGTGACGTATCAACTGCTGGATATCGACAAAGATCTGCCGGCGCAGGGGTTCGAGGTCGGCTCGTACGACCTGGTGATCGCCGCCAATGTGCTGCACGCGACGGGGAATGTCCGTGCGAGCGTGCGCAACGCCAAGAAGGCGTTGAAGCGCAACGGCATGCTGTTGCTGGGCGAACTGAGCGGGCACAGCCTCTTTTCTCACCTGACGTTCGGCCTGCTCGACGGCTGGTGGGCCCACGACGATGCCGGGCTGCGGATTCCGGGAACACCGGCGCTACTGCCCGAAACCTGGAACAGGGTCCTGCGGGAAGAGGGGTTCCGCGCCATTTCGTTCCCCGCGCGCGCCGGTCATGGCCTTGGCCAGCAGGTGATCGTTGCCGAGAGCGACGGCCTTGTCGTGCAAGAGGCCGGAGCGCGATCGTTGGCGTGCCATTCCGCACGCAATCCGGTGCGGGTCGCAGCGCCGCACTCCGAAGCGTCGGCCACCCGGTCGCCGCTGCGACAAGGGCCCGAGAAGTCGGCGATTGCCGTCATCGGCGTCTCGGGTGCATTCCCGAAATCCCGCTCGCTGGACGAGTACTGGGACAATATTGCCCGCGGAGCCGACTGCATTTCGGAAGTTCCCGCCTCGCGCTGGGACCTGGATGCCTACTACTCCAGCGATGCCGGCGCGGAAGCGAAAACCTACAATCGCTGGCTCGGGCATCTTGAGACGGCAGCGGAGTTCGACCCGCTCTTTTTCGGCATCACACCGGCCGAAGCGGAGTGGATGGATCCCCAGCAGCGCCTGTTCCTGCAGCATTCGTGGGCGAGCATCGAGGATGCCGGTATCGATCCGTCGAGCCTGTCCGGCAGCACGTGTGGCGTTTTTGCCGGCTGCGCGACCGGCGACTACGGGCGCAGTGGCGAGCATGCGGAGGCGCTGTCGGCGAAGGGACTGATGGGCGCCTCGACCGCGATTCTCAGCGGACGCGTGGCCTATCACCTGAATCTCCGAGGCCCCTGTGTTTCGGTGGATACCGCGTGTTCATCCTCGCTCGTGGCCATCGCCATGGCCTGCGACAGCCTCGTCCTCGGGCGCAGCGATAGTGCCCTGGCGGGCGGTGTTGGCGTGCTCGCGGGGCCGGCCTTCCACATCATGGCGAGCAAGGCGGGCATGCTGTCGCCGAGCGGTCGATGCCATACGTTCGACGCGCGCGCCGACGGCTTCGTGCCGGCGGAGGGCGTCGGCGTCGTCCTGCTCAAACGCCTGGAGGACGCGATCCGGGACGGAAATCCGGTTCACGCCGTCATCTCTGCCTGGGGCATCAACCAGGACGGGCGGACCAATGGCATCACGGCGCCGAGCGTTGCGTCCCAGACCGCGCTCCACCGGCGCGTCTACGAACAGTTTGGCATCGATCCGGCGACGATCTCGCTCATGGAAGCGCATGGAACGGGCACGCCACTGGGCGACCCGATCGAGGTCGAAGCGCTGAACACGGCCTTCGGTTCGTACACCGACGCGCGGGCCTTCTGCGCGCTTGGTTCGGTCAAGAGCAATATCGGACACACGCTCGCGGCCGCCGGTGTTGCCGGCGTGATCAAAGTGCTGCTGGCACTGCGTCACCGGGCGCTGCCGCCAACGGCGCCCTTCCAGTCCTTGAACGGGCGCGTCGTGCTGGCGGACAGCCCGTTCTATGTGAACCCGGCACTGCGGGCGTGGGAACGTGGGTCGACCGGCCCACGTCGTGCCGCGGTCAGCGCATTCGGATTCAGTGGAACAAACGCGCACGTCGTGATCGAGGAAATGGATCACGTGCCGGTGAATAGTCAACACGACGGCGGCGAATTGCTGTTCGTCCTCTCGGCCAAAGAGGTGGGCAGTCTCCGGGCTCAGGCCGAGCAGTTGCGGGATCACCTGCGCGCGATGAGCGACGACGGCGCGCTGGGGGATGTGGCCTATACGTTGCAGGTCGGCCGCAGCGCCATGGATCACCGCGTCGCCTTCGTGGCGAGTTGCCGCAGCGGCGCGGACGCCGCGTTGTCGGGATTCCTCGACGGCACGAAGACGAGCGCTGCGTTCGTTGGCCATGTGAAGCGGAGCGGCGACGCGGGCGACATCCTCGATAGCGACGACGACGGCAAGACGCTCCTGCAGACCTGGATCGCGAAGCGGAAGCTCGCGAAACTGGCGCAGGCATGGACCCGCGGCGCGGCGATCGACTGGCTGGCGCTGAATGCCGGAAGGCACGTGCGAACCACGCGCGTTCCCACCTATCCCTTCAAGCGCGATCGCTACTGGCTCGATGCGTCGGTGCCGATCCAAACCGTCCGCGATGAACCGGTGCACGCACTCCATGTGCTCGCACGCACCCTCGTCGCCGCGCCGATCGAGCGTGCGCCGAGCCGGCACGTCGACGTGTTCCAAGAACGCTGGGTACTGTTTTCACCGGAACTGGCGACGCTGGTGGCCCAACCGGAACTACAGGGACTGCGCGCCAACAGCCACCTGATGGAAGCGACCGACGAAACAACGGGCGGCCTTTCGACGCTTGCCACCCAGGCTTTCGTTCGCATCCAGTCCATCTTGTCGGAACGCCCGGCGGGGACGGTACTGATGCAGATTGTCGTGGCGAATGACGCGGAGCAGTGCTCGCGCGCCACCGCACTGGCCGCGTTGCTGCGCGTTGCGGCATTGGAAAACCCGGCATTCGCCGGCCAGGTCATTGAAGTCGGCACCACGGTATCCGCAGCGGCCCTGAGGAACATTCTCGAAGACGAGGCCGGGTCGTCGCGCATCGTCGATCCTGAAGTGAAGTACGCAGGTGACCTTCGCCGCATTCCCCGACTGTCACGGATCAATAGCGTCGCCGGGTCAGCGACGTCGCGCCCCTGGAAGGAGGGCGGCGTCTATGTGGTGACCGGTGGCGCCGGCGGAATCGGACTGCTGCTGGCGCGCGAAATCCTGTCGAATGCCGCCTCGGCGACACTCGTTCTCATCGGCCGTGCGCCGCTGAATGAGCCACGGCGCCAAGCCATCGACGCGCTGTGCCGCGAATACGCGAAGGCGACGGTCGAGTACGTCGACGCGGATGTGACCAGCAGGAGCGCAGTCGACACCTGCATCGCGGGCGTGCTGGCGCGGCATGGCACGCTGGACGGCGTCGTCCATGCCGCCGGCATCACCCGGGACAGTTTCCTGATCAGGAAGTCCGCCGAGGACTTTTCTGCCGTGATGGCCGTCAAGGTGGCGGGGGCAGTGAACCTCGATGCCGCGACCGCAGACCTCGATCTCGACTTCTTCCTGTTGATGTCCGCGCTGTCCGGCGTGGTCGGAAATCCCGGGCAGGCGGACTACGCTGTTGGTAACGCGTTCCTGGATAGGTTTGCCGAGCACCGGCGCGCACTGGAGCAGCAGGGCGCACGCAAGGGCCGCTCGCTGTCGATTGCCTGGCCGCTCTGGCGTGACGGCGGCATGCGCGTGAATGCGACGGTGCACAGCCAGATGCAGCGGGCAGGAATGCAGGCGATCGGCGCACGCGATGCGTTCGACGGCCTGTACCAGGCCTTCGCGGCCGATGCGGCAAATGCGGTCATTCTCTACGGCGATGTGCGTGCATTGAACAGCGCACTCCAACTTCCGGCCGTCCGGCACGATATCGCCGGCCCATCCGTCGGCGCCGCACCCACGTCCGGCAATCGGGAGTGGCTGCGCGACAGGACGCTCGAACGCCTGAAAGCTGTCTTCTGTGACGTCACCAAGCTCAACCGAAGCGACGTGGATCCGGCCGAACGATTCGAACACTACGGGGTGGACTCGATCGTCGTGCTCCAGTTCAACGAGCGGCTGGCGGAAATCTTCGCTGCTCTGTCGAAAACGGTTCTGTACGAATACCCGACGCTGGAACAGCTGTGTGCGTTCCTGGTGTCGGAGCGGCGCGAAGAGTGCGAGCAGTGGACGGGTGCGCAGGTCGTGCAGGTGCCGCAATCCGTACCGCCACCGGTTCAGCGTCCTGTCGCTGCGGCCGTGCCGGCGGAAACGCCCCGTCGCATGTTGCTGCCGTCAGCGACCCACGGTGATGCGCAGCGCATTGCCATTGTCGGCATGGCAGGACGCTATCCCCAAGCCAGCACGCTGGCGGACTTTTGGGAGAACCTGAAAGCCGGAACGGACTGCGTGACGACACTGCCGCCGGAACGGTGGGCGCTCGACGGCTTCTTCCAGGCAGACGCTGACGCGGCAGTCGCCCAGGGCAGGAGCTATTCCAAGTGGGGCGGGTTCCTCGACGGCTTTGCGGAGTTTGACCCGCTGTTCTTCGGCATTTCGCCGCGCGAGGCATCGTGCATGGATCCGCAGGAACGATTGTTCCTGCAGGCCTCCTGGGAAGTGCTGGAGGACGCGGGCTACACGCGCGAACGCCTGGCACGGCAGTGCAACGGCCGGGTCGGTGTTTTCGCCGGCGTCACGAAGTCCGGCTTCGCGTTGTACGGGCCGGAAATCGCGCGTCGCGGCGGAAACGCGCTCGTCTATACCAGTTTCGGTTCCATCGCGAACCGCGTGTCGTATGTGCTCGACCTGCACGGGCCGAGCATTCCCGTCGACACGATGTGCTCGGCGTCGCTCACGGCGATTCACGAAGCCTGCGAAAGCCTGCACCGGGGGGAATGCGACGCCGCAATCGCCGGGGGCGTGAACCTGTATCTGCATCCGTCGAATTTCATCATGCTGTCGGCGCAGCGGATGCTGGCAGCCGATGGCAAGTGCCGCAGTTTCGGCGACGGCGGCTCCGGCTTCGTTCCGGGCGAGGGCGTCGGCGCTGTGCTCCTGAAGCCGCTGTGGCGGGCGATCGAAGACGGCGACCAGATCTACGGCCTGATCCGCGGCACCGGCGTCAATCACGGCGGCAAGACGAATGGATACACGGTCCCCAACCCGACGGCGCAGGCGGAGCTGATCGAATCGGTGCTGCTCAAGTCCGGGGTTGATGCGCGCACGGTGAGCTACATCGAGGCGCACGGTACCGGCACCGTGCTGGGCGATCCGATCGAGGTCAGCGGACTGACCAAGGCGTTCGCGCGATTCACGACCGACCGCCAGTTCTGCGCCCTGGGCTCGGTCAAGTCGAACATCGGACACCTGGAAAGCGCGGCGGGCATAGCCGGGCTGGCGAAGGTGCTGCTGCAGATGAAGCATGGCCAGCTCGTGCCTTCGCTGCACGCGACGGTGCTTAATCCACATATTGACTTTGACCGTACGCCGTTCCGCGTTCAGCGCGAACTGCAGCCGTGGACACGCCCGCGGCTGATGGTGGGCGGCATTGAGACGGAGTACCCGCGGATTGCAGGAATTTCCTCGTTCGGCGCCGGTGGCGCCAATGCGCACGTGATCGTGGAGGAATACCGCGAGGACGTACAGGCAGTGACACCGGCTGCGCCCGCGGATCAACCCGCCTTGATCGTTCTGTCGGCGCGTACGGGCGATCAGTTGGCGGCGGTCGCAAGGCGTCTGTTGGTGCATCTGGACGCTGGCAACAAGACAGACCTGCACCGTATCGCCTACACGCTGCAGCTCGGACGCGAAGCCATGGACCAGCGTCTGGGGTTGCTGGTGAACTCCGTCGCAGACCTGCGCAACAGCCTCTCGCGCTACCTGGCCGACCCGGACGGCGTCGATGGCATCTACCGCGGCGAAGTCAGGCGCAACAAGGATTCGCTCGCAGGCATCAGCGGCGACGAGGACCTGGGAAGCCTGGTCCGGCAATGGCTTGCAAAAGGCAAGTACGGGAAGCTGCTCGAGCTGTGGACGAAGGGCGTCGCGTTCGACTGGTCTTGCCTGTATGGGCCCGGATCGCACTATGGAATGCAGCCGCGCCGTACGAGCCTGCCTACGTATCCGTTTGAGAAGGAACTGTTCTGGCTGGACTCTCCGGCGCTCGTCGCCGGCATCGCTGCAGGCACGGAACCCCAGGGCGCGCCGCCGACGGCGGAGCCACGGCTGTATTCTCCAGCCTGGGAGCCGGCTCCGCGCGAAAGCGGAGAGCTGGTGGCCCGGACTGTCCTGGTGCTGCTCGCTGACGCCGGCTGGCAGGCGGTCGTTGCAACGGCGATGGCCCGGCTGAACCCGCAGACCCGGCTGATCTTCGTGACAACCGTTGCCGCGCCGCAGGACTTCGACGCCGCGCTGCGCGCCATCATCGATCAGCATGGCGCGATCGACGCGATCTGGTATTTGTGGGGTCTCGAGGACGACCCGGCGCTGACGCGACCGGAACGCGCGCTTGCCCTTGTTCAATCCTGCATCAGAAGCGGCGTGAGCGCGCCCAAGGTGCTCCTGGCCGGTGAGTACCGCTCGGAAGAAGAGCGCAGCCATCTGGATTCGTGGGTGGCGTACCAACCGTCGCTCAAACACGCCTGGGCAGGTGCCGAGATAGCGACAATCCAGGTGCAGGTGCCGGCCGACGCACCGGATGCGGGGGCGTCCGAACGCCTTGAGGCCTGGGTGCACCGGTTGTGGGACGAACAGTGCGCCGTGAAGCTGGAGAGCACGCTCTACCGGAACGGTGTGCGGCACGTGGAGCGCATTCGCGCGCTTGCGCCGACGCCTCCCACCGGGTCGAAGCTGCGCACGGGCGGTACCTATCTGATCACCGGCGGGGCCGGCGGCCTGGGATACCTGTTTGCTGAATATCTGGCGAAGACCTACGGCGCTAATCTGCTGCTGATCGGCCGGACCGCAACCAACCCGGTCCTCGAGGCGAAGCTTGCAGCGCTAATCCAGCTCGGCGGCCAGGCGCTGTATGTGGCCGCTGACGTGACCGACGAAGCGCAGATGCGAATTGCGCTCGCTCAGGGGCTGGCACGATTCGGCGCGCTGCACGGCGTCATCCACGCGGCGGGAATCAATACCGACCAGCGCGTTTCGACCGTCGATCTAGCCGCGTTCGAAGCGGTGCTGCGGCCGAAGGTGAATGGCACGCTCGTCCTCGACGTGCTGCTGAAGGAATGCTCGCTCGACTTCATCTGCCATTTCTCGTCGTCGGCCGCGCTGATCGGCGATTTCGGCGCCTGCAGCTATGCGCAGGCAAACCGCTTCCAGATTGCCCATGCGAGCCGGCCTGGCAGCAACGCGTTCGCGATCTGCTGGCCACTGTGGCGAGACGGTGGCATGCGCTTTGCGACCGAGGATGCGGCTCGCCTGTACCTGAGTACGAGCGGCCAGCGTGCCCTGGAAAGCGATGAAGGTTTCGCGATTTTCGAAGAACTCCTGACTCGCTTTGCGCAGGACGGGTGCCGTAGCGCCCTGGTGCTGGCGGGCACGCGGGAACGCATGGATCGCATCGTCGGCCTGGAGCCGCAGCGCACCGTGTCAATGGATAAGATCCCTGGGAACACCGTGCCCCGCAATGAGCCGACGGAAATCCATACGACGGAGCGGGTCCTGTCGGACCTTCGTGAGCTTGCCGGATCGATTCTGCAGCTCGCACCGGAGCGGATAGATCCCGCCGGCAGCTTGGCCGATTTCGGCTTCGACTCCATCGGCCTGCTCGAATTTTCCAAGCAGTTGAGCGCGCATTTCGGCGTGGAGATTTCTCCAAGTGTGTTCTTCAGCTATCCGACGCTGGACGACCTTGCCGCGCATCTGGTTCGCACCCACGGCAAGGCAGTCGCGCGCCCATTCGGCGCGCCACCAGATTCACTGAGGACCGATACCCCGCCGACGCCGATCCGGGAGGCTGCGGTCGCCGCGGCCGCCACGGCGCGGGAATGGCCCGAGGACGCCATTGCGGTCATCGGCATGAGCGGTCGGTTCCCGCAGGCGAGAACGGTGTCAGAGCTGTGGACGCTGCTGGCGGAGGGCAGGGGCGGCATCGAGGAGATACCGTCTCATCGATTCGATTGGCGCGACTACTTCGTGGATACGACGGCGGGAACGACATCGCTTTCGTCCCTGGCCGGAAAGATCAGCAGCCGATGGCTTGGTGTGCTGCCCGGCGTTGATGAATTCGATCCGCTCTTTTTCGAAATCTCGCCGAAAGAGGCCGAATCCATGGATCCGCGGCAGCGGCTGCTGCTGCAGGAAGCCTTCAGCGCGCTCGAGGACGCCGGATACGGTTCCGAGCAGCTGCGCGCCGACCGCGTGGGCATGTTCGTCGGCGTGGAGCAGGGCGATTATCAGCTCCTGCTGTCGAATGCGGGTCTGCCGGGCCTGATCACTGGCAATCATGATGCAGTGCTGGCCGCGCGGCTGGGCTATTTCCTGAACCTGCAGGGGCCGGCGATGGCGATCAACACGGCCTGTTCTTCGGGTTTGGTTGCCCTGCACCAGGCTTGCCTGAGCTTGCGGGCGGGCGACTGCGAAGCGGCGATTGCCGCCGGCGTAAATCTGATTCTGACGCCGCAGACCTACATGGCGATGAGCCAGGCGGGAATGCTGTCGCCGGACGGCCATTGCCGGGCATTCGACGAGCGCGCCAATGGACTGGTTCCCGGTGAGGCCGTGGTGGCCGTCGTGCTCAAGCGCCTGGTCCAGGCCGAGGCCGACGGCGATCTGATTCACGGCGTGATCCTTGGCAGCGGCGTCAACTACGACGGCCGCACCAATGGATTGACCGCGCCGAGCGGAAAGGCGCAGTCGGACCTTATTTCCCGTGTGTACCGCCGTGCCGCGATCGCGCCGGGCGATGTCGACTATGTGATCGCCCACGGAACGGGAACGCCGCTGGGCGACCCGGTGGAAATCGAGGCGCTCTGCGACGTATTTGCAGCCACCGGCACTGACGGCGCGCGCTGCCTCGTGACATCGGTGAAATCCACTGTTGGTCACACATTTGCGGCATCCGGCCTGGTCAGCCTGGTGTCCTTGCTGGCGGCGATGAAGCATGGGGTCATCCCGGCGAGCCTTCATTGCGAAACGCTCAGCAGCTATGTCAACTGGTCGACCAAGCCGATCCAGGTGAACCGTGCGGCGCAGCCCTGGCCATTGCGTTCGGATCGCAGGCGCATCGGTGCCGTCAGCGCGTTCGGTATGAGTGGGACCAATGCACACGTCGCGGTCGCCAGCCACGATGACCGGCCGATGCCGAAGGCCGCGGACGAGACGGTTACACCGCACTTGCTGCTGCTTTCCGCCAAGACTGCGCAGAGCCTGCGGCAGCGCGCGATAGCACTGCGCGACAGGCTGCGCGACGACGCGACGGTTGCGTCGCTGCGCAGCGTCAGCTACACCCTGATGTGCCATCGCCAGCACTTCGCGTGGCGCTGTTCCATCATCGCGGCGGATCGCCGGGAGGCACTCGCGGCGTTGAGCCGGTTCATCGACGGCGAGGACACCGCCGCGGTCACGACGGGACACGTCGCGCGCGCGATTCCGACGATGCACGCAACGCAGGATGAGGTGTCGACCGATCCGGCCGATCGTGCGCGACAGCTTGCCTCTCTCGGTCGTGCGTTCTGCGACGGTCGCGCCGTCGACTGGCGCCGACTCTGGGCCGGTGATGCACCGGCGCGCGTGCGCCTGCCCACGTATCCGTTTGCTCGCGAAACGTACTGGATCAACGGCAACGGTGGTGCAGCGAAGGCGCCGGATCACCTGCATCCGCTCGTGCAGCGGGTCTCCTCGATCGCCGGTCGGCCGCGCTTCACCAGCACGTTCGATGCGACGGAATGGTTCCTGCGCGAGCACGTCGTGAACGGCGTGAGCGTTCTTCCCGGCGTGGCATGCCTGGAGATGGCTGTCGCGGCGATGCGCCAATCCATCAATGACGACGCCACGTCGCAGCCGACGGTGCCGTCGATCCAGGATCTGGTGTGGGTCCGTCCGCTCGTAGTGACCGGGCCGCAAGACGTTCATATCGAACTGCGGCCGCGCGAAGGCGGCGGATTTACCTTCGAGGTGTACACCGAAGCGGCGGATTCAACGCCTGAGCGGAGAATCGTGTGTGCGGTAGGTGCTGTGCTCGCCGAATCTGATGTCCTGTCACCTCAGGTCATGGATCTGGATGCACTGCGCACGGCCTGCGACACCGTGGTCGACACGGAACGCTGCTACGACGTGCTGACTGCGCTCGGGCTTCACTACGGGCCGTCATACCGATGCCTCCGGAGCGTGCAGGTCGGCACCGCGGACGACGGCACCCGGCACGTGCTCGCCCAGGTGATCCGGTCTAGCGCAGATAGTGCGGAGATCGATCGCTTCCTGCTGCATCCTGGTGTTCTTGATGGCGCCCTGCAGGCGTCGCTGGGACTGCTGCTCGCCGACGGTGGGGACGAACCCGGGCGCGATGGAACGACGCCGCGGGCAGCACTGCCCTACGCGCTGGAGGGCATGCAGCTGTTCGCGCCGGTGCCGCGGCAGGTCTGGGTGCACGTGCGTCCGAGCCGGGCGATGCGCGAGCGCGGCATCCACAAGCTGGACATCGACATTGCCGACGCGTCAGGCGCGGTATGCCTGCGCCTGGTCGGATTCACATCGCGATCTCCAGATGGCAATACACCCGTGGATCCGAAGCGGACCCGGGACAAGAACGACAGGGAATTCGACATGCGTGAACCCATCAGTGACGAGGTGACGATTGACGTCGAGCGCCTGCACGAACCCGCTGTGGCGCTTCTGAAGGACATCGTCGCACGGACCTTGAAGGTTCAAGTCGAACGACTGGATCCAGCTGTGGGCCTCGGCACTTACGGCATCGACTCGATCACGGCGCTGGACGCGGTCACAGAACTGGAGCAGGTGTTCGGACCGTTGCCGAAGACCTTGCTGTTTGAGTACCAGACACTTGGCGAACTCGCCCAGTACTTCGTCGAGGCTCACCGTGACGTACTCGTGGCGAAGACACAGCTGCCGGTGCGACGCGCTGCGGCGCTGCGTGCCGAACGGCCCGCCGCCGTCGTCTCGTCGATGCCCGTGGCAAGCCGTGCTGCGGCGCGTCCGGACAATCGCGTCGCAAGGCAGTCGCAACGTGGTTCGGGTGGCGAATCCACCATCGCAATCGTGGGCCTGAGCGGGCGCTTTCCGCAGTCCGACGATGTCGACGAGTTCTGGGAATCGCTCAAGGCAGGCAGGGACTGCATCACCGAGATCCCCCGTGAACGGTGGGATCTCGATGCCTACTTCCACCCGGAAAAGGGGCGTCCGGGAAAAACGTACTGCCGCTGGGGTGGATTCATTCGCGGCGTGGATCAGTTCGACCCGCTGTTCTTCGGCATTTCCCCGCGTGAGGCGGTGGTGCTGGATCCGCAGGAGCGTCTGTTCCTGCAGTGCGCCTACAACGCCATCGAAGATGCGGGTTACACGCCGGATTCATTGCGAAAGCGCGAGGGCGGGTCGCGGCAGGTCGTCGGCGTGTTTGTTGGCGTCATGTACGAGGAATACCAGTTGTACGGCGCCCAGGCACAGGCCCAGGGCGAGGGATATGCCGTCGGCGGAAACCCGTCGTCCATCGCCAACCGCGTTTCGTACTGGTGCAACTTCAGCGGCCCCAGCGTGGCCGTGGACACCATGTGTTCCAGCTCGCTGACGGCGATCCACCTGGCCTGCCAGAGCCTCACGTCGGGCGAGTGCGCAGTTGCAATCGCCGGCGGCGTGAACGTGTCGGTTCATCCCAACAAGTACCTGGGGCTTGCCCAGGGCCACTTCGCTTCCAGCACTGGACGCTGCGAAAGCTTCGGGCAGGGCGGTGACGGCTATGTACCGGGCGAGGGTGTCGGCGCAGTTCTTCTGAAACCGCTGTGGCGGGCAATCGAGGACGGCGACCAGATCTATGGCCTGGTTCGCGGCACGGGTGTGAACCATGGCGGCAAGACGAACGGCTACACGGTGCCCAACCCGACGGCGCAGGCGGAGCTGATCGAGTCGGTGCTGGCCAAGTCCGGCGTTGATGCGCGTACCGTGAGCTACATCGAGGCCCACGGCACCGGCACTGCGCTGGGCGATCCGATCGAAGTCAGCGGACTGACCAGGGCATTCGGACGATTCACGACAGACCGGCAATTTTGTGCCCTGGGTTCGGTCAAGTCGAACATCGGTCACCTGGAAAGCGCGGCGGGCATTGCGGCGCTGGCGAAAGTACTGCTGCAGATGAAGCATGGCCAGCTCGTGCCTTCGCTGCACTCGAGCGTGCTCAATCCACATATTGACTTCGAGCGCACGCCATTCCGGGTGCAGCAGGAACTGCAGTCATGGACGCGGCCGCGACGGGACGTGGGCGGGATCGTGACCGAGTACCCGCGGATTGCGGGCATCTCCTCGTTCGGCGCCGGCGGCGCCAATGCACACGTCATCATCGAGGAATACCGCGAGGACGCGCAGGCAGCGACCGCCGCACCGGTGGATCAACCGGCCTTGATCGTGCTGTCGGCGCGTACGGGCGACCGGTTGATGGCGATCGCCAGGCGGCTGCTGGCCCACCTGGACGCAGGCCGCGAGATGGACCTGCATCGCATTGCCTACACGCTCCAGGTCGGACGCGAGGCCATGGACCAGCGTCTTGCGCTGCTGGCGAACTCCGTCGCTGAACTGCGCGACAAGCTTGCCTCGTTCCTCGCAAATCCGGAAAGCGGGCACGGTGTCTACCGAGGCGAGGCGAAGAAGAACACGGATGTACTCGCCGGACTCAATGGTGACGACGATCTCGACGGCCTGGTCGACCACTGGATCGAAAAAGGCAAATTCGCCAAATTGCTGAACCTCTGGTCGAAGGGGTTGGCGGTTGACTGGTCCCGCCTGTACGGGGCGGGCGCCTCGTACAGCGCCATTGCGCCCCGGCGTGTCAGCCTACCCTCGTATCCGTTCGCACAGGACAGGTACTGGGTGCCGGCAACGCCTGGCGCGAGTGGCACCGTGACGACCCGCGGTCCGGCCGCGCTGCATCCGCTCGTCCAGCGCAACACATCGACGCTGGACGGTCAGCGTTTCAGCACGACACTGACCGGTCGCGAATTCTTCCTGCGCGACCATGTGGTCAATGGCGTGCCCGTACTGCCGGGCGCCGCGGTCCTGGAGATGATGCGCTCTGCTGTTCTGCAGTCGCTGGACCGGGATGCATCCACGCCGGTGCAGCTGACGCAGATTGTGTGGACGCGACCGATACCGGTGAGCACCGTGACCGAGGTGCACATCGCGATCTCGGCGCGTGATGCGGCCGGCGTCGGGTTCCAGATTTTCACGACCGCCGGCGGGGGCCAGCAGGTGGTGCATGCGCAGGGACGCGCCGTGCTGCCCTTCGAACCGGCGGCGCCTTCCCGTATGACGATCGAGCGACTTGCCGAAGAGTGCGGTGCCCCGGTCGCTATGGCGGAGGTCTACGAGGCTTTCCGCGCAGTCGGACTCGCGTACGGACCTGCGCACCGTGGCCTGACGAGTTTACGCGTCGGCGCGCAAGGCCTGGCGGGTGCCACCGTGCTGGCGCAGGTGACGCTGCCGGCGTGCGTGGAAGCGGACGCTGCGGACTATTTGCTCCATCCGAGCCTGCTTGACGCAGCACTGCAGGCAACGCTCGGCCTGGTGCTGAGCGACGCAGCGCAATCCGTTCCTGCCAAGGCAGCCCTGCCGTTTGCGATGGACTCCGTCGAGGTGCTTGCGCCAACGCCGCGCGTCGCGTGGGTCCACGTCCGTTCGCGGACAGGCGATGCCCATCGCGGCGAGATTCGCAAATGCGACATCGATATCGCCGACACGGAGGGCCGGATCTGCGTGCGGGTGCAGGGACTGACCTTGCGCGTGCTGGAAGGAACGCATGATGTGCAGCGCGACGACGGCCGCCGCGATCCGGCGCAGGGCATGGCCGACGTGTCGACGCTGTTGTTGTCACCGTGCTGGGACAGCCGGCCCACGAACCCGGCTGACGAGGCCTGGAGCGGCCAGCGCTGGGTGATGCTGGACGCGGCGTTCGCGCATCTGCGCGAACCGCTGACGGCGCGCTTTCCGTCGCTGCAGTGGGAAATCCTTGGCGGGATGGGCACCTCGCCGATCGAACAGCGGATGGTCTGCGCTGGCGAGCAGGTGCTCGCGCGGGTTCGCGCGATCCTTGGCGAAAAGCCCCGCGAGCCGGTGCTGCTGCAGATTCTTGCCGGCACAGGCGGCGAGTGGGCCGAAGTTGCCAGCGCGCTCGGCAGCCTGCTGCGCAGCGCCGCGCAGGAGAATCCGAAGTTCAAGGGCCAGTTCATCAGCGTCGATTCGGCGAGCGGATGGGATGAAGTCGGCGAGGCACTGCAGGAGAACGCACGAAATGGCGCGGCGGCGGAAAGCGTCGTCCGCTACACGGATGGCGTGCGCCAGCTTGCCCGGCTGCAGGAGATCGGCGCTGCACCTGGCATCGCGCCGTGGAAGGCTGGCGGGGTCTATCTGATCACCGGAGGCGCTGGCGGCCTCGGGATGGTGTTCGCGGAGGCGATCACTCAGCAGGTTTGCGGTGCAACGATCGTCCTTGTGGGACGCTCCGCGCCTGGCGAAGCACAGCAGGAACAGCAAAGGGCACTCGAACAGCGCGGTGCAAACACACGCGTCGAGTATCGCGTGCTCGACGTGACGGACGAAGAGGCGGTGCGCCAGTGCGTGGCCGGAATTGTTCAGGACCACGGTCGACTGGACGGCGTGATCCACAGCGCAGGGCTGATCCGGGACAACTACATCGTCCGCAAAAGCGATGCGGAATTCCGGGATGTACTGGCGCCGAAGGTGCACGGAACCGTTTTCCTCGATCGCGCCACGGCGGCGATCGCGCTCGACTTCTTCATCTGCTTTTCGTCGCTGGCCGGCGTGGTCGGCAATCTCGGACAGGCTGACTACGCGCTCGCCAACGGGTTCATGGACCGCTTCGCGCGTCATCGCAACGCGCAGGCGGCGCAGGGCCTGCGCCATGGGCGCACATTGTCGGTCAACTGGCCGATGTGGTCTGAAGGCGGCATGAAAGTGGACGACGCGATACGTGCGCGCGCGCAACGCCAGGGCATGCACGAGCTCTCGTCGCCGGCGGGCATCGACGCGCTCGCGAAGGCGTGGGCCAGCGGCGAGCCGCAGGTCGTCGTGTTTGCCGGCAAGCCCGATCAACTCCGCCAGATCCTTCGCGCCGTGATCGTTGAACCGGCGATGCCGGTACGCACGGCAGGCGCCCGGGAAAATCCGGTTTCCATTGCGGAAAGCGCTCCGGATACGCCTCTTCCCGACATCACCGCTGCCGTGAGGCGAGGGCTCCTCGCGGCGATCTCTGCGCAGTTGGGCGTTACCGAAGACGATATTGAGAGCGCGTCCGAATTGAGCGAACTCGGATTCGACTCGATCACGTTTACCAATCTGGCCAACGATCTGAACGCCACCTACGGCCTGCAGCTGAGCCCGACGATCTTTTTCGATCATCCGTCGATCGATGGCTTCGCCGGCTACCTGGTGAAAACGCATGCGGCCGAGATCGCCGCGGCACTGCACGCGGACAGGGCACCGGTTCCGGCACCCACGGACATTGCGCCACCCACGACGGCGATGCCCGACGAAGTATTCGCGCGCACTGAGATTCCGGCGGAACCCCTGCTGCCCCGGTCGGACGAGTCGACGCCGCAGACCGAAGCCATTGCCATCATCGGCATGAGCGGTTGCTTTCCGGCGGCGCCGAACCTGGATGCTTTCTGGGAGAACCTCCGGGATGGCCGTGATTGCATCGTCGAGATTCCGTCGGATCGCTGGAGCTGGCAGTCCTACTTCGGCGACCCCACGCGGGAGGCCAACAAGACGAATGTGAAGTGGGGCGGCTTCATCGACGGTGTGGCCGAGTTCGATCCGACCTTCTTCGGCATCACGCCGCGCGAAGCGGAGCTCATGGATCCGCAGCAGCGGCTGCTGCTCACCTATTCCTGGAAAGCGATCGAGGAGGCCGGGTATTCGCCCAAGGCGCTCTCGGGAACGCGCACCGGCATCTTCGTCGGAACCAGTGGCAGCGGCTATGCCCAGCTCGTCGCACAGGCCGGCGTGCCGATCGAGGCCTATACCTCGACCGGCGCAGTGGCGTCGCTCGGACCCAACCGGGTCAGCTACCTGCTGAACCTGCATGGGCCCAGCGAACCGATCGAGACCGCGTGCTCGAGCTCCCTCATCGCGATTCATCGCGCCGTGCGCGCCATCCGGTGGGACGACTGCGACATGGCGCTGGTGGGCGGAATCAACACTATCGTCGCGCCCTGGGGGCATATCAGCTTCAGCCAGGCTGGCATGCTGTCCGAAGACGGCCGCTGCAGGACATTTTCGAAGGACGCCAGCGGCTACGTGCGGGGCGAGGGCGTCGGGATGCTTCTGCTGAAGCGGCTTTCCTGCGCGCAGCGCGACGGTGACCATATCCATGGCGTGATTCGCGGTACCGCAGAGAACCACGGCGGCAAGGCGAACTCCCTGACGGCGCCCAACCCGAGGGCCCAGGCAGAGCTGATCAAGGCTGCCTATCGCGACGCGAAGATCGACCCGCGCACCGTGTCCTATGTCGAAGTACACGGCACGGGCACGCCGCTTGGCGACCCGATCGAAGTGAACGGACTCAAGAGCGCGTTCGCCGACCTGCTCGCCGAGATGCCGCCCCGCGACAGCGATGCGCCGGTTCCCTGTGGCCTGGGCTCGGTCAAGACGAACATCGGCCACCTGGAACTGGCGGCGGGCATCGCGGGCGTGATCAAGGTGCTGCTGCAGATGAAGCACCAGACGCTGGCCAGGAGCCTGCACTGCGAGGCACTGAATCCGCATGTCCGGTTGCAGGACAGTCCGTTCTACGTGGTGAAAGACACCCAGCCCTGGGTTGCACCGCTGGACGGCCATGGCCGTTCGATCCCCCGGCGCGCCGGCGTCAGCTCGTTCGGCTTCGGCGGTGCGAATGCCCACGTGATCGTCGAGGAACATCAGCAGAAGATCGTGCCGCAGCCAGCCCTGGCAAGCCCGGGTCCGTTCCCGATCGTTCTGTCGGCGCGCAGCGAGGAGCAGTTGCGGGAACAGTGCAGTGAACTGCTCGCCTGGCTGGACTCGGACGAATCCCGAGGCACCCACCTGTCGCGCATCGCGTACACGCTCCAGGTGGGACGGGACGCCATGGCGTACCGGCTTGGATTCCTCGTCGGCGACGCTCAGGACCTGGTGAGCACCTTGCGGCGCCATCTCGCCGCCCAGCCGGTCGAAGGCCTCTACCAGGGCCATGCACGACGCGAGCGGGATACGCTGAGCGCATTCGCCGCCAGTGAGGACTTCGGGCCCGGGCTCGATGCCGCCGTCGCCAACGAAAAATATGGAAAACTGCTCAAACTCTGGGTAGAGGGTCTCGCGTTTGACTGGGGACGGCTCTATGGCCCGAACCGGCCGCAGCGTGCCAGCCTGCCAACCTATCCGTTCGCGCGCGAGCGCTACTGGGTGCCGGAGTGCCCGGGCAGCACGTCGACGGCATCCACCGCGGTCATGCGATGCGAGGTGTTGCATCCGTTGCTGCACCAGAACACCTCCCAGCTTGGCATCCAGCGTTTCACCAGTGTCATTTCGCCGAGCGATGCCTGCATCGCGGACCACCGCATTCAAGGCACGGGTGTACTGCCGGGCGTCGCCTATCTGGAGATGGTCCGCGCCGCGGTCGGGGCATCGGCCGGCGTTGGCGTCAATGCGGTCGGGATGCGCCTGCACGATGTTCTGTGGCTGCGTCCGCTGACCGTTGCTACGGAAGCGGAAACCGTTCACGTGACGATGTCTGCCGGAAACGACGGACGCGTCGACTACACAGTGCTCACCGACGCATCCGGCGTACATGGCCAGGGCAGCGCGGCGTGGACGCAGGCCGCTTCGACCGTGATCGATGTCGGCGCCATTCGCGATCGCTGCGATCGCACCGAAACCGGATCCGACTGGTACGCGCGCTTCACCGCCGCCGGCCTGCAATACGGCCCGGCGCACCAGGCGCTGGTGGCCGTACATTCCGGTGGCGATGGCGTGCAACGCCAGGTTATTGCAGAGCTGGTGCTGCCTGGGCCGGCGCGTACGGATGCGGCGCGTTTCGTGCTGCATCCGAGCCAGATGGATGCCGCCCTGCAGGCCACCGCAGCGTTGCGCGCTGAAGCTGACCTGGCGGAAAGGCCGCTGCTCCCCTACGGTGTGGACGAGGTGACGGTGCACGCGCAGTGCCCCGAGCGTGCCTGGGCCTGGGTGCGCTACAGCGCTGGCAGTGGGCCGGAAGCGAGCGTGCCCAAACTCGACATCGATATTGCCGATGCGCGGGGAGCGGTGTGCATCGCGCTGCGCGGTTTCATGATGCGAGAGCTGACGCGAGGCTCGGCAATCAGCGCACCGCTGCCAGCCGGGGATCTGCTTCCCGACACGCACATGTTGGGTGCAGTGCCGGTATGGGACACGGTGCGGAACACGTGCACCGTGGCGTGGCCGAACACCTCGCAGCGCGTGCTCGTTGTTGGCGAGGGACGCCTGGCGAACGCCGTGCGGGATCGCTACGCAGACGTCGTTGTGCTTGCGCCCGATGCCGACTGCGCGATCGAGGAACTGTCGGCGCAGCTGGATGGCGCGCCGTTCGAGCACGTGTTCTGGTTTGCACCGACGGCAGCGATCGCGCCCGAACTGTTCGAAGAGCGGCTGCTGAGCGCTCAGGAGCGCGGCGTCGTCGCGCTGTTCCGGTTGATCAAGGCGCTGCTCGGGCTCGGGTACAGCGCGCGCGGCCTCGGCTGGACGCTGGTGACGACGCAGTGCGTGGCCGTGCACGGGCACGATGCCCTGCATCCGGCGCATGCCGCCGTGCACGGCCTGGCGGGTTCGATGGCGAAGGAGTATCCGCAATGGTCCGTGCGCCTGGTGGACTCGTCCGCCGCCGAGGACTGTCCGCTGGATCACTTGCTGAGCCTGCCCGCTGATGCGCAGGGTAATGCCTGGGCGTGGCGTGGCCGCTGGTATCGGCAGAGTCTCCTCAGCTGCGAGCTGCCCGATGCGCCGTCGACGATCGTCCGTCGGAATGGCGTCTACGTCGTCATCGGCGGCGCGGGTGGGCTCGGCGAGGTGTGGAGCGAGCACATGATCCGGCGTCACCAGGCACAGATTGTCTGGCTGGGCCGTCGCACCGAAAACGCGGAAATCCGGGCCAAGATCGAGCGGCTCGCGGCATTCGGTCCGCGCCCG
The DNA here is from genome assembly GCF_025398735.1 of Tahibacter amnicola. NCBI lineage: Bacteria > Pseudomonadati > Pseudomonadota > Gammaproteobacteria > Lysobacterales > Rhodanobacteraceae > Tahibacter > Tahibacter amnicola. Next base: position 3,522,689 of record NZ_CP104694.1, read on the forward strand.
GTCTACATCACGGCCGATGCGACGGATCGGGAATCCATGCAGGCGGCACGCCATGAAATCCGCCAGCGCGTCGGACGCGTGCACGGCCTCGTGCATTCGGCCATCGTACTGGCCGATCTGAGTCTGGCACGCATGGATGAGGAACGCCTGCGCGGCGCGCTGGCGCCGAAAATAAACGCCAGCGTGCGGCTTGCGCAGGTGTTCGGCGACCAGCCCCTCGATTTCGTCCTGTTCTTCTCGTCGGCCCAGAGCCTGGTGAAGGCGCCGGGCCAGAGCAACTATGCAGCGGCCTGCACGTTCAAGGATGCGTTTGCACAGGCGCTGGGACGCAGCTGGTCCTGCCCGGTCAAGGTGGTGAACTGGGGTTACTGGGACCTGGGCGCCGTCGCAGCCCCCGAATACCGCGCACGAATGGCCCAGGCCGGCATCGTTTCGCTGGAGCCGGCGGCAGGAATGGCGGCGCTCGACGCGTTGCTGGCAAGCCCGCTCGAACAGCTCGTGCTCATGAAGGGAACACGGTCGGCGCTGTCGCAGGCAGGCCTCGCCGAGGAGGAACTCGTCCGCTATCCGGTTGCGGCGGTGCCACCTGCGCACAACTTCCGCCTGACGCTGCCGACGATAGATCACGGCATTGGTGCGGAAGACGCGGCGTCCACGCAATTGCTGGAGCGGACGCTTGGGCGCCTGCTGCTTGCGCAGCTGGTGAGCATGGGACTGCCGGCGAACGAGCGTCTGGAAGTAGCGGCACTGGCCGAGCGACTGGGCGTGGCAGCGGGCTACCGGCGCTGGTTGGCGGAAAGCCTTCGCGCTTTGGCGCAGCAAGGGCTTCTCGCGCGCGAAGGCGAAGCCTTCCGTCTGGAGGGAGCGATCGACGTTGCGGCGGCATGGAAGGAATGGAACACACACAAGGCGGGCTGGCTCGAGACCCGGTTGTTGCGTGCCAAGATCCGCCTGTTGGAACAGACCGTGTCGTCCCTGTGCGACATCGTGCGTGGCACGAAGACGGCGACGTCCGTGATGTTCCCGAGTGCTTCGACGGCGCTGGTGGAGCCGGTCTATCGCGAATGTCCGGTTGCCGAGTGCTTCAACGAGCTGCTGGCCGGTGCGGTCGAGGCATTCGTGCGGGCACGGATCGCGCACGATTCGTCGGCAAAGCTGCGCATTCTGGAGATCGGCGCCGGCACGGGGGGCACGAGCGAGCGCGTCTTTGCCCATCTCAAGGAGTGGCAGGCGCATATTGCGGAGTACCGCTACACGGATGTGTCGCGCGTCTTCCTGATGCATGCGGAATCGCGCTATAGCGCTGACGTGCCGTACCTGCAATGCAGTCTGCTCGATATCGAAAAGCCCCTTGCGGAACAGGACATCGACGCGGGCGGCTACGACGTAGTCATTGCGGCCAACGTATTGCATGCCACGCGTGACATACGACGGACGCTGCGTCACGCCAAGGCGGCGCTGCGCGACAATGGCGTGCTGCTGCTCAACGAAGTCGGCGCCAACAGCCTGTTCCTGCACCTGTGCTTCGGGTTGCTCGAAGGCTGGTGGCTGCACGAAGACGGCGGTATCCGCGTGCCGGGAAGTCCCATCCTCGACGCATCCGGTTGGCGGCGTGCGTTGGAAACGGAAGGATTCCGATCCGTGTGCTTCCCCGCCGAGCCGCTGCATCCCTTGGGTCAGCAGATCGTCGCTGCGGAAAGTGATGGCCTGGTCCGCCGGGTGCGATTCACGCAGGCACCTCACACGCAGGCAACCGTTTCCCCCCTCGCGAAATCAGCTGCGGCCTTCACCCCGGCTTCGATTGTCTCGGATGCCGGCGACGGAACGCTCCAGGCCCGACTCGAAGCGCATCTGCGCGGACTCATCGCGCAGACGATGAAGCTCGCGCCCCATCAGATCGATCCGAATGAACGGCTGGAACGCTACGGCCTGGATTCGATCCTGATCACGCACGTGACGGCGCGCCTGGCCGAGACTTTCCGCAGTGTGAACAGCACTGTGCTGTTTGAGCACCACAGCGTTACGGCGCTGGCGGCCCATCTGATGCGCACGGAGCGCACGGCCGTAGCTGCCTTGTTCGGCTCACCCGCGGGAAGCGGTGCGGATGCCAGCGCGGCGGGTTCACGACGGGAAGTATCCGCAAACCGCGGCGATTCGCGCCTCAGCCACCTGTCACAGACGGTTGCCGACGCGCCGCTGCAGAATGACGTGGCGGTGATCGGGCTGTCGGGCCGCTATCCAGGCGCCCGCAATCTCGATGAGTTCTGGGACAACCTGAAATCCGGCAAGAACTGCATCAGCGAAATACCGGCGGACCGCTGGAACTGGCGCGACTATCACTCCGAGGAGAAGGGGGCAGTTGGATCGACCTACACGCGCTGGGGTGGTTTCCTGGCAGATGTCGACAAGTTCGATCCGCTGTTCTTCCGGATTTCGCCCCGCGACGCAGAATTCATGGACCCGCAGGAACGTCTGTTCCTGGAACAGGCCTACGCGTGCATCGAGGACGCCGGCTACCGGCCGGACCGCCTGGGAGAACAGGTCGGTGTATTCGCCGGCGTCATGAACGGCGGCTATCCCACGGGCGCGCAGTACTGGTCCATTGCAAACCGCGTTTCCTACCTGCTGGATTTCACAGGGCCCAGTCTCGCTGTCGACACCGCCTGTTCCTCGTCCCTGACGGCGGTGCACCTGGCGATGGAGAGCCTGCAGTCGGGCGCCTGCGATTGCGCCGTCGTGGGTGGTGTCAACCTGATCCTGGATGTGAAGCACTATCAGTCGCTGTGCGGAGCAGCGATGTTGTCGGCAGGCAGAGAATGTCGCGCCTTTGGCGAAGGCGCAGACGGATTCATCGACGCCGAAGGCGTCGGCGTGCTGCTGCTCAAGCCCCTGGCACGCGCCGAGACGGATGGCGACCACATTTACGGCGTGCTCAAAGGCAGTGCGATCAATCACGGCGGGCGGACCAATGGCTATATGGTGCCAAGTCCAGCGGCGCAGGCGGCATCGATCAGTCGCGCGTTGCAGCGTTCCGCCGTCGATCCACGAACGGTCAGCTACGTGGAAGCGCATGGCACGGGAACGGCACTGGGTGATCCGATTGAAATCGCGGGGCTCGCACGCAGCTTTGCATCGGCGGGCGAGGAACGGCAGTTCTGTGCCATTGGTTCGGTGAAATCCAATATCGGTCACTGCGAGAGTGCGGCTGGTGTAGCTGGTATCACCAAGGTGTTGTTGCAGATGCGGCACCGGCAGCTGGTTCCGTCGCTGCACGCGGAAGTGCTAAACGGCCGCATTGATTTTGAAAACAGCCCGTTCTTCGTGCAGCGGGAATTGGCTCCCTGGCGCCGGCCGGTCGTCAACGGCACGGCGGGGCAACCCGTCGAGCATCCCCTTGTTGCCGGTGTGTCCTCGTTCGGCGCGGGCGGTGCCAACGCGCATGTGGTGGTGGCCGAGTACGTTGCGCCAGCGCGGACGCCTTCGGAAACACACCGGCAGGCGCCGGCGCTCGTGGTGCTGTCGGCGCGGGACGATGAGCGCCTGCGCCTGCGTGTCGAACAGCTGCTGGCCGCTGTTGAAAATCACGTGGTGGCAGACGAGGACCTCCCTGATCTTGCGTACACGCTGCAGGTGGGGCGTGTTGCAATGGACGCTCGCATGGCAGTCATGGCATCCAGTTCCAGCGACCTCTCGGCGAAGCTGCGTGCCTACCTTCACGGAAAGCCGGGGATCGACGGGCTTTTCCACGGTCACGCCAAGCGCGATGCCGACGCGCTCGCGCTATTTGTTACCGACGATGACCTGGGCAGCACGGTTGATGCCTGGGCTGCCAAGGGCAAGTACGACAAGCTGCTCGCCCTGTGGGTGCGTGGTCTGGCCTTCGACTGGGAGCGCCTCTACACCGCGCAGCGCCCCCGTCGTATCCGCCTGCCTACCTATCCGTTCGCGCGGGAACGTTACTGGGTGCCGCTGCCGGAGGGTGGTGCCAGAGCGATGGCACCGCAGGCAGCAGGCGTCGTGGGCGCTCAAGACCTGAAGGCAGGCACGGCGGAGGCGGACATCGCTCATCCGCTGGGTCCAGATGGCGCGGGTCTGACCGGATTGGCGATGCATGACGCTCCGCCCGCGGCGGCTCGCATCGAGCCCGCAGGCGTCGGTACTGCCGAGTCCACACCCGTTCCGGATCAGGATAACGACAGTGCGCTTCGCCGCATCGAGCTGGCGCTGATCGACGAGAGCGCGGCGCTGCTCAAGGTGCCGAAGGAAAAGCTCGATCCCGATGCCCCCCTGACGGACTACGGCTTTGATTCACTCGTTTTCACGCGCTTGATTTTCCGGATGAAGGAAATCTTCGCGATCGATATCCCGATGGAAGCGCTCTTCGACGTCGGCAGCTTCCGCCAGCTGGCGGAGCGGATCGAGTTGATCGGAATTTCGACGCGGGAGCAGCCGTCGGAAAGTGAAGGCGAGATCGAGGAAGAGGGGGTCATCTAGTGGACCGTCATCGAATCGCCGGGAATACCCGGTGCGACAACCCGATCATGATGTGCGTCGTTTTGGCCTTTTCCACGGAGAGTGTTCACCTTGGCTGCTATTGAGGCATTTGTTGCACGGTTGAAGCGGGAAGGGATTTCCCTCTGGCTGGACGACGAGAACATCCGCTACCGCGGACCGGCCGGAAAGCTGACGCCCGAGCTGAAGGCGGAGCTTCGGTCGTTGAAGGCGCCCATCGTTGCCTGGTTACGCCAGCTCGACGAAGGGGCAGGGCGTGTTCCAGCGCTCTCGCCGCACGTGCGGCCGGACGCCATTCCCCTGTCATTTGCCCAGGAACGGCTGTGGGTGCTCGACCGATTGATGGGACCGAGCACCACCTACAACGTGCTGTTGAGTGCACGGCTCAATGGACCACTCGACATTCCGGTACTCGAACGGTGCCTGGCGGAAATCGTCCGGCGGCACGAAGCGCTTCGGACGCGAATGGTGTGTGTTGACGGCGAACCGAGACAGCTGATCGACCCGCCCGGCCCGATCGACTTCCGAATCACGGATCTGAGCGCGCTCTCCGAAGACGTGCGCGAGCTGCGGGTGAAGCAAGCGTCGGAGTCCGAGCTTTCCACGTTCTTCGACCTGGAGCGCGGCCCGCTGCTGCGCGCCGCGCTGATCCGTCTGCGCCCGTACGAGCACGTCCTGCTGATCCCGCACCATCACATCGTTTCCGATGGCTGGTCGATCGGTGTCGTGTTCTCGGAACTGTCGACGCTGTATGCCGCTTACGTGCAAGCAGAACCGTCGCCACTGCAGGACTTGCCGGTCCAGTACGCGGATTTCGCGCTTTGGCAGCGCAGTTGGTTGAAGGGCGAATTGCTTGCCCGTCAAGTAGCGTATTGGCGGACGCTACTCGAAGGCGCCCCTGGCGTGCTCGAACTGCCGACCGATCGACCGCGATCGCTGGCGAACGTCCGGAAGGGCGCTCTGTTCCGTTTCCCGATTCCGGACGCCGCAGCCGAGGGCGTGCGCGCGTTGGCCAAGTCGGAGCAGGCCAGCCTGTTCATGGTGTTGCTCGCGGCGTTTCAGGTCGTGCTCGCGCGTTGGACGGGGCAGGACGACATTGTTATCGGTTCACCGATATCCGGCCGTCGCGATCCCCTCACGACGGGGCTCGTCGGGTTTTTCGTCAACACGCTGGTGTTCCGCGGCCGTTTCAGTGCGACGCAGTCATTACGCGAGCTTGTGCGGAGCACGAAGACCAATGCCCTTGGCAACTACGCCAACCAGGATGTGCCATTCGAGAAGCTGGTCGAAGCGCTGCAGGTCAACCGCGACCTGAGTCGTACGCCGATATTCCAGGTCATGTTTTCGCTGTTGAACCTGCCGGCCGATCCGATGGCGATGCATGACGTCGTGATGGAACCGGTGGCGTCGGATGCGGTGCCGGACAGCAAGTTCGACCTGAGCCTCACCGTCAGCGAAGTGGGTCCGGCCCTGCATGGGACGATTGAGTATCCGGTCGACCTGTTCCTACCCTCCACGATCGAGCGGATAAGCCAGTACTACCTTGCTGTACTGTCCGCCATGACACGCGACGCGGAGCAGGACGTGCTGGAGGTCGACTTGCTACCGGCGGCGGAGCGCACGCTGCTCCTTGATACCTGCAATCGCACCGAGGCGCCGTATCCATCGGATGTGTGCATCCACCAGGTGTTCGAGCAGCAGGCGCGGCGGAACCCGGAAGCGATCGCCGTCGTGCACGAGGGGCAGTCGCTCAGCTACGCCGAGCTCAACGCCCAGGCAAATCGGCTGGCGCATTACCTGATCGGGCAGGGCATCAAGCCGGATGATCGCGTGGCGCTCTGCGTTGAACGCAGCCTGGCAATGATGGTGGGACTGCTGGCGATCCTGAAGGCCGGCGGTGCTTACGTGCCAATGGATCCGGGCTATCCCGCCGAACGGTTGGCCCAGCTGTTGAACGACTGCGATCCGCAAATGGTACTTACCGACGCGGCGGGGCGGCGTGCGCTGGGGAACGAAGTAGCGACGGTTGCATCACGCCACGCGGATCTGGACCTGCTTGCCGGCGAATGCGCCGGATACCGCGCAGACGATCCGCCCCCGCGGGGACTGACGTCGCGGCACCTGGCGTACATCATCTACACATCCGGCTCGACCGGTCAGCCCAACGGCGTCATGGTGCCGCATCGGGCGTTGCTCAACTACGTCAGCGATGCGCAGCGCCGCTACTGGCAGGACGACGTCCAGGGCGCCGTGGTCGCGACGCCGCTCGGATTCGACGCCACGGTCACGACGTTGTTGACGCCCTGGCTGGCGGGCAAGCCGGTCGTGCTGCTGGCCAACGACAACCAGCGTTGCCTGGCGCACGTGCTCGAGTACTGCACCGCAACGAAGCCCTGGCTGTTCAAGCTGACGCCGGTCCACCTGGACGTGCTGGCCGATCTGATGGCAGCGCCGACGGGGGCGACGCCACACCGCGTTGTCGTGGGCGGCGAGCAGCTGGCCACGCGGACGCTGCTTCGGTTTCGCCAGGCGGTGTTGCGCAACGCGCTCGTGATCAATGAGTACGGACCGACCGAAACCACCGTCGGCTGCACCACGTTTGTCAGCGATGGCAGCGGTGACGCGGCGCTGCAGGAAGTCGTTCCGATCGGCCGCCCGATCGCCAACACGCGGATCTATCTGCTGGATGCACGGCGCCAACCGGTGCCGATCGGTGCGGTCGGGGAGATCTACATTGGCGGTGCCGGTGTTGCGCGGGGTTATCTGCGTCGTCCGGAGCTGACCGCAGAGCGGTTCCTTGATGATCCGTTCAGTGGCGTTGCGCAATCGCGGATGTACCGCACCGGCGATCTGGCCCGATACCGTGCCGACGGCCAGCTGGAATTCCTGGGACGGAACGACCAGCAGGTGAAGATCCGTGGCTTTCGCATTGAGCCGGGCGAAGTGGAAGCGCGCCTGGCGGAGCACCCTGCGGTACGCCATGCGGTGGTGCTGGCCCGCGAGGATCAACCGGGTGAAGTGCGTCTGGTGGCGTACGTGGTGATGGATGCGGATGCGACTGTCGCGGTGGCCGAGCTGCGAGCGCAGCTGGCTGGCCGGCTGCCCGAGTACATGGTGCCGGCGGCGATCGTGCGCCTGGATGCGCTGCCACTGACGCCCAACGGCAAGATCGATCGCAAGGGGCTGCCCGCACCGGAAGGCGAGGCCTTTGCCCGGCAGGGCTACGCGGCACCGCAGGGCGCGACGGAAATGGCGCTGGCGCAGATCTGGCGCGACCTGCTCGGCATCGAGCGGATCGGTCGTCACGACAGCTTCTTTGAGCTGGGCGGCCATTCCTTGCTCGCGATACGGCTGCTTAGTCGACTGCCGCAGGCCTTCGGCGTGGAAGTGCCGCTGGCGACGCTGTTCGCGCATACCACGCTCGAATCGCTGGCCGGGGTGATTGCCGCGGCCGTGACGCCGACGGATGCGTCCGCGCTGGCGCCTATCGCACCGGTGTCCCGTGCTCAGCCGCTGCCACTGTCCTACGCGCAGCAGCGCTTGTGGTTCCTCGCGCAGTTCGATGGCGGCAGTGCCGCGTACCACATTCCGCTGGCTCTGCGGCTGCGGGGAACGCTGGACGTTCCCGCCTGGATCCGCAGCTTGAACGCACTGTATGCGCGTCACGAAGCGCTGCGGACGGTGTTCGTGGGCACCGACGGCGTGCCCCGGGTTGAATTGCTGCCGGCCGACGGTGGCATGCCGCTCATCGAGCACGACCTGCGGAACGCGGCCGACGCGACGGAACAGCTGAAGTCCGTGTGCCGCGAGGAGGTCAGCGCACCGTTTGATCTGGCGCACGGCCCGCTGATCCGTGCCCGTCTGGTACGAATGGCGCAGGACGATCACGTGTTCCTGCTCACGCAACACCACATCATCTCGGATGGCTGGTCACTGGGCGTGATGGCGCACGAGCTGAGCGTGCTCTACACGGCGTTTGCGCAAGGGCAGGCCAATCCCTTGCCGGAACTGGCGCTGCAGTATCCCGACTTCGCCGCGTGGCAGCGGGAATGGTTGTCCGGTGAACGGCTGCAGGCACAGACGGACTACTGGCGCAAAGCCCTGGCTGACGCGCCGGTGCGCCTGGAACTGCCGACGGATCGACCGCGTCCGGCGCAGCAGTCGTTTGCCGGCGCGAGCCTGCCGCTGCACCTGGATGCCGGGTTGACCCGTGATCTGAAGCAACTGAGCCAGACGCACGGGGTCACGCTCTTCATGACCCTGCTGGCCGGTTGGTCTGCGCTGCTGTCGCGCTGGAGCGGCCAGTCGGATGTCGTGGTGGGTACACCCGTCGCAAATCGTCGGCGCCTGGAACTGGAGGGCCTGATCGGCTTCTTCGTCAACACGCTGGCCTTGCGCGTCTCGATGGCCGCTGACCCGGACGTGGCAGCACTGCTGGCGCAGGTGCGGGAGCAGACATTGCAGGCCTACGCGCACCAGGACGTGCCGTTCGAACAGGTGGTGGAACGCCTGAGTCCCGTGCGCAACCTGAGTCATGCGCCGCTGTTCCAGGTGATGTTGAGCCTGGACAACACCCCCGTGGGGGATGCGCGGTCTCTGCCCGGCGTGGCGCTTTCGCGTCTGCCGCTCGAGCAGACGACGGCACAGTTCGATCTGTCGCTGTCGCTCACCGAGACTGGCGCCGGCCTTTCCGGTGAGCTCGTCTACGCAACGGACCTGTTCGATGCAACGACGGTGAAGCGGCTGCTGGACCAGTGGCAGCGGGTACTCGCAGCAATGGTCGCTGACCCGGCGCAGCCGATCAGCGCGCTGCCACTGCTCGACACCGCGGAGCGCCACACCCTGCTGCACGGCTTCAATGCGACAACGACGGACTATCCGCGCGAAGCCCGCATCCACGATCTGTTCGAGGCACAGGTCGCGCGCACGCCGGAGGCGGTCGCAGTGCAGTTCGCGGACCAGGCATTGAGCTACGCCCAGCTCAACGCACGTGCCAACCGCCTGGCACGGCACCTGCGCGGGCGCGGCATCGGCGCCGGCCATCGGGTGGGCGTCTGCCTGGACCGCAACCTGGATCTCGTCGTGGCGCTGCTCGCAGTACTGAAGGCCGGCGCAGCCTATGTGCCGCTGGATCCGGCCTACCCACGTGAGCGGATCGGCTTCACGCTGGGCGATTCGCGTGCATCCGTGGTTATCACGCACCGCCACTGGCGCTCACTGATCACTGAATCGGTGCCGGTCTGCGTTCTGGAGGACGAGGCGCAGGCCATCGGGCTGGAGACAGCGGACAACCTTCCGCCGGTGCAGGTCGCCCGCGACCTGGCCTACGTGATCTACACCTCTGGCTCGACCGGCGTACCCAAGGGCGTAGCGATCGAACACCGCAGCGCGGTGGCGCTGTTGCACTGGGCGCGTGACACGTTCACGCCGGCGCAGCGGGCCGGAATCCTGGCATCCACCTCGATCTGCTTTGACCTCTCGGTGTTCGAGATCTTCCTGCCGCTGAGCTGGGGGACTCGCGTGATCGTGGTCGAGAACGTGCTGCAACTGCCGCAGTTGCCGGCGTCGGCGGGCGTCACGCTGGTCAACACGGTGCCCTCGGCCATGGCCGAGCTGGTACGCAGCGGTGGACTGCCGGCCTCGGTGCAGGCCGTCGCCATGGCGGGTGAGCCCCTGCACAACGTGCTCGCCCAGGCGGTGTATGCCGCGGGTGCGCAGGCCGTGTTCAACCTGTACGGGCCGTCGGAAGACACCACCTATTCGACCTGGGCCCGGGTGGAGCAGGGCAGCGCCGAGGCCGTGTGTATCGGCCGTCCGATAGCGAATACGCGCGCCTATGTGCTCGATGCGCGCCGACAGCTGGTGCCGCTCGGCGTGGCAGGCGAGCTGTACCTGGGGGGCGACGGCCTGGCGCGCGGCTACCTGCACCGGCCCACCCTGACAGCCGATCGGTTCGTACCCGATCCCTTCGGAGCGCCGGGCGAGCGCCTGTACCGCACCGGCGACCTGGTGCGCTACCGGCGTGACGGGCAGCTGGAATTCCTCGGCCGCATCGATCACCAGGTGAAGATCCGTGGTTACCGGATCGAGCTGGGCGAGATCGAGGCGGCACTGCTGGACCTGCCGGGAGTGGCCGAGGCGATCGTGGTGGCGCGCGAGGATGCCGGCGGCGGCAAGCGGCTGGTGGCGTACACCGGCGGCGTCGACGCACCCGACTCCGCCGAGCTGCGTGCGAAGCTGCGAGTCCGCTTGCCCGAATACATGGTGCCAGCCGTGTTCGTGCACCTGGCGGCGTTGCCGCAGACGCCGAACGGCAAGATCGACCGCGCCGCATTGCCGGCGCCCGACGATGCCTCGGTGGGCCGACGGGAATACGAGGCGCCCATCGGCGAGATCGAGCTGGCGCTGGCGGGAATCTGGCAGACCCTGCTGGGTCTGGAGCGTGTGGGCCGGCACGACCACTTCTTCGAGCTGGGCGGTCATTCGCTCCTGGCGATGCAGATGGTGGTGCGCGTCCGCGAAGAATTCCGCATTGACTTGCCACTGGTGGAACCGTTCCGATCGAAAACCATCGCGGAACTGGGAAGAGCAGTGTGCTCCGCCCAGGTCGACATGTTCGATGCGAGCGATATCGATCGCCTCGCCTCCCAGCTCGATGGCCTGTCCGAACAGGAACTGATGGCGTTGTGGGAAAGCGGGCAGTAGCGCTGTGCGCCGTCTGCCTTGCGCCGGGTAATTACAGGAATTGACGTACGAATGAACACGAAAGCGCCCATCGACATCGAAGCGATCAAGCGGGACCTCCTCCGCCGCCGTCTGCTTGCCACGGCAGTTCCCAGCCGGCAGCTGGACACCATCCCGGTTGCCGATCGCAACGCGGTGATCCCGTTGTCGCCGGCGCAGCAACGCCTGTGGTTCATCGACCAGCTCGATCCTACCGGCAGCAGCGCCTATCACATGCCCGCCGGGCTGCGCTTCCGTGGCTCGCTGGATGTGACGGCGTTGCAGGCTGCGCTGGGAAGCATCGTGGCACGTCATGAAAACCTGCGTACGACATTCGCGAAAGTGGATGGATCGCCGCGGCAGGTCATCGCGCCCGCGGGCCAGGGCCTGGCGTTGGTCGAGCAAGATATCAGCGCGCTGCATGGCGAGGCGCAGGCTGCTGCACTGCGCTCCCTCGTCGACCAGGAGACGCGCGCGCCGTTCGACCTGAGCACGGGGCCATTGGTACGTGGTCGACTCCTGCGTCTGTCCAATGACGACCATGTGCTGGTGCTGACGATGCACCACATCGTGTCGGACGGATGGTCGCTCGGCGTGATGGTGCGCGAATTCTCGGCACTCTACACCGCCTACGTGCAAGGTCAGCCGGATCCGTTGCCCCCGCTGCCGATCCAGTACGCCGACTACGCCGCCTGGCAGCACCAGTGGCTGCGCGGCGACGTGCTGGAGCGGCAATTGCGTTTCTGGCGCGATCATCTCACCGGCGCGCCGGCGCTGCTGGATCTGCCGACAGATCGTCCGCGTCCGCTGGAGCAGAGCTACGCCGGCGGAGTGGCAAAAGTGCAATTGTCGGCGGAGCTCGTGCAGGACGTGCGCGCGCTGTCAAAGCGCCACGGGGCAACGGTGTTCATGACCTTGCTCGCTTCCTGGTCGGTACTGCTGGCGCGCCTGAGCGGGCAGTCGGATGTCGTGGTGGGTACACCGGCGGCGAACCGCCAGCGACCGGAGTTGGCGCCGTTGACGGGCTTCTTCGCGAACACGTTGGCGCTGCGAATGAGACTTGAGGACAACCCGAGCGTCGCGGAGCTGATGTCGCAGGTGAAGGAGACGATGCTGGGCGCCTATGCGAACCAGGAAACCCCGATCGAGCATGTCTTCGATGCCCTGCAGCCGGTTCGGAGCAGGAGCCACAGCACCCTGTTCCAGACCATGCTCGCTTTCGACAACACGCCCAACGGTGGTGCGCTCGAATTGCCGGGCTTGTCCTTGTCCGTGCTGGAAATGCCGCACAGCACGTCGCGTTTCGACATGACGCTGGCGTTCACCGAGATCGACGATCAGCTGTTCGGCGTCCTCGAGTACGCCAGCGACCTGTTCGATGCATCGACGATAGAACGCTGGGTCGGCTACTGGAAGCGCATCCTGGCGTCCATGGCTGCCGACGATGCGCAACGCGTCAGTGCGCTGCCGATGCTGGACGAAGCGGAGCGTCACCAGCTGCTCGACGCCTTCAATGCGACGACCGCGAATGACCTACCGGGCACCCTGGTACATGGTGCGTTCGAGGCACAGGTTGCCCGCACCCCTGATGCCACCGCGGTCGAGCAGGACGGCGAACGGCTCAGCTACGCGCAGTTGAATGCGCGGGCGAACCGGCTAGCGCACTACCTGGTGTCGCTCGGCGTGAAACCCGACGACAGGGTGGCCATTTGTATAGAACGCAGTGTCGAGATGCTGGTCGGGCTGCTCGGCATCCTCAAGGCGGGCGGCGCGTACGTCCCGCTTGACCCCGCCTATCCGGCCGCGCGGCTGGCACACATGCTGTCGGACAGCGCGCCGGTGGCGCTGTTGACGCAGGCGAAGCTGCGCGCGTCGATTTCCGAATGGGCAGCAGCAACTGTCCCTCTCGTCGTGCTGGATACCGAAGAACAGGCACCGCAGTGGGCGCAGCTGCCCGCGTGCAATCCGGATCCGCAGCCGCAGGGGCTCAGCCCAACGCATCTGGCCTACGTGATCTATACCTCGGGTTCGACGGGGCAGCCCAAGGGGGTGATGGTCGAGCATCGCCAGGTCGTCAACCTGATGGCGGCCCACGCGGCGCACGCCGCGCTCACGCACGGTGACCGTGTGCTGCAGTTTTCGTCGTTCTCCTTCGATGCGTCCGTGGAAGAGATATTCCCGGTCCTGTCCGTGGGCGCCACCGTGGTGCTACGTCCGGCCGAAGTCGCGCCGGATCGGAGCTTCACCCGGTTGCTGCGGGAACAGCGCATCACCGTCGTCGAGCTTCCGACCGCGTTCTGGCATCAATGGGTAGGGTCTGCGGAGTTCGAATCCAGTCTTTCCGAATCCCTGGTCAGGCTCGTGGTCATTGGCGGTGAAAAGGCCGATCCTCAGGCCTACGCCGCCTGGCTGACCGGCTGTCACGGCCGTCCTTGCCATCTTCTGAATACCTACGGCCCGACCGAAGCAACGGTCTATGCCAGCGCAATCCGGTTCGACAACAACGCATCGGCCCTGCCGCTGGCCGTAGTGCCCATCGGCAAGCCGACCCGAAACGTGAAGATCTACGTGCTCGACGCGCGTGGAGAGCCCGTGCCCCTTGGCGTCGCCGGCGAGATCCACATCGGCGGTGCGCAGGTTGCGCGCGGCTACCTGAATCGGGTGGAGCTCACGCGGGAACGGTTCGTTGCGGACCCCTTCGGCGGCAGTGACGCCCGGATGTATCGCACGGGCGACCTGGGACGCTGGCTCCCGGACGGAAGCATCGAGTACCTGGGGCGCAACGATCACCAGGTGAAAATCCGCGGTTTCCGCATTGAGCTGGGCGAAGTCGAGGCGCAGCTGCAAGGCTTGCCGGACGTGCGTACCGCAGTGGTGCTGGCGCGCGAGGACGTGCCTGGCGAGAAGCGCCTGGTGGCCTATGTCGTGGCACGGGATGGCAGGATGCTTGCCGCCGCGGATCTGCGCGAACAGCTGGCCGATCACCTCCCCGAGCACATGTTGCCAAGCGCCATCGTCAGCCTGGCCGCGCTGCCATACACACCCAACGGAAAGCTCGATCGCGCGGCATTACCTGCACCGGACGACGCCTCGGTAGCCCGGCGGGAATACGAGGCGCCGGTCGGCGAGATTGAGCAGGCGCTGGCGCGGATCTGGCAGGACCTGCTGAACCTGGAGCGCGTGGGCCGGCACGATCACTTCTTCGAGCTCGGCGGCCATTCCCTGATGGCGGTGCAGGTGGTCTCACGACTGCACCAGCAACAGGGCATCGAGCTGCCGCTGCGCGAGCTGTTTGCACAACCGACGCTCGCATCACTGGCGCAGGCAGCGGCCAACAGTGGCAGCGCGCGGCAACCTGCACTTGTCCGTGCCGATCGCAGCAAATCCCTGCCGCTATCGTGGGCGCAGCAGCGCCTGTGGTTCCTGGATCAACTGGACAGCGCGGCTGGCGGTGCTTACCACATCGCGATCGCCTTGCGCTTGCAGGGCCAACTGGATCGCCAAGCCTTGCAGGCAGCGCTGGATCGCGTCGTGGCGCGGCATGAAAGCTTGCGCACGAGGTTTGCGACTGCGGGCGAGAGCGGCGCCGCGTGCCAGTGGATCGGGCCGGAAGATACGGGCTGCGCGCTGGCATTCGAAGATCTCTCGGCACGCGTGCCGGCCGACCGCGAAGTCACGGTCCACACGCGTGCCCGAGAGGTGGCGCAGGCGCCGTTTGATCTGGCACGGGGCCCGTTGCTGCGTGGCCGGCTGCTGCAGCTGGCACCGGACGACCACGCCTTGTTGGTCGCGATGCATCACATCATCGCGGACGGCTGGTCGATGGGGGTACTGTTGCGCGAAGTGGGGGCCTTGTACACGGCATTCGTGACCGGCGGTGACGATCCGCTGCCACCACTGCCGATCCAGTACGCCGACTACGCACTCTGGCAACGCGACTGGCTGCAGGGCGCAGCGCTCGAACAGCAGGTGCGCTACTGGCGCGACCAGCTGGCCGGCGCACCGGTACTGCTGGAGCTTCCAACCGATCGACCACGCCCGGCACAGCAGAGCTATCGCGGTGCGAGCGTCGGGTTCGCGTTCGACACGGCGCTGACCACGCGCCTGAAGCGCGCTGCCGAAGCCCAGGGTGTCACGCTCTTCATGCTGTTGTATGCGGGCTGGTCGCTGCTGCTGTCGCGACTGAGCGGGCAGCCCGACGTCGTGGTGGGCGTACCCGTGGCGAACCGCCGCCGCGCGGAAGTCGAAGGCGCGATCGGATTCTTCGTCAACACGGTGCCCCTGCGCCTGCAGGTGGATGACGCACTCAGCGTCCAGCAGTTCCTCGCGCATGTGCGCGACCTGACGCTGGCCGGGTTCGACCATCAAGACGTGCCGTTCGAGCAGGTGGTGGAAGCGCTTAATCCATCGCGCAGCCTGGCCCACAGCCCGGTGTTCCAGAACCTGCTGGCGCTGCAGAACACGCCCACGGCCGCGGTGACGCTGCCCGGCTTGCAGCTGAGCGGCCAGGCGGTGGAACCTGGCACGGCGCAGTTTGACCTGTCGCTCCTGATGCAGGAGGACGAAGCGCAGCTGGGCGGGTCGCTCAACTACGCCAGCGACCTGTTCGACGAGGCCACGATACGGCGCTGGGTGGGGCACCTGGAGGTGCTGCTGTACGCGCTGAGTGGTGATGCGCAGCAGCCCGTGGCGACCTTGCCATGGCTGGACCCGGCGCAGCGGCGCAGGGTGCTCGATTGGTCGGCGCCGCGTGCGGCCTTTCCGCGCGAGGCTTCGGCGCTGCTGCACCAGAGATTCGAACAACAGGCCTCACGGACGCCCGACGCCATCGCGGTGGAGTACGAGGACCAGACGCTGACCTACGCGCAGCTTGAGACGCGTGCGAACCAGTGGGCGCATCGCCTGCGGGCAGCCGGCGTGGGCCCGGACCGATTGGTCGGGTTGTGTGTCGAACGCAGCGTGGAGCTGGTGATCGGCGTGCTGGCGATCCTGAAGGCCGGCGGCGCCTATGTGCCGCTGGATCCGGCGTACCCGCCGCAGCGCCTGGCCTACCTGCTCAAGGACGCGGCGCCGGTGCTGGTGCTCGCGCAGTCCAGCTGCCACGGCATCTTGCCGGACAGCGATGTGCCCGTACTCGTGATGGATCCGGCCGCCGTGGCCGATCAGCCGGTGCAGGCGCCGGTAGTGCCGGGTTTGAGCGCCACGCATCTGGCCTACGTGATTTACACCTCCGGTTCGACCGGCCAGCCCAAGGGCGTGATGGTCGAGCACGCGCAGGTGATGCGTCTGTTCGCGGCCTCCCATGCGGAGTTCGGATTCGGCACGGGCGACACGTGGACGCTGTTCCACTCGTTCGCGTTTGATTTCTCGGTGTGGGAGTTGTGGGGCGCGCTGCTGTACGGCGGCCGGCTGGTCGTCGTGCCACAACTCACGACGCGCTCGCCGCAGGCGTTCTATCGCCTGTTGTGCGAGCGTGGTGTCACCGTGCTGAACCAGACGCCGACGGCGTTCTATCAGCTCATCACGGCGCAGGCTGAGCTTGTGGCGTCGGCCGAACCGGTACCGCCGCACCGGCTCAAGTGGGTCGTGTTCGGTGGTGAGGCGCTGTCGCTGCGGGCGCTGCAGCCGTGGGTGGCGCGTAATGGCGACACGGCGCCGGCGCTGGTCAACATGTACGGCATCACCGAGACGACAGTGCACGTGACGCATTGCCGGCTGACGGCTGCACAGATTGAAGGCGAGCCGGCCAGCACCGTGGGGCGGGCGTTGCCCGACCTGGGAATCTATGTGCTGGACCGCCGCGGCGAACCGGTACCGCCGGGCGTGACGGGCGAGCTGTATGTCGGCGGCGCCGGCGTGGCGCGCGGCTACTTGCATCGGCCGCAGCTGACTGCCGAGCGCTTTATCGCCAATCCTCTCGCTGATGACGCGATGCCGCGGCTTTATCGCACGGGCGACCTGGCGCGCTGGCGGGCGGACGGCACGCTGGACTATCTGGGCCGCAACGACGACCAGGTGAAAATCCGCGGCTTTCGCATTGAGCTGGGCGAGATCGAAGCCCAGCTGCGCAGCCTGGCCGGCGTGGCCGACGGCGCCGTGCTGGCGCGCGAGGATGTACCGGGCGAGAAGCGCCTGGTGGCATACGTGGTAGCGGAGCCGGGCACCATGCTGGCGTTGGCGGAGCTGCGCGGCGCGCTTGCCGCACGGCTCGCCGAACACTTCCTGCCGTCCGCGTTCGTGCTGCTTGAGCGCTTGCCGCTGACGTCCAACGGGAAGCTGGACCGCGCTGCGTTGCCGGCACCTGACGCCAGCGCCGTGGCAAGCCGCGAATACGAAGCACCGGTCGGTGACATCGAGCAGGCGCTGGCGCAGATCTGGCAGGAACTGCTGGGCCTTGAACGCGTGGGGCGCCGGGATCACTTCTTCGAGCTCGGCGGCCATTCGCTACTGGCCGTTCAACTCATTCAACGGTTGCGCCAGCGGAAATTGACGACGGAAGTGCGCGCCGTCTTCGTCGCCGCCAATCTGGCAGAGCTCGCACGTGCGACGCACCCCGTCGCGGACGTGACGGTGCCGCCGAACGCCATCACAGCGGACAGCGTCACGATCACGCCCGACATGCTGCCACTGATCGACCTGTGCGAGGCGGACATCGACCACATCGTCAAACGGGTGCCTGGGGGTGTTGCCAACATCCAGGACATCTACGCACTGACGCCGTTGCAGGACGGTATTCTTTTCCACCACTTGCTCGACCCGCAGGTGGATCCCTATGTGGTCGTGGGACGAATGGCGTTCCAGGACCGCGCGATCCTGGATCGTTTCCTGGCAGCCGTGCAGCAGGTCGTTGACCGTCATGACATCCTGCGCACCGCCTTCATCGGGCAGGGCATCAGCACGCCTGCCCAGGTGGTGTGGCGACACGCGCCGCTGGCCGTGGCAGAAATTGCGATCGATGCGTCTGGCGGATCAGCCTGGGAACAGCTGGCGCGCCATTGCGATGCGGGCGAATGCCGCATCCCGCTCGACCGGGCGCCGCTGCTGCGGTTCTACCTTGCCCGCGAACCGCAAACCAGTCGCTGGCTGGTGCTGCAGCTGCATCATCACCTGATCGACGACGCTTCATCGCTGGGTGTCCTGAATGCCGAAGTCCGCACACTGCTGGCCGGACGCGGCCACGAACTACCTCCGCCGCTGCCGTTCCGCCATCTGATTGCCCGGATCCGCTTCGGCATGTCCGAAGACGAGCACGAGCGGTATTTCCGAAAAATGCTCGCCGATATCCGTGAGCCGACGCATCCCTTCGGTTTGCAGGAGGTGCGGCACGACGGCACCAACGTGGACGAGGCACACCGGGTGCTGGCGCCGGTGCTTACCGATGCACTGCGCGCTCACGCCCGCAGACTGGGTGTCAGCGTCGCCAGCCTGTTCCACGTTGCCTGGGGGCTGGTGATGGCGCGCGCCAGCCAGCGCGAGCAGGCCGTTTTCGGAACGGTGTTGTTCGGACGAATGGCCGATGGCGCAGACCAGGCCGTGGGACTCTTCGTCAACACGCTGCCCTTTCGTTTTGATGCCGACGACGCCGACGTCATCGCCAGTGTGCGGACGGCGCACGCGCAACTGGCGGATCTGCTTCGCCACGAACATGCTTCATTGGCCCTGGCCCAACGGTGCAGTGGCGTACCGCAGGGCGCTCTGTTCAGCACGTTGCTCAATTTCCGCCACGTCGCAGCACCACCCGCGGCGGCCGGTCACGATGAGGCTGATGCGCAGGCCTATTCCGGCATTGAATGGCTCGGTGGCCAGGAACGCACCAACTATCCGCTCACCTTGTCGGTGGATGATTTCGGTGAGGCGTTGAGCCTTACGGTTCACGCCGTGAAGTCACTCGATGCCGGCCGGATGTGCGACTTCGTTGAAAAGGCGGTGGAACAGGTCGCGGCGGCGCTGGGGCGCACGCAGCCGGTTGCGGTTCGTGATCTCGACGTGCTGCCGGCCAGCGAGCGGGCGCTGATGCTCGACACGTGGAATCGCACGGAAGCAGCGTATCCCGCCGACCTGTGCGCCCACGCATTGTTCGAGCGGCACGTGAGCGCACGGCCGGACGCCATCGCCGTCATCCAGGGTGAGCAGTCCCTCACCTACGCGGAACTCAATGCGCAGGCGAACCGGCTGGCGCACGTGCTGATCGGCCGCGGTGTCCGGGCGGATGATCATGTCGCGATCTGTGCCGGGCGCAGTGTGGCAATGATTGTCGGGCAGCTGGCGGTGCTCAAATCCGGTGGCGCCTACGTGCCGCTGGACCCGGGCTACCCGGCCGAGCGCCTCGCGCAATTGCTGGGTGACTGCAGCCCGCGTCTGGTGCTGGTCGATGCCGCGGGGCGACGGGCCCTGGGTGATGCGCCGGCCTTCGTGGCCGAGCGCGTGGACCTGGACGCCTTGGCCGACTACGCCGGATACCCCTCCGGGAACCCGGATCCACGGGCGCTTGGACTCACGTCCCGGCATCTGGCGTACATCATCTACACCTCGGGATCCACGGGCGTACCCAAGGGCGTGATGATCGAACATCACCAGCTCGTCAATCTGACGACCTGGCACGCGCACTGTCTCACACTGACACCGGGAAGCCGCAGCGCCGCGACGGCGAGCGTGGCATTCGATGCCAGTGTGTGGGAAATCTGGTCGGCGCTGTGCAACGGGAGTACGTTGTTGTTGCCACCTGATGCGGCGGCCGATGCAATGTCGATGCTGCGCTGGTGGGCGAGCCAGCCGCTGGACACCAGCTTTCTCACCACGCCGCTGGCGGCGATCGCCTTGAACGACGGGCTGGTCAACCCCCGCTTGCGATGCCTGCTGATCGGCGGCGATCGCCTGGAGCAGATTCCTGCATCGCTGCCCGATAGCATTGTCCTGATCAACAACTACGGGCCGACCGAGGCGACCGTGGTCGCGACATCCGGCCAACTGTTCGCCCACGACGCTGTCGTTCCGATCGGCCGCCCGATCGCCAACACGCGGATCTATCTGCTGGATGCACGGCGCCAACCGGTGCCGATCGGTGCGGTCGGGGAGATCTACATTGGCGGTGCCGGTGTTGCGCGGGGTTATCTGCGTCGTCCGGAGCTGACCGCAGAGCGGTTCCTTGATGATCCGTTCAGTGGCGTTGCGCAATCACGGATGTACCGCACCGGCGATCTGGCCCGATACCGTGCCGACGGCCAGCTGGAATTCCTGGGACGGAACGACCAGCAGGTGAAGATCCGTGGCTTCCGCATTGAGCCGGGCGAAGTGGAAGCGCGCCTGGCGGAGCACCCTGCGGTACGCCATGCGGTGGTGCTGGCCCGCGAGGATCAACCGGGTGAAGTGCGTCTGGTGGCGTACGTGGTGATGGATGCGGATGCGACTGTCGCGGTGGCCGAGCTGCGAGCGCAGCTGGCTGGCCGGCTGCCCGAGTACATGGTGCCGGCGGCGATCGTGCGCCTGGATGCGCTGCCGCTGACGCCCAACGGCAAGATCGATCGCAAGGGGCTGCCCGCACCGGAAGGCGAGGCCTTTGCACGGCAGGGCTACGCGGCACCGCAGGGCGCGACGGAAATGGCGCTGGCGCAGATCTGGCGCGACCTGCTCGGCATCGAGCGGATCGGTCGTCACGACAGCTTCTTTGAGCTGGGCGGCCATTCCTTGCTCGCGATACGGCTGCTTAGTCGACTGCCGCAGGCCTTCGGCGTGGAAGTGCCGCTGGCGACGCTGTTCGCGCATACCACGCTCGAATCGCTGGCCGGGGTGATTGCCGCGGCCGTGACGCCGACGGATGCGTCCGCGCTGGCGCCTATCGCACCGGTGTCCCGTGCTCAGCCGCTGCCGCTGTCCTACGCGCAGCAGCGCTTGTGGTTCCTCGCGCAGTTCGATGGCGGCAGTGCCGCGTACCACATTCCGCTGGCTCTGCGGCTGCGGGGAACGCTGGACGTTCCCGCCTGGATCCGCAGCTTGAACGCACTGTATGCGCGTCACGAAGCGCTGCGGACGGTGTTCGTGGGCACCGACGGCGTGCCCCGGGTTGAATTGCTGCCGGCCGACGGTGGCATGCCGCTCATCGAGCACGACCTGCGGAACGCGGCCGACGCGACGGAACAGCTGAAGTCCGTGTGCCGCGAGGAGGTCAGCGCACCGTTTGATCTGGCGCACGGCCCGCTGATCCGTGCCCGTCTGGCACGAATGGCGCAGGACGATCACGTGTTCCTGCTCACGCAACACCACATCATCTCGGATGGCTGGTCACTGGGCGTGATGGCGCACGAGCTGAGCGTGCTCTACACGGCGTTTGCGCAAGGGCAGGCCAATCCCTTGCCGGAACTGGCGCTGCAGTATCCCGACTTCGCCGCGTGGCAGCGGGAATGGTTGTCCGGTGAACGGCTGCAGGCACAGACGGACTACTGGCGCAAAGCCCTGGCTGACGCGCCGGTGCGCCTGGAACTGCCGACGGATCGACCGCGTCCGGCGCAGCAGTCGTTTGCCGGCGCGAGCCTGCCGCTGCACCTGGATGCCGGGTTGACCCGTGATCTGAAGCAACTGAGCCAGACACATGGGGTCACGCTCTTCATGACCCTGCTGGCTGCCTGGTCGGCGGTGCTCGCGCGACTTTCCGGCCAGGACGATCTCATCATCGGCTCGCCCACGGCGAACCGGGGACGCCCGGAACTCGAACCGCTGGTTGGCTTTTTCGTCAACACATTAGCGTTGCGCATCGACCTGTCGGGTGCGCCCACCGGCGCCGAGTTGCTGGCCCGTGTGCGCCGTACGGCATTGGCAGCGCAAGAGCACCAGGACCTGCCGTTCGAGCAGGTGGTGGAGATCGTGCAGCCTCCGCGCCACCGCGACCACACACCGTTGTTCCAGGTGATGTTCGCGTGGCAGAACAACGACACGGGCGTTTCCGACATCCCGGGCCTGCGCGTCGCGCCCGTCGAAATGCCGGTTGACGCGGCGAAGTTCGACCTGGAGCTCAGCCTGGGCGAGGCGGACGGGGCCATCGTCGGTGGCCTGAGCTATGCCACTGCCTTGTTCGATAGCACTACGATCGAACGACATCGCCAATACCTGCTGGCCGCGTTGCAGTCCCTGGTGGACGACGTGGACCAGCCGGTGGCGCGAATCGACCTGCTTCCCGCCGCAGAGCGCACGCTCCTGCTGAATACCTGGAACCGCACCGAGGTTGCCTATCCGGTTGAAGGATGCATCCATCAGCAGTTCGAAGTGCAGGCACGGCAGCGGCCCGACGCGACAGCCGTCGTGTACGAGGGGCAATCGCTCAGCTACGCCGAACTCAATGCCAGGGCAAACCGGCTTGCCCATGCGCTGATCGGGCGCGGCGTGAAACGCGATGATCGGGTGGTGATCTGCGTCGAACGCAGCCTGGCAATGGTGGTGGGACTGCTGGCGATTCTGAAGGCCGGGGGCGCCTATGTGCCGCTGGATCCGAACTATCCGGCGGAGCGACTGGCGCTGCTGCTGGGCGATTGCAACCCGCATATGCTGCTGACCGATGCCGCGGGGCGGCAGGCGCTGGGCGATGACGCGGTCCACGCCGTGCCGCACCAGATCGACCTGGACCGGATGTCCGAGGTGTGTGCCGGATACGCTTCCGACGATCCCGATCCGCACGCCCGTGGACTCACGTCCCGGCATCTGGCCTACATCATCTATACGTCCGGCTCCACTGGCACGCCCAAGGGGGTGATGGTCGAGCATGCCCAGGTCGTGCGTCTGTTCGAGGCGACGCGGAATGGCTTCGATTTCGACGAAACCGATACCTGGTGCCTGTTCCATTCCTTCGCATTCGATTTCTCCGTGTGGGAAATGTGGGGTGCCTGGCGCTACGGTGGCCGCCTGCTCATCGTGCCGCGCGAAGTCGCGCGTTCCGCCGAGGACTTCCACCAATTCGTGTGCGCGAATGGCGTAACCGTGCTGAATCAGACGCCGAGTGCGTTCCGCGGTTTCATCGAAGCCAGCGGTCGATCGGACCTGAAGAGTGCGTTGCGCTATGTGATATTCGGCGGCGAAGCGCTGGAACCGGCGATGCTCAAGCCGTGGTACGCCCGTCATCCGGACTCCTCTGCACGACTGGTCAACATGTACGGCATCACGGAAACCACCGTCCATGTGACGCACTACGCGCTGGATTCAGCGGATTGCGAACGGCGCGGCAGTCCCATCGGCCGGCCGCTTCAGGATCTTCGCATCTATCTGCTGGACGCCCTCGGCCAGCCCGTTCCGATCGGCGCGACCGGTGAGATCTTTGTTGGCGGGGCAGGCGTGGCGCGCGGCTATTTCAACCGTGCGGAATTGACGGCAGCGCGTTTCGTCGATGATCCATTCACTCCGGTTGCCGGCGCACGCATGTACCGGTCCGGCGATCTCGCCCGCTATCTGCCCGACGGACGCCTGGAGTTCTTCGGACGAAACGACCAGCAGGTGAAAATCCGCGGATTCCGCATCGAGCTGGGCGAAATCGAGGCCCAGCTGGCAGAGCACGCGTGGGTGAGAGAGGCCGTGGTCCGCGCCGTCGAGGACGACACGGGCGACAAGCGTCTGGTAGCCTACCTGGTCCTGAAGGAAGGGGTGAGCACCGGTGAACCCGTCCAGGTTCTGCGAGCCCATCTGGCGCAACGGCTGCCCGACTACATGGTGCCGGTGGCCTACGTGGCGATCCCCGAGATTCCCCTCACGGCTCACGGCAAGCTGGATACCAAACGATTGCCGCGACACGATGGCGCCGCCTATGCCCGCAAGCAATACACGCCACCGCGTACGCCCGCCGAAGAGGTCCTGTGCCAGGTCTGGTCCGAGGTGTTGCAGGTGGAGCAGGTTGGCGTGCACGACAACTTCTTCGAGATCGGGGGAGACTCGATCCTCTCGCTGAGGATCGTCCGCGGCGCGCGGGTGCACGGACTGGAGATCAGTGTCAGCGATGTGTTCGCGCACCAGACGGTTGCCGGCCTCGCGCTGGCCGCGGGAGCCTCTGCCGGCCGCACGCACATCGACGTCGATGCATTGCACCTGGACCAGAGCCTGCGGCAGGTCCTGCCGCCGACAGTGGTGGATGCCTACCCGTTGACCGCGATGCAGGCGCTGATGGTGGCCGAATACGGCCGCAACAGTGACCATGGGCTCGGGATCTACCATGTCCAGCAATGCTTCGAATTCAGGGATGCGCGCCCCTCGGCGGAGGCGATGCACCAGGCCCTGAAGCTCCTGGTCGCTGCGTACCCGATCTTCCGTACAACGCTGCTACGGGTTGGAGATTCCACAGTCCAGGGCATCACATCGGAAGAGGCGTTCATCGTCGAGTTCATCAACGAAGACCTGCGCGCCTGCAGTGATGCCGATAAAGAATCGCGTCTGCGCGACTATATTCTGCGGGATCGCCAGCGCGCCTTCGCGGATACGGCGCTGACGCGGTTCGCCTGGTTCCGCACGGCCGAGGACATGTTCGTGCTCGTCCACTCGATCCACCACGCGATCGACGACGGCTGGGGCAACCAGCAGTTCCTCAACCAGCTCTTTCCGGCCTATATCCAGCTGCGCAACGGGGGTGCCCCACAGGTCGAGCGCAGCGGCAACGTGTTTCGCGAATACGTCGCGCTGCAGCGCGAACTGGCCGACTCGCCCGAAGCGCAGGCGTTCTGGGCATCCCGGCGCTTCCATCCCTGTGGTGCGGACACACTCCCGCGGCACTACGGGCGCGCGCAGAACCAGCACGGATCGATCATGACGATCGACTCCAGGACGACTCGCCAGCTTCGCGCGACGGCGAAACACCTCGGCGTCTCGCTGAAGGCGGTGTTGCTCGCTGCCTATCTTGAAATGCTCCAGTCGCGGACACGCAGCGGATCGCCCACGGTGGGTGTCGTGACGAATGGTCGCTCGGACAGGCTTTCCGATCCGCTGGGAGCCCTGGGGCTCTTCTGGAACATGCTGCCGTTCGGCCAGGAAGACTGGATTGCCGATCGCAACGAGCGGGTGCGCGTCATCCAGCGCGAGCTCTCGGAGATGGAGCGCCATGCCGTGTTTCCGCACAACCGAATCGAAACGCTTCGCGAATCATCGGGGCTGTTCTTTGCGACCTTCAATTACGTCGATTTTCACAACGCAGGCACGCTTCCCACCGATGAAGGGTTTGAGCTGACGCGGGTGTACGGGCACGACAAGTTTCACTACCCGTTGAACTACGCGTTCTCGGTCAATCGTTTGAACGAGGACATCAACGTTCACGTCCACTACGACAACACCTATTTCGACGGCCGTGATGTCCATGCGTTCAACGTCGCTCTTCTCGACCTGCTGGAAGAATTTGACGCAGGATGACCAATTGACCACCCTGTGCCGCCCTCTAGGGGGCGGCGGCACCCCGCAGTCGTGAAATGTCAGGGTTTTTTGCCGCGGCACCACCGCTCTAAGGAAATTCCATGCAATTCGGCACGTTTTCCCCGTTCCAGATTCCACGCCCCTGGGACGAAGGCTCAGAAACTACGGCTTACCAGAACGCCCTGGCGCACGTTGAACTCTGCGACCGGCTCGGATTCAGTCATGCCTGGGCAATGGAGCATCACTTCCTGGAGGAATACTCGCACTCGTCCGCGCCCGAGATCTTTCTGGCGGCCTGCTCCCAGATAACCCGGAAAATCCGGCTCGGCCATGGTGTCGTGCTGATGCCGTCCGGCTACAACCATCCCGCACGAGTGGCCGAAAGGCTGGGGGTGCTGGACGTCATTTCCAACGGACGCGTGGAGTGGGGCACCGGCGAAGGGTCGTCCGCCATGGAGCTGGACGGCTTCAGCATCCCGCTGGCCAGCAAGCGGACGCACTGGGAGGAAGGGGTGACCGAGTGCGCCAGGATGATGACCATGAATCCCTATCCCGGCTTCGAAGGCACGTCGTTCTCGATGCCCTGCAGAAACATCGTTCCCAAGCCCGTGCAGAAGCCGCATCCGCCGCTCTGGCTGGCCTGTTCCAACCGGGAGTCGATCAAGCGCGCGGCGCGGCTCGGAATGGGGGCCATGACATTCGCTTTCGTCGACCCGGAAGACGCGAAAGAATGGGTCGACGATTACTACCGGATCATCAAGGAAGAATGCGTTCCGATCGGCGCGACGGTGAACGCGAACATCATGATGGTCACCGGCCTGTCGGTGCACAACGACGCTGCGGAAGCCGTGCGACGCGGTGGAGACGGGTTCAACTTTTTCAACTACGCGCTGCACCACTACTACGCGTTCGGCAGCTACAAGCCCGGGCGTACAGATCTGTGGAAAGAGTATGAAAGCGCCCGCGGAAAGATCCCGCCGGCCGGTGCGGAGCGCGGGATTGGCACTCCCGGCGAGCTTCGCAAATATTTGCGCAAGTTCGAATCGGCCGGTGTCGACCAGATTGCCTTCATACCCCAGTGCGGTCGCGTCACGCACGAGCATGTGTGCGAGTCGCTCATGCTGTTTGCATCCGCCGTCATGCCCGAATTCCGAGACCGGCATGAAGCCCGGGCGAGCCGGAAAGCGGAAGAACTGGCGCCGTTCATTGCCGCCGCGCTCGAGCGAAAACAGCGCATTGATCCGGTCAAAGATGAAGAAATCCCGGAAGTGGCGGCGCTGGGCCGGCGAATCGTCGACCAGGGGCGTGCATCGAAAATGGCGCAGTCGTGAACAATGATGCGTCTTGTCGCACGGCGTGGACACCCGCGCTGCTGGCGTTGCAGATGGTTTGCGAAAGGAACGGGTAGATGATTCGTATTGGACCGGAATCGCTCGGTAGCACGAGGCTCCTGAAAGAGTACGGCGTGAAGTACGCCTATCTGGCGGGGGCGATGTACAAGGGCATTGCGTCGAAGGAGCTCGTGGTCGCGCTCGGCAAGGCCGGCTTTCTGGGATACCTGGGGACGGGTGGCATGGCCCGCAGCGAGGTGGAATCGGCGATCCGGTATATCCAGAGCGCGCTGGATCGCGGCCAGGGGTATGGTCTGAATCTCCTGTGCAATATGGAGCGGCCGGAACTTGAGGACGAGGTGGTAGACCTGTGCCTCCAGTACGGCGTTCGATTTGTCGAGGCTGCGGCCTTTATCCAGCTCACGCCGAGCGTCGTCCGCTATCGGCTCCACGGGATCCGGCAGAACGAGCGGGGCGAGGTGGTGGTGCCCAATCGCGTCCTGGCGAAAGTGTCGCGTCCGGAGGTAGCCAGGGTATTCATGGAACCGGCCCCCGCCGCAATCGTGGACCAGCTGGTCGCCCAGGGCCACCTGACGCCGGCGCAAGCGCAACTGAGCCGACAGGTGCCGATGGCGCATGAAATCTGCGTCGAGGCCGATTCCGGAGGACACACCGACCAGGGCGTCGCCTACGCGCTGATGCCGGCGATTTTCACGTTGCGCGACGAGGTGCAGCGCAGGTTCGCCTACGAAAAATCCATTCTCGTCGGTGCTGCGGGCGGAATCGGTACCCCGCACGCGGCGGCGGCTGCTTTTGCGATGGGGGCCGACTTCGTACTCACCGGTTCGATCAACCAGTGCACGGTCGAGTCCGGCATCAGCGATTCCGCGAAGGACCTGCTGCAAACTGCAGGTGTCAACGACACCGCCTATGCTCCGGCGGGCGACATGTTCGAACTGGGCGCCAAGGTGCAGGTCCTCAAGCGGGGGGTGTTTTTCCTGCCAGGGCCAACAAACTGTACGAGCTCTACCAGCGGTATAGGTCGCTGGATGACATCGACGCGGAAACCCGTCAGCAGCTGGAAGCCAAGTATTTCCAGCGATCGATCGAGG
This sequence comes from Tahibacter amnicola, assembly GCF_025398735.1. Classification (NCBI taxonomy): domain Bacteria; kingdom Pseudomonadati; phylum Pseudomonadota; class Gammaproteobacteria; order Lysobacterales; family Rhodanobacteraceae; genus Tahibacter; species Tahibacter amnicola. The sequence continues at coordinate 3,550,734 of NZ_CP104694.1, forward strand.
ATGTCTGGCAGGAAACGCGGGCCTATTACCTGCGAAGCAATCCCGCCAAGATTGCCGATGTCGAGCAGAATCCCCGGAAGAAGATGTTGCTCGTCTTTCGCTGGTATTTCGTTCAATCCACGCGCCTGGCCATCCAGGGTGTCCAGGATCAGCGGGTGAATTATCAGATCCAGTGCGGTCCGGCGATGGGCGCGTTCAACGCCTGGGTAAAGGGCACCTCCCTGGAGCCGTGGCAGAACCGGAGAGTCGGCGACATCGCGCAACGGCTCATGCAGGGTGCTGCGGATCTGCTCCAGGCCAATGTTGCCGCGATGGTAGCGCGCAACAATGCCGGTACCTCATCCCCGGCGACGCAATGGGCCTGACGCTGCCTACGAAAACACACGTTCCCTGCGAACGCGCACCAGCGCCGATTTCGCGTCTACTCACGAGGTTCCGGTTATGAGCAAGGCGGTTTCCCTTTCCAGAAAGCAGGTGGAGCGTTTCTGGCGCGACATGGCGGTGGTGAACGAGGGGCGGGAGTTCGAGACAGACGAGCAGCGGCAGGCGTGCAAGGAAGCCGTAAAGGCCATGTACGATTTCGCCGGCGCCCAGATCAGAAGCGGCATCGCCTGGAACTGGGGCCTGGACATGCCGGAGATAGACCGCCGCATCGAAGCCGCCATTCCCTCGTACAAGAGCGCGAATACCGATGGCTTTTCTGAGCAAATGTACTTTTTCGCGCTCCAGGCGACCGGCATCACCGACTTCAGCCAGACCAGGTTGCTCGACGTGGGCTGTGGTTTTGGCCAGGGATTGAATTTCCTGTCGCGCACGACCCCGGTCGGCGAGATGGTCGGGCTGGACCTGTGCCAGAACGCGATCAACTACGCGAACGCCCGCTGGGCGCGGCCCGGCCTGGCGTTTGTCTGCGGTGATGCTGAAAAAATGCCTTTCGGCGACGGCGAAATCGATGCGGTGATCAACATCGAAAGCTCGCACACCTATCCCGACTTCGGGCGGTTCCTCTCGGAGGTTCGCCGCGTTCTTCGGCCGGGAGGCATTTTTTCCTTTGTAGATGTATTTACCGAAGAACGCTGCCAACGGTTTGATGCCATGAAAGCCGGCTCCGGCTTCCAGTGGCGGCAGCAGACGGATATTACCGCCCAGGTGAAGTCAGCGATCGTCAAGCGATTGCAACCCGACAGCTTCCTGAGGACCACGCTGAAGGGGCAGGGCGGGAGCAAGTTCGGCCTCCACAACCTGACGGAGCCTTTGCTGCTCGTCAATTACGGCGCCGATTTCGTGGACTTCCGATTCTCGCTCGCGCAGCGCATTTTCCGGAGCGCTGTCACCCGCCTGCTGTTGCGGTCGATGTCGGCTCCGGAGATCAAGTTGACCTCGTATGTTCACCACCTCGCCGTGAAGACCTGATCGCACGGACTTCGCCGTGTGCCGGTCGACGCCGTGTCGCGTACCGCGAGACGGCGTGTACGTCGCGGGGAAATCGCTGTACTGCTGGAACGCTGAGCAATAGGAAATTCATGATGTCGGATTGGCAGGAACCCTTGCTGCGCGCGTTGGCGAGTGGCGATACCGCACAGATGCAAGCGGCGCTGCGCCGTGTGCCGGCAAACGTGCTGCACATGGCAGTGCCCGCCATCGCGCAGATGGCTGACCTGTGCGACCGGGACGGACGGCTCGACGAGGCCGTCACCTACCTCAACCAGTTGGCCGAGCTCCAGCCCGATGAGGCCCGTTGGCGGCAGCAACGCGCCAGCGTCAACCTCAAGCGGGGAGAGGCCGAAGCCGTGCTTGCCGACGCCGAATGGATCGTCGCGCTTCGCCCGGACGATGTGGACGGGCATCGTCTGCTCGCCGCGGCGCACGACACGTTGCGCAACGGGCGCGAGGCCCTCGCGGCCTATCGGCGAGTGCGCGAGCTCGCCCCCGGCGATACCCACGCAACCGGGCAGATCGACCGGCTCGACGGTGAGCTGCGCAAGGAAGAGCTGCTGCAACGGGTGCTGGATCCTCAGGCGGCGCCTGTGACGCCGGATGCACCGGCACCGCTGCCGCGGGTCGAGTTCGATCCGCAACTGTTTGCGGATCCCGCGGTTCCGACGTCGACAAATCCGGCCATGGTTGCCGGGCTGCGGCAGCATTTGGCGCGCTACGGCGCACACCTTTCGTCACGGGCGACACTGGAACGACTGGACGATCCGCAGTGGTTGCAGGCCTGGGATAGCGCCCTGGCCGCGACCGCGGGCGGTCGCGTGCTGCTGCACGGGAGCGAACTCGGCCTGTTCGCGCTGCGCGCGCTCGCCCACGGCGCGGTGCACGTGACCATCGTCGAAGAATCCGCGATCGATGCCCGGATCGCCGCGGGTATCGTGCAGAAGCACCTGCTCGCCGCGTGGCACGCGCAGCACGGCCCGGCCATCCACGACTGGAGTGACGAGCAGCGGCAGGCATCGTTCGAGGCATTCGCCAGCCACGTCGATGTGGTGCCCGCCGACGCGCAGGGGCTGCCGCTGTCGACCTACGACTGGCTGGTCATACCGGATATCGACCACAGCCTGCTCGGTTCCGGCATCGTACGCACGATCCGTTCGTATCGGGAGCGGGGCGCCACAAAGGCGCGCGTGCTGCCGGAAAAGGCACGGCTGCATGCGATGGGCGTGCAGTGGGCCTATCCTGGTACGGAGCTCGATCTGGGCGCGCTGGCCGCGTTGCGCTGGAGCCCGTATCCCCAGCCCGTCGAACTGTCCGAGGACTGCTGGATCGGATTGACCGCGCCCACCGAGATCGGTGAGGTCGACTTCAATACGTTTGCCGATGCCCGCTGGCCGCACCACCTGCCGGTCGTGAAATCCGGAACGCTGAATGCGATGCTGTTCTGGTTCGATATCGAAATCGCCGGCGCGCGGCTGAGCACAGCACCGGGCAACCGCATGCGCTGCATCCGGCCGGCCGTGCAGTACACCGATCCGATCGCGCTTGAGACTGGCGGCCTGCTTGACGTCGACGTCGTCGTGGAGGCAACAAGGCTGTTCTTCGAAACGGTACCGCCCGCACGTACCATGCGAGCCTGCGCGCTGCCGAGCTGGTATGTGCCGATGATCGTCGACGTGCCACGCAATGCGGCCTACCGTGACGCGCTGGCGGCGCGGCTCGCCGAGCGGAACGGCGCCAGCGTGCTCGATATCGGTGCCGGTTGCGGCCTGCTGTCGGTGATGGCAGCCCAGCTCGGCGCATCCCGCGTCCACGGCTGCGAGGTCGACGGGCCGCTGGCAGACGTTGCAGAGCAAGTGGCCCTCGCCAATGGCGTCGGCGATCGCGTGCGCATCGTCCGCATGGATTCGCGTCGGATGCGCGTACCAGAGGACATGCCGGCTCCCGCCGAGCTGGCCGTGTTCGAGCTGTTCGACTGCAGTCTGATCGGCGAAGGCGTGCTGCATTTCCTGACCCATGCGCGCGAACACCTGTTGGCGCCGAATGCTCTTCTGGTGCCAATGGCAGGCCGTATCCGGGGCATGGTGATCGAGTATCGGCTCGATCGCATCTGGGACATCGATGCGAACATCCTGAATCCGTATCGCTTCTCCCCGGAATTCATCAACGTCGATGCGCGCGAGCTCGCGTACCGACCGCTCAGCGAACCGTTCGACGTGTTCGCGTTCGATTTCGCCACGGCAACACCGGCGCCTGAAGAGCGTGAGATTGATGTCGAAGCGATCGAACGCGGCACCGCCGGCGCCTTGTTGTTCTGGTTCGATCTTCAGCTCGCACCTGACCGATGGCTTTCAAACGCGCCGGATGCACCGCACCGGCTGCACTGGAAGCAGGCGCTGCAATTCCTGCCGGAGGTACAGGTCGAGGCGGGCAGGGGATTTCCGATCACGGCGCGTCACAACGGCAGTGCCATGGCGTTCCGTTGGCGCCAGAACGCGTTGCCAGCACAAGCGTATTCGCGGCTGCCGAGATTCGATGCGCGCGTGTACCAGCAAGTCACCGAACTGCAGTCCCAGACCGCTGACCTGTTCCGTCATTGCGCGGCAGATCCTGCGGAATACCTGCGTGTGGCGGCGCTGGCGCAGCGCTTTGCGATCGACCCCGCCGCACACGGACTGGACCCCAGGATCGCGCAACGGTTCTGCGCCCACTTCTTCGCCAATGGCCGCTGAGCGGGGAATGTCAGCCGTGCACAAGCAAAAGACGATCTTCATGTTCTCCGGCCAGGGGTCCCAGTACTACCAGATGGGTCAGCCCCTCTACGCCCACAATGCCGTGTTCCGCTATTGGATGGATCACCTGGATGCGTTCTGCCGCCGCAGCTGGGGTGCCTCGATCCTCGAGCTGATCTACGACCCCACGCGCACACGGGCCAACGTCTTCGAGCGGACGCCGTTGAGCGGGCCGGCGATTTTCATGGTGGAGTACGCGCTCGCCAAGGCACTGGAGGACGCAGGGGTTCGTGCAGACCTGACCCTCGGCGCAAGCCTGGGCACCTTCGCCGCCGCCGCAGTGGCTGGCGCCGTAACCCCGGAAGACGCGCTGACGTCAATCATGCGGTACTCGCGCGTTCTTGAGCAGCACTGCCCGCGGGGAGGCATGCTTGCCGTCGTGGCTGACTGCGCGCTGTTCGAGGCACCGGAACTGTGCAGCCGCACGGAGCTGGCTGCGATCAACTTCGCGTCACACTTCGTCGTCGCCGGGCTGGAGGCGGAGCTGGCGGACGTGGAACGCTGGCTCGGTCAGCGCGGCATCGCCCACCAGCGAGTGCCCGTGTCGTACGCATTCCACTCGCGCTGGATCGACGCCGCGCGCGAGCCACTGCTGCGCTGCTTCGACGAACTGCCTCTGCAACCGCTGCGGATTCCGCTGATCTGCTGCGCCCAGTCGCGTACGTTTCACACGTGGCCCGACCGTGCGTTTTTCTGGAATGTGATTCGCGATCCCATCGCATTCAGCCGAACGATCGCGGGCCTGGTGCACGAGGCTCCATACCGCTATCTCGACGTCGGTCCGTCCGGCACGCTCGCCACATTCCTGCGCTATTTGCTGCCGGCGGACTCCGGAGCGCTGGTGCAACGAGTTCTGTCGCCGTTCGGCGGTGAGCTGCAGAACTTTGAGGCGGTCGTCGGCGCCGTACGCCTGGGTGTGCCCGAGCGGGTGTAGTAGCGACGGCCAGGGGATCGTGCCCCTGGCCAGCTTCGCTGTGTCCGCGCTGTTCCGCGGCCACGAAATTCTCCGAACCTTTGCCTGAACTCGCTCCCATTCGGCCTGGTGCCGATCGGGCACCAGAGCCAACCTGCCCGGGTATGCGGAGCGGAAGTCCGAATCAATGGAGTCTGCCCGTCGGGCGACGCAGGCAGGGCGAACCGCGGTAGCGCAAATGACACGACAGAAGTGACCATCAAAGGGCCAGGGCTTGAGCACGCCCGGGCGCGTGGCGATAGCAGCAATAGAGCCGCTGGCATTGCTCGCAAAGCTGGACGCCATCATTCCCGCGATAGCAAATTGAGGGTAAGTAACAACATCAACGCAAGATGAATCTGTGTAAATATGGTCAACGGCACAATCGCGGCATGGTGGACGGTAAGCATTCCGGCCCAGCCGTCGATACACCTTCGCCGGGGGAAGGTGTCGGGCTCTGACAGTGAACCGAACGACGCAGGCATCGCCCGCGCCGCGCCGTGCCACGGAAGATCATCCTTTCACAGATCAGGAGCAGTCATGCGTAAGGTGTTGTCAGTGGGCAATTCGCGCGGGATCGCCGCGGCTTCTTTGGCGCTGTCTGTCGCTGCGGCAGTAGTGCCAGCAGCGGTCACTGCGGCCGAACAGCACAAAGTCGATCCGGTGCTGTCGGTTGCGCTTCACCGTGACCTCGGCATGGGCGTTGAAGCAGTCAGTGAGTACCGGACGGTGGAACAACGCCTGCCGGCGCTGGAAAAGGACCTGCGCAGTTCACTCGGAGGCGATTTCGGAGGCCTTTGGCTGGATCGAAATCCGAAAGGGCAGTTTGAAGTCGTCGTCGGCGTGACGCGCGCCGGGCTGGCAAAATTCGGCGATCTGAAGGGGGACGCATCCAACCCGTTGACTTCAGCCTGGCGGAATTGGAAGCGGCGAAGCAGCAGCTGGACGACATCGTCCAGACGCAGCGGGTGTCGGGCAAGCCCGCGGCGCTCGACCCCTCGCTTCATTCCTGGTACGTCGATGTACGGCTCAACCGGTTGGTCGTCGACGTCGAGGCGGGGGCCCACAAGCGGGCGATTGACCTTATTGCGTCAACCCGAGTCGATGCGCACCTGATCCAGTTCACCGAATCCAAGCACCGCCCGCAGCTGACCTTCGATGTTCGCGGCGGCGATGGTTACCGCATCGGCACGCAGCACATCTGCTCGATCGGGTTTGCTGTCCGGCAAGACCAGTACAATGGCTTCTTGACGGCAGGCCACTGTGGCGGCGTCGGCGCGTCGACCACGACGTGGCAACGCGAATCGATCGGCGATGTTTATGCCAGCGTCTTTCCGACCAGCGACTACGGGGTCGTTCACAACGCCAATCCGCAAGGTATCCCGCGGCCGTGGGTCAATGCCTATTCGTTCGGCGGCAACCTGACCATTGTTGGTGCGACTCCGGCCGTGGTCGGCGCACCCATCTGCCGGTCCGGCGTCGTTTCCGGTGCACGGTGTGGCACTTTGACAGCCACCAACGTGACCGTTCAATACGCAGAGGGGCTGGTTTTCGGTCTCTCGACAACGTCGGCCTGCGTCGCCGCCGGCGATTCCGGTGGCTCCGTGGTCACACCGACCGGCCACGCACAGGGGGTAAACTCCGGTGGTTACCTGCCCAATGGGACTCACAATTGTGACCAGCAGACGCCGCTCACCTTCTTCCAGCCGATTCTCCCGATTCTGGAGGCATTTCCGCGCATGACTCTGGTAACGGGACCGTAATCCTGGACTGATGCGGACAAGTCACGCTCTGCAGACGTAGCAACGATCGGCTGGCCGCCATTGCCGGCCTCGGCAGGGCGCCCGGTCGCGCAATGCGAACGGGCGCTCCCGAACGCCGGGTGGCCTATTAGTGCCTGAGTCGAGGCGGAGTGTACCGCCGCAGGATAGGGAGGACAGGCGCCAATACGGGCTCAACGGGGTCGCTACGCCAGAGGCAGCAGCGGGCCCTCTCGATTGATGTGCTCGACACTCGACGCCACGAATTCCGCATCCCAGTGCCTGGTGTCGCGCTTCGTACGATGCGCGCGATTGTTGCGCGACCACTTCCCGTTGAAGCGGCCGGCACGGACGGAGCTGCCGGCGCGGATGAAGGCGTCCCACACGCGATCATATTTGCTGACGTCACCACCGGCGTACGTCAACGCAAATTCCTGCAGCGCGATTTCGCTGTGGCTGTAGTCATCATCATCGTCGTCGAGATCGGCTTCCCCCGTACTGTCGTCGTGGCGACGCAGCAGCGCGATGCACCGAGTTGCAAACCAGTCCAGGTCCAGGGAGTCGAACCCGTGATTGTCCAGCGCGGCCGCGACTTGCCGGACGATCGCCTGACCGTCCGCACACACACGGCAGGCCAGAAGCTCGCGCGTTTCGTCGGTCATGCCGTATCGTGCGAACAGCTGGTCGATCAACGTTTCCTGAAACGTCTCATGCCCCATGTCCCAGAGAAAAAAGGCTTCCAAGCTGGGGGCAGTACGTCACGTCGGCGAGTGCGAGCGGCGCCATGGCGAAGGAGCCGCGCGGATGGAATTCGTCCTGCCAGTTCGGAATGGTCACGTTCGCATTCACTTGCCGCACGTACCGCGCGATGAGTGGGCGTAGCGCGACGAACTCGACTGCCCTTTCCCAGAACACACGTTCATGCTCGGCGGCAAGCACATCGCCCCCGGTGGCGAAGCGCAAGGTGTAGTACCGGCGCCCGCAGCGATTCCCGCTGTTCGGCGGATCGGTGGGGGGAAGCGCAAGAAATGCGTTCATATCGCCAGTTGCCTCAAGGACCGACTCGATGGCAGCCCGGTAACCCGCTTCATCCGGGGACGGGACACTGACCACAGCGACGATAACGTCGTCTCGTCCCCGATACCGGACTACGCTGTCCCAACCTTGTGTGGAGTTCATTGGCTCGCCCGTTGACTCGGGTTGCGAGTATAGGCATCCGTGCTGGGACCCTGGAAGGCACTCCCTGCGAAGCCCCGGATTCGGAACCAGTTGCCGCTCTTGCCCCGATAATGCGTTCATTACCTCCGAACGCATCCTAGCCGGGGGAACCATGGACCGTCTTTCACTTTCACTCGTTGCCGCGACACTGCTCATAGCCTCCACTGGCTCAGACGCGGCCAATCCGGCTGTTGCCACGCCCGATCCGGGATTCTTTTGTGGTACGGCATCGGTGTGCACGGCGGCGCCGCGCAGCCAGTTCAATGTCGATCTGGGCGGCGTCCTGGAAGACACACTGAAGGCGATCGTGCCCTTGGTTGACGGGCGCTCCGTTTTGATCGGTCGCGCGCGTGACGACGTCAACGACGCCGACCTCGTCTTCGGGCGCCTCAGCGCGAACGGAACGCGCGACTTCACGTTCGGTGGACCGGCGGGGATTCGCAACTACCCCGGTCCGGATTCCGTGCAGGACATCCAGGTGGACGCCCAGGGCCGTTACCTGGTGATGTTCCGGCTCAATGCCGGTTTCACCGTGGCACGATATCTGCCCGACGGCCTGCCGGATACCAATTTCTCCGGTGACGGGTCAATCGACGTGGATATTGGCGTGTCCACTCGCAGCGCGGGCGCGCTGATGGTGCTGCCGGACGGCAAGATCGCTGCCATCATCTCGGTATTCACCAGTAGCACGACCTACGACATCGGTTTTGCCCGGCTCACCACTGACGGAAACCTGGATTCCACCTTCGACGGAGACGGCAAGGGGGTCTATGCAATCTCGTCGTTTCGCCCGTGGTTGGTAAACGGCATGACCCTGCGTCGCAACGGACGCTGGTTCATTTCGGCCAGTATTGAATCTGCCGCTGGACCCACCACCCAGACGCTGGCGCTGGCGTGCACCGCCGGCACGGGCAGCAACTCCATCATTTGCGACGAAACTACCTCCGATGCCTTAGATTTTGCGACCTGTGCCTCGCAAGGTGCTACCGGAGGCACCCACATCAACGACATCGTGCGGATGCCCAATGGCAGCGTGCTGGGCGTGGGCACCTACTATCCCTATCCGTACGTCTCTGGCAACTATCGTGCACTCGCCGTGCTGTGGGACGCCAACAGCCTCGACATGGAAGTAGCCAAATGCCTCGCTGGCTCGTCCTCGTACATCGCGAAGATCCGTCGCACCGGTACCGGGAGCGCTGTCACCCATTTTCGCGATTCGGCAGAGCCGACGAAGGCTTTTGCGATGGCCATGTCCACCAACGGCGTGAACGACCTCTCGTTCGGACCGATCAGCCTCGGGGTCGACTGGCCGACGCAGGCCGGTACGTCCAGCGACCTTGGCTACGGTGGCTTCTCGCTGGCCTATCTCAACGGCAAGGTCTATCTCGGCGCGAGCCGCCGATGGGTGAACAGTGACTTCGATTTTGCCGTGGCGCGCTACAACACCGATGAGCTGTTCTCCAGCAGCATGGGAGATTGAGCCGGCGAACCGGGGGCGTCGGCCCGCCCCCTCATCGGCGCGGCCAACAGCGGGAGAGCAGGGCTCTCCCGCCACCGGATCAATGATCGTGTTCGGCGTGTGCGCCCTTGTCTGCTTCTTTCGCTGCTTTTTTTGCCGCTTCGCACTTCTCGTACGCTGCTTTCACCGTCGGATCCTTCAGATTGAGGGTCGCCGGGTCCTTGCCTTGAAACTCGGCGCATTCGGCCGGAACCGCGGCCGGGCGTCGCGAGTGCGCGGCCGGGTCATGCGCCAGCGCCGGTACAGCAACGGCGGCCAGGGCGGCCGCCACGAGGAAACGCAGAGTCATCGTGTTCTCCAGACAACATGGCCGCCATCGGTGGAGGCGTGCCGGCGGCGGCAATCGTCCGGCACGCCGTAGCCCTTACGGACGATACAGCTCGCTGTAGAAACCGCTGACGGTCACCGTCACTGTCACCGGCTGTGTGCCGTGGTTGTGCCAGTACCAGCCGTGGGATCCCTCGAACGGTGCGGTGAAGGTGCCGGCGCCGCTGGCCGTCTCATCTTTCCAGTAGCTGGTGAACGCATCCTTGGGCGCGTTGACGGCTTCGCCGTGCATGTCGAATTCCACTGCGCCGGCGCTGCTGGACCAGTTAAAAGTGAACTGATTGCCTTTGTGCATCTTGGCCTTGATCTCGGCTCCCTGGTCCGGACCGAGGGTCACCTGCATTTCGCCGGTGCGGAACGGCGTGAGGCTCTGGATGACGAACGCGTTGCGAAGCGCGCTGCCGGCAACCGGGGCACTGCCCGTCACCGGCGACGGCGAAGTCGACGCACTGACGGGCAGCGTGGCAGTCACCACGGGTTCGGCGCTGGCGCTCAGGCGTTGCAGGCCGAGTCGACGACCGATACCGGTCGGGTCAATGCCATGCTCGGCCGGCAGCACGGCGGTGACCAGGATAAGGCCGGCGGCGATCAGTGCCACGCCGGTCGCTTTCAGCAACTGGTGACGGGTCGGGTGTGGATGAAGCGCGTGCGTTGACGACATGGCAGACCTCAAGAAACGAAATAGCCGGTGAGCTGGTGACCAACCAGCACGAAGCCGGCAACCATCAGGACCGTATTGGCGGCAAACGCCTGGCGACCGAATGCGTCGCTACGGCGCCAGTAGCTGATTGCGATCAGGATGCCGCCCAGCGCCAGCAACTGGCCGATCTCGACACCCACGTTGAATGCCAGGATGTTGGCGACCAGCCCGTCCGCCGGCAGCGTGAACTCCTGCAGCTTGGTGGCCAGGCCAAATCCGTGAAAGAAGCCGAACACCAGCACGGCAGCCTTCGTGTTCGGCTGCACCCCGAAGAATCGCTGGAACGCCCCAAGGTTATCGAGTGCCTTGTAGACGACCGACAAACCGATAACCGCATCGACGAGGTAGGGGTTCACGTGCGTGCCGGTCAGGACGCCGAACAGCAGGGTAGCGCTGTGGCCGACGGCAAAAAGCGTGACGTAAAGGCCGACATCGCGCAGTCGGTACAGGAAGAAGATCACGCCAAACAGGAAGAGCAGATGATCGTAGCCGGTGACCATGTGCTTGGCTCCCAGGTACAGGAACGGTACCAGTTGCACGCCGCTGCTGTTCTCGATGAAGGCCTTGTCGTCGCTGGCGACACCGTGCGCCCACGCGCACGAGGACAGCAGCAACAGGGCGATCAGGAAAGACCATCGAAGTGGCCCAGGTACCGGGTGAAAAAGCGATCTTTTCTGCATGGAATGTCCTGAACGATTGATCACGAACGCGGCTGCCGGCATCGTCGTGGCGACGCTGCAGCCGTGCCTCCAAGGAGTCGAAATCCAAGTTCGCACGCCGGCGTTCGATTCGCTTCGATGCCTTCCCCGGTTTCGCGCCGATTCTGGAAGCCATGGCCTGGGCCCCGGCGCTTTTCGCGCAGGGCTTGCCGCTGACGATGGCAAAGTCGTTCAACCCGTCGACAGCGGCGTTGCCGGTACGGTCACGATAACGATGACGGTGATGATCACCAGTCCGAACGGGTTTTCCGTCAGCGGTATCAGGTTCAGCGATACGTAACCGGTCGCCCTGGCACCGGATCAGGCCGGTGCCTCACCGGAACCGATGTTTACCCGGGTGGCCCGCCTTCGCGGGTTCTGACCGTGCTGGCACCCGCTGAGCCTGTCCCGTTGCCGGCGCTGGGCGGCTGGGGGCTGCTGTTCCTGGCACTGATGATGATCGTGGTCGCCAGGGTTCGAAGGGCAGCGTAACCGGACCTGCCGCCTTGTGGAGCTACCGCCACGGCCTGCAGTCGCATCCGGGCGGCAACTTCCGTTTCCAACGATCCTGGTGAACGCGGACTACCGCGTTCACCAGGACGATACGGACTACTTAGAACTTCCAGCCCAGGCGCGCGTAGTAGAAACCGCCGCCGAAGCCGTACGGCGAGTGCACCGGATACTGCGCACCGGCAACTGCAGCGCCCCACGGGTTGTTGTCCGGCGTCTTGTCGAACACGTTCTGGGCGCCGACGCGGACGAAGAGGCCCGAATCCCACTTCCAGCCGGTTTCGATATCGACCGTGACTGCGCTGTCCTCATAGATCGGCAGGCCACCGTCTTCGATCCGGACCACGTCGCTGTCGAGGTGATCTTCGTACCAGGAACCGAAGTAGTTGAGGCGCACCAGCAGGTCCCACGCCTCGCGGTGGTGGTGGACCGTGAAGTAGCCCTTGGTGCTCGGCAGCGACTCTTCGAGCTTCTTGATGCGCGCTTCGCTGATGATGCCGGGCGTGAACTTGTTCACTTCGGTATCGTTCCAGTTGAACGCAGCAGCGTAGTTGGTTTCACCGCCAAAGTGGTCGGTGTCGACGCTCGCGACAAGGTCGATGCCGCGGGTGGTGGTGTCGAAGTCGTTGACGAAGAAGCCGACGCGGCTGATCGACGCGGCCTGGACGACACCGGCGGCAATGAGCGCGGCGCGGTCGGCCTCGGTGATCGTGAAGTCGGTACTGCGCGCGATGCGATCGTCGACCTTGATGTGGTAGTAGTCAGCCGTGAGGTTCCACGGACCGTTGTTCCAGACCAGGCCGAACGAGAAGTTTTCCGACTCTTCCGGCGTCAGCGGTTCGGCACCATAGAACGCGGCGATCGCGTTCGTCGGCGGCAGCGTCGCGGTGTCGCGAAGCTCACCGTCGATGAAAGCCGTGGTGATCTGGCTCACGTTCGCCTGGCCCGGGGTCGGCGCACGGAAGCCCGTGCTGAGGGCGCCGCGGATGGCGAAGGTGTCGGTGAAGTCGTAGCGGCCCGTCAGCTTCCAGTTCGAAGTGCTGCCGAAGTCCTCGTAATCTTCGTAGCGCACCGCGCCCGCAATGAGGAACTGGTCGGTGACCTGCGACTCAAGGTCGGCATAGACCGCCCAGCTGTCGCGCGACCATTCGCCGGCCGTCTGCGGATTGAAGCCCGGGAAGCCGTTCGAGCCGATGCTGAAGCCCTGCTGCGTCAGCGGACCGATCGCGGTGGAGGCGGCGTCACCCGCGCCGATGCGGAACTCTTCGCTGCGGAACTCGGTGCCGAGCGCGAGGTTGACGCGATCAAACGCCCGGGTGATGTCGAAGTTGAACATGTGCTCGGTCTGTTCGTTCGAACCCGGGCGGAAGAGGAATCCCGCCGGCTGGTTCGGTCCGAGCGACGCGTTCACCGTGTTGTACATGAAGAATTCGATTTCGTTGTTGCCGTACGTGCCGCTGAAATCCCAGTGCCAGTCGCCCCAGCGGCCCTTGATTCCCCCGGTGAAGCCCAGGTCTTTCATCTCACCGCCAAAGCGCGGCGTGAAGCCGCCGGTGAAGACCTTGAGGAAGGTGAAGCAGTCGCTCGGCAGTGCCGCGACCTGGCCGGAAACGGTTGCGTAGGGGATGAGGTTGCCGGCCGCATCGCGCAGCGCGATCGTCGGGCAGGTGGTGTTGCCGCTCAGCGAGCCGACCAGCAGCGTCTGGCCGCCGTCGTTAGAGTACACGCCAGCGCGGGCCGTCGGGTTGCGGTAGTAGAAGCCGCCGTCCGTGTCGCGGCGGGAGACATTGCCGAAGCCGTAGAGCTCGATGTTCTCGCCCTTCCAGCCGAAGTTGCCGACGAACTTCTGGTCGTCTTTGACTTCCGGCGAACCCCAGATCTGCGCCGGGTTCGGAACGTTCGGATAGCCTGCGGCCGCGGCGGCGGCAGCGTCATCGCGCTGCACGCTGCGGGAGGTCGGATCGGATTCGCGCCATTCGGCCGTCAGCGTCGCGAAACCGTCCGGACCAAGCGGGAATCCGATCTGGCCGTCGACCTGCGTGGTGAAGCCGTCGCCTTCGTAGTGTTCGCCGCCAAAGATCTCAACCTGGCCGCCTTCGCTCAGACGCTTGAGGCCAAAGTTGATGACGCCCGCGATAGCGTCGGAGCCGTACTGCGCGGCCGCGCCGTCACGCAGCACTTCGACCTGGTCGAGCGCCAGCGACGGGAACACCGAGATGTCGACGCCCTGCGAACCATCCGACAGACCGTGACCAAGGAAGGTGATGACCGCGGAGCGGTGGCGCCGCTTGCCGTTGACGAGGATCAACGTGTTGTCCGGCGGCAGGCCACGCAGGTTTGCGGGGCGGATCAGCGACGCGGCGTCGTCGATCGGAATCGTGCTGACATTAAAGGAGGGTACCAGCACCTTGAGTGCGTCGAGTACGTCCGGGGAGCCCTGGTTGTGCAGCTCTTCGGCGTTGATGATGTCGATCGGCACCGCAGAATCGGTGGCCGTACGGCCGGTACCACGGGTGCCGAGCACCGAAATCGTTTCGAGCGTGGCCTCTTCGTCGTCCGACGATGGCGCCTGCTGCGCGAGCGCGGCGGTACTGAGGACCAGGGCGAGGCTACCGAGTGCCACTCTCACTCCGACCGCGAGACTATTCATTGCGAATACGCGCTTTGAATGCTTCATCTGATGCTCCCTTCCGAGACGACATGGTTGGTCGGCAGACGCTGTACGCCCGCCAGGACTGCCGGGCCCCCGCCCGATCACACGTTTTTAACAGAGCGTGACCCCTGTCGGCAAATTCGGCAACCCCAGCGCCCTGGCGGCTTGGACCGTAGGCGGGATTTGGCAAGGACGTCCCAAGATTTACATGTTGCACTGCACAAGCCGGGGCGTGCCGGCGCGCACTTGACGCGCAACGAAAGACCCGCTTAAAGACGTCAGACGGGCTCGGCCGAAGACCCGCGGAGGGGCGGAGCCAAGCCACCGGGAGCGGCAGTGTCCCGTACTCTCCCTTCACCTACACCCTTTTGCCTTTCGAGCTCATGACCGTCGAATACACCCTCGTCCGCGCTCCCCATGACGTCGAACAGATCCTCGCGCTGCAGGCCGAGAACCACCGCGACACCGTCGACCCGGAAACCGCGCAGCGCGAAGGCTTCACCAGCGTGCGCCACGAGCCCTCGGTCCTTCATGCCATGAACCGTGCCTACCCGTCGGCGATCGCGGTCTCCGGCGACGTGCTCGCCGGCTACTGCCTCATGATGGCGCAGCAGTTCCGCCATGCCGTGCCCATACTGGAACCCATGTTCTCGCTGTTCGACCGCCTCGAATGGCGTGGCGAGCCACTGGCCGGCAACCCGCGCTGGTTCGTCATGGGCCAGGTCTGCGTGGCACGCGCGTTCCGCGGGCAGGGCGTATTCGACGGCGTCTATCACAAACTGCGCGACGCCTACGCACCCCAGTTCGACTTCGTCCTCACCGAGATTTCGCAACGCAACACCCGTTCGATGCGCGCGCACCAGCGTGTCGGATTCGAGACCTTGCACGTGTACCGTGATCCCGCAGCCGACGAGATGTGGGAAGTGGTCGTGTGGGATTGGCGTTGAACGAGCGGAAAATGGGTCTGCTCAAATCATCACTGCACGCGCGAGGCCAGGGATCGTGTATGGGCTTTCCCGACTTCCTGGAGGGCGTGGTTTCGGAGAGTGCCTACAGGCGCTGGCTGCGTCACAAGGCGAGGGCGCATGCCAGGCGTGATCGCGGTCGTGGCTATACCTGCGCGGTCCCGCACTACAAGAATGAGATCCACAAAGCGGTATGCGCGTCCGCGGGCAAGGACGTCTATACAGGCGAGCTGCTTGACTGGCGCTTGATCAGCACTTATGACAACGCCGAATCGAAGGCCGGGCGCCACAAATACAAGGCCACTTTTGCGCTGTTGCCAACAGTCGATCACTTCCTGGCAGATGCGACGTCGGTGAGCTTTCGCATCTGCGCGTGGCGCACCAACGACGCCAAGCATGACTTGGCACTACGGGACTTCCTGACGCTGTGTCGATCGGTGCTGGAGCACGCTGGCTACACCGTCACGCCACCGTCCAACCCCGCGCGGTGAATATCTGCGCGCATCCCGAGTGGTCGGACCTGGCAACGGTCAGGTCAAAAACCCTCGCTCCAACCCATCCAGCGCCTCCTGCCCGAGCTTCGCAAGATCCGGCTGTCCATCCTTCTCATACCAGTAGCGCATCGTCGCGCGGATGACACCGATGGCGGCGCCGGCCATCAGGCGGGCGCGGCGCTCGGAGGCGGCGCCGGGGCCGAAGCGGCGGCGGAAGGTGGCGGCCATTGCTGTTTCCCAATCGCGGTCGATTTCGTGTTCGCGCGCGGCGAGTGCGGGTTCGGAGTCGACCAGGCGCTGCTGCGCGAGGATCTGCGCGCGGTTGGCGGAATATTCGTCCGCGAAGGTTTCGCAGATCGCGCGCAGGCCGTCGACGGGGTTGGGTGAGTGGTCCGCTCCGTCGAGCAGTGCGAGGAAGCGCTCGAGGCGCTCAGTCCGGTGGGGAAAGGCGAGCGCTTCCTTGTTCTCGAAATAGCGGAAGAAAGTGCGGCGGCTCACGCCGGCGTCGGCGCAGATCTCGTCGATGGTCGTCTGCGCGAAACCGTGGCTGTGGAAGCGGCGATTCGCGGCAGCGATCAGCGCCTGGCGGACGGCGGCCTTCTTGGCGGAGCGCGTGGACCGGGTCACCGGAAAAGTGCCTGCGTCGCGAAGCCATGACGAAAGATGTATGGCGTGCGGCGTGACAGCGGGGCATGGCCGCCGCAGGGCGGCGCGGCGCAGCCGAGCCCCGCGCATTCCGATCGGGTGGGACGGGCGTATTTCCCGTGATCCGGCCGACAAGGTGGCATTTCCGCTCCAGCAGGGCTATAACGTCGGTCCCCTAAAGTGCCACTGGGTGCCAGTTTTGGCTAGTGTCCCGACGATTGCCCCCCACGCGCCGGCGCACTGGCGCGGCGCAGCGCCCGCGTTTGCGCCGGCTGACCTGGCGGGCGCCTGCGCCCAGGTGCGTCACACGGCGGTCGTCGTCCGCGACGACCGTGACGGACGGCTCGGCGTAGGCATCGACGGCACGCTGGTCGCCGCGGGCGACAGCAACTGCTGGCCGGTGCTGGGTCTGCTGCCGCCGCTGTATCCCGAATGGCTCGGCGACCGCACCTTCAGCGAGACGCACGGCACGCGCTTCCCCTATGTCGCCGGCGCCATGGCCAACGGCATCGCCACCACCCGGCTCGTGACCGAAATGGCGCGCGCGGGGTGCCTCGGCTTCTTCGGCGCCGCAGGCCTGTCGCTGGCCCGCGTGGAGGCTGCGGTCGACGAACTGGCCCGGGAGCTGGATCCGCGCGGCATGCCCTGGGGTGTGAACCTCATCCACAGCCCCGGTGAGCCCGCCGTCGAAGACGCGGTCGCAGACCTCCTCATCCGGCGCGGCGTGCGTTGCGTGGAAGCCTCGGCCTTCATGGGCCTGACGCCAGCGATCGTGCGCTATGCGGCGAGTGGTCTCACTGTCGACGGCAGCGGGACCATCCAGCGTCGCCATCGCGTGCTGGCGAAGATCTCCCGCGAGGAAGTGGCGAAGCACTTCATGGCACCGATGCCGGTCGCGATCCTCGACGAGCTGGTCGCGCGCAACGCGCTCACCCGCGCCGAAGCCGATCTCGCCGCACGCGTGCCGCTGGCCGAAGACATCACGTGCGAGGCGGATTCCGGCGGCCACACCGACAACCGTCCACTGGCCGTGCTGCTGCCGACCATCCTGACGCTGCGTGATCGCATCGTGGCCGGGCAGCGCTACGCGCGACCGATCCGCGTGGGTGCGGCGGGCGGCCTCGGCACACCCGGCGCGCTCGCGTCGGCCTTCGCGCTCGGGGCGGCCTACGTGCAGACGGGTTCGGTAAACCAGGCGTGCGTGGAATCCGGCCTTGGCGCCGGCGCACGGGCGATGCTGGCGCAGGCTTCGATGGCCGACGTGATCATGGCGCCGGCGGCCGACATGTTCGAGATGGGCGTTGACGTGCAGGTGCTGCGTCGCGGCACGTTGTTCGCGATCCGCGCCCGGAAGCTCTACGAGATCTACCGCGCGTATCCCTCGCTGGAAGCCGTTCCGGCGGCGGAGCGTGCGAAGATCGAGAAAGAGATGCTGCGCGCCAGCTTCGAGGAAGCCTGGGCCTCCACGCGCGCATTCTGGTCCTCGCGCGATCCGTCCCAGGTAACCCGCGCCGAGTCCGATCCCAAGCACCGCATGGCGTTGGTGTTCCGTTCCTACCTGGGTCTCTCCAGCCGCTGGGCGATTGACGGCGTGACCGAGCGGCTGACGGATTACCAGATCTGGTGCGGCCCTGCGATGGGCGCATTCAACACCTGGGTTGCCGGCAGCTTCCTCGAAGCGCCCGCCCGGCGCACCGCGGTGCAGGTCGCACTCAATCTGCTCGAAGGCGCCGCGGTGCTGACCCGCGCGCAACAGCTGCGCACCTTCGGTTTGCCGATTCCGTCGTCCGCGTTCGATTTCCGTCCGAGGCCCCTCGCATGAGCTCCCCGCAGCGCCAGCCGATCGCCATCGTCGGCGTGAGTGCGATCTTTCCCGGCTCGCACGACGCGAACGGCTTCTGGCGCGACATTCTCGCCGGCAAGGATCTGTTGACCGACGTGCCGTCGACGCACTGGCGCATTGACGACTACTACGACGCCGATCCCTCTGCGCCGGACAAAACCTACGCGCGCCGCGGCGGTTTTCTAGCGCCGATGGATTTCGACGCGCTCGGATGGGGCATTCCGCCGTCCACGATTCCCGCCACCGACACCTCGCAGCTGCTCGCGCTGATCGCGGCGCGCGCGGTGCTGGAAGATGCCGCGCGCGAACAGTTCGAGACGATGGATCGCTCGCGCATCTCGGTGATCCTGGGCGTCACCAGCGCGCAGGAGCTGCTGTTCTCGCTGGTGTCGCGTCTGCAACGCCCGGTCTGGCAGAAGGCGCTACGCGAAACAGGGCTGCCCGAAGACGAGGTGCAGGCTGCCTGCGAGCGCATTGCCGCGCAGTACGTGCCTTGGCAGGAAGCATCATTCCCCGGCCTGCTCGGCAACGTCGTCGCGGGGCGGATCGCCAACCGCCTTGGCCTGGGTGGCACCAACTGCGTGACCGATGCGGCGTGCGCGTCGAGCTTTTCCGCGATCCAGATGGCGGTCAACGAGCTGCAGCTGGGCGATTCGGATCTCGTGATCAGCGGTGGCGTCGACACGCTCAACGACATCTTCATGTACATGTGTTTCTCCAAGACGCCGGCCTTGTCGCCCAGTGGAGACTGCCGGCCGTTCTCGGACCAGGCCGACGGAACGATGCTGGGCGAGGGACTCGGCATGGTCGCGTTGAAGCGCCTGGCTGACGCCGAACGTGACGGCGACCGCATCTACGCCGTGTTGCGTGGTGTTGGTACCTCGTCGGATGGCCGCGCGAAGTCGGTGTACGCACCGGTGTCGGCGGGGCAGGCGGTCGCGCTGCGCCGTGCCTACGCGCAAGCGGGCTTCGGCCCGGACACCGTCGAGCTCGTCGAGGCGCACGGCACCGG
Source organism: Tahibacter amnicola (assembly GCF_025398735.1). NCBI lineage: Bacteria > Pseudomonadati > Pseudomonadota > Gammaproteobacteria > Lysobacterales > Rhodanobacteraceae > Tahibacter > Tahibacter amnicola. Next base: position 3,570,256 of record NZ_CP104694.1, read on the forward strand.
CACCAAGGCCGGCGATAGCGCCGAGTTCGAAGGTCTGCGCAGTGTCTACGCCGAAGCAGACGCCGAGCGCACACAGTGGTGCGCGCTCGGATCGGTGAAAAGCCAGATCGGCCATACCAAGGCGGCCGCGGGTGCCGCGGGCCTCTTCAAGGCGGTGATGGCGCTGCACCACAAGGTGCTGCCACCGACCATCAAGGCGGACACGCCCAATCCGGCGCTCGCGCTGTCGCAAAGCCCGTTCTATCTCAATACGTCCGCGCGGCCGTGGATCCGCGGCGCGTCGCACCCCCGGCGTGCGGCGGTCAGCGCCTTCGGTTTCGGTGGTTCCAATTTCCACCTCGCGCTCGAGGAATACGTGGGATCGGCGCCGCGCGCGGAGCGGCTCGCAACGCAGTCGCACGAGCTGCTCGCAGTCAGTGCGGCAAGCGCCGAGGCCATGCGCGAGCAGATCGCGCGGCTGCGGCAGTCCTGCGCCAACAACATGCCGTTGTCAGCGATCGCGCGCACCTCGCGCGATGCGTTCGACCACGCCGCCGCCGTCCGCCTCGCGGTCGTCGCCAATAGCATCACCGACCTCGACGCACGGCTCGCCCACGCGCACACGAAGATCGCGGCCGAACCTGCGCAGTCGTTCCAGCTTCCTGACGGGACCAGCTATGGCGTGGGCGCGCCCGATGGCGCGCTCGCGCTGTTGTTTCCGGGGCAGGGCAGCCAGTACGCCGGCATGGGCGTTGCCGCGGCGATGCAATTCGATGCGGCGCGCGGAGTATGGGATCGCGCTGCCGATCTGGGTATCCACGCCATCGCGTTCGGTCCGTCGGGTGACGCGCTCCTGCCTACTGAAAACGCGCAGCCTGCGCTCGGCCTAGCGTCGATGGCGCTGCTCGCCGTGTTGCGCGAGCTGGGCGTCGCGGGCGCGATGGCTGCTGGCCACAGCTTCGGCGAGATCATTGCCCTGCATGCGGCGGGAGTCGTGACTGAGGCCGACGCGTTACGCATTGCGCGCCGTCGCGGCGAGCTCATGCGCGACGCTGCGGCGGGCGGCAGTGGCGCGATGTGCGCGTTAGCATGCTCGATCGAGCGTGCGCGCGAGCTGATCGGTCCGTCGCTCGCCATCGCCAATCACAATGCGCCCGAGCAAGTCGTCGTGTCGGGGCCGCTCGATGCGATCGCTGCGCTGGAGACACAGGGCATGGCGGCCAGGCGCCTGCCGGTAGCCGCTGCATTCCATTCTGCCCAGGTCGCACCGGCCTGCGCGCCGTTCGGCGAGTTCCTCGCCACCATCGACTTCGCCGCACCACGCATGCCGGTGTATGCGAACGCGCACGCAGCACCGTACGCCGGTGACGTCGGTGCGGTCCTCGCGCAGCAGATCGCGCAACCGGTGCGCTTCGTGGAAACGATCGAAGCGATGTACGCCGCGGGTGCGCGCTGCTTCGTCGAAGTCGGCCCCGGCACGGTGCTCAAGGGGCTCGTCGGCGCAATCCTCGGTGCACGCGCGCATCGCGTCATCGCGCTGGATCGCAAGGGCAAGTCCGATCTGGAGCCACTGCTGGCGGGCCTCGCGCAGCTGGTCGCCGCGGGCCACCTGACCCGGGTGTCGGCCTTGTTCGCCGACGTGCGCGTGCCGGCGTCGCCTGCGCCCCACAAACACGGCATCCCGATCAGCGGCACCAACGTCGGCAAGCCCTATCCGCCGGCGGATCCGTCGCTTCTACCTGCCCCCAATCCACCGCGTGCGGCATCCGCACCCGTTGTCGAGGTACGCACCGTGAAAGAAGAACCGCCGCTGTCGCCGGCCTGGCTCGCCGCGTTCCAGGAAGCGCAGCAGCAGACTGCGAACGCGCATGCGGCCTACCAGCGCGCGCTGAGCGACAGTCACACCCAGTACCTCAAGCTGGCCGAGAGCGCGATCAACGGCCTGACGGCGCTGCTCGGTGCAGCGCCCCCCGCGACAGTGGCGAGCCCCGTCGCATCGGTGCCTGCGCAGATCGCCGCGCCGCTGCCGCTTCCCGCTGCGCCGATGCCGGTCGCGATGCCTGCGTTTTCACCCGTTGCAACACCGGTCCCCGTCGTTGCCGTGGCGCCTGTCGTCGCTCCTGCGCCTGCCGCGCCAGCGTCCGGCACCGACCTCGCTGCGCTCCTCCTGGCCGTCGTCGCCGAGAAAACCGGCTATCCGGCGGAGATGATCAACCTCGACATGGATCTGGAATCCGACCTCGGCGTCGATTCGATCAAGCGCGTCGAAATTCTTTCTGCCGTGCAAGCGCAGGGCGCGGTCGTCGTAAAGGCTGACCGGGCGAAGCTCAGCGGCATGCACACGCTGCGGCAGATCGCCGAATACCTGCAGGGTGGACCTGTGGCGAACACGCCTGTCGCGCAGCCTGCCGCGGCTCCCGATGATATTGCGGCGATCCTGCTCAGCGTCGTCGCCGAGAAGACGGGTTATCCGGTCGAGATGCTGAACCTGGCGATGGATATCGAAGCGGATCTGGGCATCGACTCGATCAAACGCGTGGAGATCCTCTCGGCGATGACCGAGCGTGTGCCTGGCATCGCAAAAGACCGGGCGCGCCCGTCGGCGTTGCACACGCTGGCCGACATCGTGGCCTACCTCGGTGCAGCCCCGACCGCAGCCGCGCCGGGCGCCGAAGCGCCAAAAGCCAAACCGATGCGTCGCGCCGAGCTTGGCCGTTTCGTGCTTGAGCTCATGCCCGCGCCGGCGGCCGGTTTTGCCCTGCCGGGACTCATCGACGGCGAGCCCGTCTACGTCTTCGGGGCTGCCGGCCTGGACACCGCCCTCGCGACCTCGCTGCGCCGCCACGGCGTTGAGGCGCGCACTGTCGAGGTGTTGCCCGATGATGCCAGGCGCTGCATCTACCTGGGCGGCCTGCGTGGCGTGGAGGACGAGGCCGAGGCCATCGCAGTCAACCGCGAGGCATTTGTCGTCGCGCAGCAGCTGGCCCGTGTCGACGACGCGCTCTTCGTGACCGTACAGGATACCGGCGGTCACTTCGGCCTGCGTAATGCCGACTCCCGCCGCGCCTGGCTCGCAGGCCTGCCTGCACTGGTCAAGACCGCGGCGCTGGAATGGCCGCGTGCGACGTTGAAATCGATCGACGTGGAGCGCGGCACGCGTGACGAGGCGGCCGTCGCCGAAGCCATTGCCGGCGAGCTCCTGCGCGGCGGCGGCGAGATCGAAGTGGCATTGCCGGCCGCCGGCGGTCGTTTCACGCTGCAGAGCGTCCCGCGCGCGGTGCGTCCGTCGGTCTCCGCGATCAATGCCGGTGACGTCATCGTCGTTTCGGGCGGCGCGCGCGGTGTGACGGCGGGGTGCATCGTGGAGTGGGCCAAGCAGTGCAAGGCGCGCTTCGTGCTGCTCGGACGCACGCCGCTGGGCGAGGAACCGGCCGATTGCGCCGGCGTCACCGACGAAGCCTCGTTGAAGCGCATCGTGCTCGCGCGCGGCGCGTCGCTCACGCCGAACGAATTGTCGCGGGAAGTCGACCGCATTCTCGGTGCACGCGAGATCCGCGCGACGGTGGCGGCGCTCCAGGCCCAAGGCGCCCAGGCACGCTACGAGTCGGTCGCGGTCGACGATGCCACCGCGCTTGCCGCGACGCTGGAGCGCGTGCGCAGCGACTGGGGACCGATTGCCGGTGTCGTGCACGCCGCCGGTGTGCTCGCCGACCGCCGTATCGTCGACAAGACGCTGGCGCAGTTCGACCTCGTGTTCGGCACCAAGGTCGGCGGGCTGCGTGCCTTGCTGGCCGCGACCGCGGCCGATCCGCTGAAGTCGCTGTGCGTTTTCTCCTCGGTGTCGGCGCGCTGCGGCAACACCGGGCAGAGCGATTACGCGATGGCCAACGAAGTGCTGGCCAAGGTCGTCGCGGCCGAGGCGCGCCGGCGCCCGGGCCTGCGCGCGAAGTCGCTGGGCTGGGGCCCGTGGGAAGGCGGCATGGTCACGCCCGCGCTGAAGGCGCGCTTTGCCGAACTCGGCGTGCCGATGATTCCCCTCGAAGCCGGCGCCCGTATGTTCGCCGACGAAATGCGTGATGCGCGGGCCGCCGATATCGAGCTCGTGCTCGGCGGCGAGCCGCGCGGCGAAGCGCTGCTGATGGACGGCGCCGAGGCGCGCGTGCAGGGCGTGGAACTCGTGGTCTCGCGGGCCAGCCACGCCTTCCTGGAAGGGCACGCGGTGAAGGGGACGCCGGTGGTGCCGGTCGTCCTCGTCGCCGAGTGGATGGCGCGCGCGGCGCGCAGCTTCCGGCCGGGCCTGGCGCTGGCCAGTCTGCACGAACTCAAGGTGCTCAAGGGCATCCGGCTCGGTGGATTCGATAACGGCGGCGATCGCTGCCGCATCGAGGCGACCCCGCTGCCGAGCGAACGCGGCGCGCAGCTCCTGATGACCGTGCGCGACGCGCGCGGCGCCCTGAACTACACCGCCCGCGCGGAACTGTTGCCGGAGCCGCCGAAGGCCCGGCGCGAAGCGCCCGGGATCGCCCTGGACAAGTGGAGCGGCGAAAGCATCTATCCCGACTTGCTGTTCCATCGCAAACAGTTCGAGCTGATCGACCAGGTGCACGGCATCTCCGACGAGGGCATCGGTGCCACCGTGCGCGGTGTCGACGCCGCGGGCTGGAACGGCGAGCGCTGGGCGCTCGACGTCGCGGCACTGGATGGTGGCCTGCAGATCGCCGCGCTGCACGGCCGGCGCATGCTCGGCGGCCAGACGCTGCCGACCGCGATTGCCGAGCTGCGGCACTTCGGCGCCGAGCCGATCGTGGGCCCTATCACGGCCACCGCCTACATGCGCAAAGTGGGTACCAGCGACACCACGACAGATATCGTGCTGACCGACCAGAGCGGCAGGCGCTACGCCGAAATGCTCGGCGTGCAGAACCACGCGCTGCCAACGTGACGTTCGAACCCGTCGCCATCGTCGGGCGTGCCTGCGTGTTGCCAGGCGCGTTGAGCCCGGCCGCGCTGTGGGACGCGGTCGTCAACGGACGCGACCTGGTCACGCGCGTGCCCGCGGATCGCTGGCGCCTTGCGCCCGAGCACGCGTTGTGTGCACCCGAAGCGCCGCAGCAGGACCGCGCCTGGTCGGATCGCGGCGGCTACGTGGAAGGCTTCGAGGCGATCTGGAACCCCGACGGCTTCGCGGTTCCCGCTGCCGAACTCGCGGGGCTGGATCCCCTGGTGCACTGGACGTTGCACTGCGCCCGCGAAGCGCTGCGCGAAACCCCTGCGACGGGCCGCGTTGGTGCGATCTTCGGCAATCTCGGTTTCCCGACCGCGTCCATGGCTGCGTTCTGCGAGCAGGTGTGGACCGGCGAGGGCGACGTCGATCCCCGCAACCGCTTCATGAGCGGCGGTACGGCGGCGATGCTGGAACGGGCCTTGGCGCTCGATGCCGGCAGCTTCTGCCTCGATGCCGCGTGCGCATCGTCGCTGTATGCGATCAAGCTGGCCTGCGATGCGCTGCACGACGGCCGTGCGGATGTGATGCTCGCCGGCGCGGTGCAGCGCGCCGATGACCTCTTTCTCCACATTGGATTCTGTGCGCTCGGCGCACTCAGCAAGTCCGGACGCTCGCGCCCGTTTCATCGCGATGCCGATGGCCTGGTGCCGGCCGAAGGTGCGGCGTTTCTGGCATTGAAGCGCCTGGCCGACGCGCGCCGCGATGGCGACACGATCCATGGTGTGATCCGCGGCGTCGGGCTATCGAACGATGGTCGCGGCAAAGGGTTCCTGGCGCCAAGCGAGGAGGGGCAGGCGAGGGCGATCAGTGCGGCCTACGCGATCGCCGGTATCACGCCCCGGCAGGTATCGCTGCTGGAATGCCACGCCACCGGCACGCCGGTCGGCGACGCGACGGAGTTGCGCAGCAGCGCCCGCGTGTTCGAGGAATCGCAGGACGTGCCGGTCGGCTCGCTCAAGTCGAACCTCGGCCACCTCATCACCGTCGCGGGTGCCGCGGGCCTTATCAAGGTGCTCGAAGCGATGCGCGCGGGTGTGCGACCGCCGACCTTGCATTGCGATGAAGCCAATCCTGCCCTGGAGCAGACACCGTTCCGCCTGTTGCGCGAAGCCGAGCCGTGGACAAGTGACGGCCCGCGCGTCGCGGCGATCTCCGCCTTCGGCTTCGGCGGCAACAACGCACATCTGATTGTTTCGGAAGACGACGCCGGCATCGGCAGCCGGCCAGCCGCGGCCGCTGCTTGCCCGGTGGCCATTGTCGGCATCGGCGTGAAGATCGCCGACGCGCCCGACCGCGCGGCGTTTACACGTGCGCTGTTTGACGACCGTGCGCCGCGCGACGGCCGCATGGAATCGTTCGAGCTGGATATGGACGGTCTGCGTTTTCCACCGCGTGACCTTGAGCAGGCACTGCCGCAGCAACTGGCGCTGCTCGCCGCGGCCCGTGAAGCGCTGGCGGAGACGACGCCACTGCCGCGCGAACGCAGCGCAGCGCTGATCGGCATGGAGCCCGATCCGGAAATCGCCCGCCACGGCGCGCGCTGGCGCCTCACAAACGGCCGTGACGACGACTGGTCGGCACGCGCACGCGCCACGCTGGTACCTGCGCTGGAGGCCGCGGCCGTGCTGGGTTCGATGCCCAACATCCCCGCCAACCGCCTGAGCTCGCAGTTCGATCTGTGTGGCCCGTCCTTCACGCTGCAGGGCGGTGCCACGTCCGGGACGCACGCCCTGCGCGTTGCGGCGCGGGGGCTCGCCTGCGGCGAGCTCGACGCCGCGATCGTCGGCGCGGTCGATCTCGCGTGCGAAGCGGTGCAACGTGCGGCGAGTGGGGAAGCGCCCGGCGACGCGGCAGTGGCGCTGGTACTCAAGCGGCTCGACGACGCGGTGCGTGATGGCGACCGGGTGTATGCCCTGGTGGACGACGACGAGGTCGCAACGACGTCGGTCACGACCGGGGTGACACCGTCGCCGTTGGCTACGCGCCTGCAGGCGCGATTCGGCTATGCGCAGGCCGCATTTGGCCTGGTGGAAACCGCCGCCGCTGCGCTCGCCTTGCACCACCGGCGCGATCTCGACGGCAACCCCTGGCTCTGCGCGGAGCCACGCGGTGTGGCAACGCTCCGCGAAGCCTCGGAACATCCACGCCGTGCCGAATGCGCTGTCGCGCAGCTGCACTGTTTTGCCGGGCCGGACAAAGCGTCGGTGATCGACGCGTTGAGGCACGATCGTCGCGGCCTGGATGGCCCGGCGCGCTGCGTGCTCGTCGCGACCGGCGCCTCGCTCGAGGCGGTGCGCACCCGAGCCATCGCGCATCTGGAAGCGGGCGCGCCTGCTGGCCGCGGCGTGTTCTTCCGCGCGCGGCCGATCGGCGGCGAAATCGCCTTCGCGTTTGCCGGTGCAGGCGCGTCGTATCGCGGCATGGGCCGCGACCTGCTGCTGCATCTGCCGCACCTGCACGAGCGCCTGCGCACGCGCAGCCAGCGCCTTGCGACGGCACTGGAATGGTCCTTCGCGGCGGGCAACACAGCGCCGGGCGTGTTCCAGCAGCTGTGCGGTTCCTCGGCGTTGTCGCAGCTGCACCTGGCCTTGAGCGAAGGCCTGCTTGGTCTCCAGGCCGACGCGTGGCTGGGCTACTCGTCGGGCGAGACGAACGCGCTGATTGCAGCGGGAGTCTGGAATGATCCCGACGCGCTGATGGACGCCATGGAAGCGTCGGGGTTGCTCGAACGCGAGCTGGCTGGCCGCTTCGACGTGCTTGCCCGCGCGTGGGGCGAACCGGCCGCCAGCCCGGGTGTCGCGTGGGAATGCTGGACCATCGCCGCGCCGCTCGATGAGGTGCACCGCGCGCTCGAAGGCCTGGACCGCGTGCGCATCGCCATCATCAACGATGACGCAAGCTGTCTTATCGCCGGTGCTGCGGCCCAGTGCGCCCGCGTCGTCGAACGCATCGGTGCGGCGCGTTGCCTGCACCTGGACTATTCGCTCGTCGTGCACGTGCCTGAGCTGCGCGGCGTCGAGCGGGCGTGGCTCGACGTACACCGCCGTGTGACCTCGGCGCCGCGCCGCGGGCGTATCTACAGCACGGCGAGCGGCCGCCCCTACACGCCGGACACCGAGGCCTGTGCGCAAGCCATCCTCGCGCAGGCGGTCGACACGATCGATATCCGGACCCTGGTCGAGAACGCCTGGAACGACGGCGTGCGCGTGTTCGTCGAACACGGCCCGGGCGGCACCTTCGGCCGCGCCATCCGTCACGTGCTTGGTGAACGCGAAGCGCTCGTGGTGAGCCTCGATCGCCAGGGCGACGGCATCGAAACCGTGCTCGGCGCCACCGCGGCGCTGCTTGCCGCCGGAGTGGCCGTGAATCACGCGGCACTGGAAGCCGCGCTCGCACCGGTACCACGCAGTGAACCGAAGCGTCCGCGTCGCTTCGACGCGCACCCGCCGCCCGTCTGCCTGCCGCCGCGTAAGGAGGCGTTGCAAACGATGGAACCCGCGCCACGGCTGCCGGCGATTCTTGAAACGGCCATTGTCGCAACGGCGGTCGCCGAACGCGCGATGCCCGAGGCCGCTGTCGCCATGCTGCCGGCCAGCGCACCGGCGCTGGCGCGTGCGACACATCCTGCGCTCGACGGCATCCGTGCCGAGCTCGCGCGCCTGGCCGCGGCACAGCAGGCCTTCACCCAGGCCCAGACCAGCGCGCACGCCCAGTTTCTGGCCCTGCAGGGCAAAGCGACCGAGGCGCTGCTCCGCGCCGGGCGACAGGGCACGAATCCGCTCGCGACCGGATCGCCTCCATTCCCGCAGACGCACGGGCACAGCGTCTCAACCGTTGAGACACAAGAGCCGAGCAGGGGCCCAGCCACTTCCGCAGGGACAACAGCGCGCCCCGTGCGCTTCACCCGCGAAGATCTGATGGTCCACGCCGACGGCAATATCTCGCAGATCTTCGGCGCGCCGTTCGCCGCGCAGGACGGCTTCGCACGCCAGGTGCGCATGCCGCGTCCGCCGTTGCTGCTGGCCGACCGCGTCACCGCGCTGAATGCCGAGCCGATGAGCATGGGCAAGGGCTCGATCACCACGCAGACCGATATCGGCGCCGAACCCTGGTACCTGCACCAGGGCCGCATGCCCGGCGGCGTGATGGTGGAGGCGGGGCAGGCCGACCTGATGCTGATCTCCTACCTCGGCGTCGATGCGCTCAATCGCAGCGAGCGTGTCTACCGCCTGCTCGGTTGCGAGCTCACCTACCACGGCGAGTTGCCACGCGAAGGGGAAACGATCACCTTCGATATTCACCTCGACGGCCACGCCGCCCAGGGTGATGTGCGCCTGATGTTCTTCCACTACGACTGCATGAACGGCAGTCGGAAGCAACTGACCGTCAGAAACGGCCAGGCCGGATTCTTCACCGACGCCGAGCTCGCGGGTTCCGCCGGTTGCCTGTGGACACCCGAAGGGCAGGAGATCGTCGCCCATCCGCGCCTGGATCCGCCACGCGCGGTGAGCACACGCCCGGGTTTTGATCGCGCCGCGCTCGAGGCCTTCGCGAACGGCGACACCTACGCGTGCTTCGGCGCCGGCTTCGAATTCGCGCGCACCCATACGCGCAGCCCACGGATTCAATCGGGCGACATGCTGCTGCTTGACCGCGTGACCGCCTGCGAGCCGCGTGGCGGTCCCTGGGGACGCGGGTACCTGAAGGCCGAGCTCGACATCGATCCATCGCGCTGGTTCTTCGACGGGCATTTCAAGAACGACCCGTGCATGCCCGGCACGCTGATGCTGGAAGGCTGCCTGCAGGCGCTCGCGTTCCATCTCGCCGCCTGCGGCTACACGCTCGAGCACGATGGCGCACGCTTCGAGCCCGTGCCCGAACTCGCCTACAAGCTGCAGTGCCGCGGCCAGGTGATTCCGGGTTCGAAACTGCTGGTGACCGAGGTGTTCGTCGAAGAGATCGTTGCAGGACCGGTGCCAACCATCTGGGCCGACCTGCTGTGCACGGTCGACGGGCTGAAGGCCTTCCACGCGCGGCGCCTTGCGCTGCACCTGGTGCCGGATTTCCCGGCCGCGGACAGCGATGGCCTGCTCGCCTCGGCGCTCGGCCGCCCGTCGCGCGCGTTCGGACCGATGTACGAACGTTTCGACGGCACCTTACGCGCACCGCGCCTGCCGGCCCCGCCGTACCTGTGCATGAGCCGCATCGCCGGCGTCGACGGCAAGCAGGGCGACACGCGCGCCGGCGCCCGCGTCGTCGCCGAATTCGACGTGCCGCGCGACGCCTGGTTTCTCGACACCGCCGGTGTCGTGCCCTTCGCCGTATTGCAGGAGGCCGCGCTGCAACCGTGTGGCTGGTTGTCGAGCTGGGCCGGCTGCGCCCTGGCCAGCGACGAAGAACTCCGCTTCCGCAACCTCGACGGCCGCGGCACCCAGCACACGGAATTGCGTGGTGGCGAGACGCTCAGCACCGAAGCCACACTCACATCAGTCTCCGCCTCGGGCGGCATGATCATCGTCGCGTTCGACGTACGCTGCTCTGTCGCTGCGCGCGAGGTCTATGCGCTCAAGACCGTGTTCGGCTTCTTCCCCCGCGCCGCACTTGCCGCGCAGGCTGGCCTGCCGCGCAACGAACGGCACGAATCGCTGCTGCACCGCGAATCGAACGCCGCGCATGCGCTCGACGATACCTCGATGCTGCGCATGATCGACCGCATCGACGCCGTCTGGCCCGACGCTATTCGCGCACGCAAGCGGGTCGATGCCGGCGAATGGTTCTTCAAGGCCCACTTCTTCCAGGATCCCGTGCAACCCGGTTCCCTCGGTGTGCAGGCGATGATCCAGACGCTGGAGCTGTGGCTGCTCACGACGCACCGTACGTCAGCGGGCGCTGTGGCGCCGCTACTCGGACGCGAGCACACGTGGAAATACCGCGGACAGGTGCTGCCGCATCACGGCGAAGTGGTGATCACCCTGGAGGTGACTGAACACTGTACCGACTACGCCATCGCCACAGCGAGCCTGTGGGTCGACGGCGAGCGGATTTATGAGGCCAGTGGGATCGGTGTCCGGCTTTGCGACCGGCGATGAATCCACGCATCGCGACGCGGAGCCAACGATGTGCATCCGTGTTCCCGTGAAAAGAGCCCGGGACTTGCCCGGGCTCGACAAACAACCAGCGCCTGGTACTCAGTGCGTGATCACATTGAGCCAAGGCACCGTATTCTCGACCCTCACCCAGAGCAGCGTCAGCCGGTCGTGTTCGTTGCGACCGGCAATCATGACCGAAGCACCGCCGGTGTCGAGGTTGAGATAGCCGTCACCATTCTGGCCGGAAGCTGATTGCCAGGCGAACGTGAGCAAGTGGGGATTGGCGTCGGCGACGTTCTGCCAGTCCGAAATCTCGCTCCAGCCGCGACTGTTCATGGTCAGGGCGCGTAAGACGATATCGTTGCCAAAGCGCGCCAGTTCAAGTGTGAACAATGTCCTGCCGCTCGCGGCGCTGCCACTGGCAACCGCCGTCGGCACCATGCTCAGCCTGTTCAGCAATGTCGCGTCGATGCGCAGCGTCGCCGCGACATGGGCATCACCAGTACCCACCTGGAGCGGCACCATCAGCGGCGTGCCGTCGAAGCCGTCCTTGAAGAGCACCAGCAGGTCGGTGTCAGTGGCGCTGTTGTTGGCTGGCGCCGGATCTGGACCATTCGTCAGCGCCACCGATGCCGTGTTGATGATCTGGTCGTTGGCATCACCGTAAATGGCGGTTGCCGAATAGACGTAGGCCACTTGAGCGCCCACCGGCAGCGTTATCGTATCGCTGAGTGTGTTGCCGTTTCCGTCGGCGCAGGTGGCACCACCAAACGGAATACACACCCAGCTTCCGTTGAACAATCCCGCGGGCAGCGCATCGGTCACCACGGCCGTCGCGCTGCCGGGCCCGGCACTGTTAGTGACACTGATGATGTAGTTCACGGGCCGCCCTACCGCCGCCCGGGTGCGATTGTCGGTAATCGTCAACGCCACATCCGGCAGGGGCACCAGCGTGTCCGTGTCGGTGGCCGAGTTGTTGCCTGGCGCAGTGTCAGTCACTCCCCCGGCGCCGTGACGGTTGCTGTATTCGACAGGCTGCCGGTTGCAACAGCGGAGATCGAACAGCTTGCCGTGTACGTGGTGCTGCCACCGGCCGGCAAATTGTTCGTGTCGCTGATATTGCCGCTGCCCGAGGCCGTGCACGTGCCGCCACCGGCGCCGACGCAGGTCCAGGTGCAGGTCAGCGACGCCGGGAAGGTGTCAGCAACGGTGGATCCCGGGGCATCGCTGGGCCCGGCGTTGGATGCCGTGATCGTGTAGGTGATCGAGCCGCCCGGTGTCGCCGTCGTCACGCCGTCGGTCTTGGTGATGGCCAGGTCGGCCTGTGGCGCCAGCGTGTCCGTATCGGTCGCGGAATTGTTGCCGGGATTGGGATCGGTAGCGCCCGCGGGCGCCGCCGCTGTCGCGGTGTTGGTCAACGATCCGGTTGCCGCCGCGGAGATGGTGCAACTGGCGGTGTAGGTGACGCTGCCACCGGTTGGCAAGTTGGTCGTGTCGTTGATGTTGCCGCTGCCCGAGGCCGTGCACGTGCCGCCACCGGCGCCGACGCAGGTCCAGGTGCAAGTCAGTGACGCCGGGAAGGTATCTGCAATGGTGGAACCCGGGGCGTCGCTGGGCCCGGCGTTGGATGCCGTGATCGTATAGGTGACCGAACCACCCGGTGTCGCCGAGGTGACACCATCGGTCTTGGTGATGGACAGATCGGACTGCGGCGTCAGGGTGTCCGTGTCGGTCGCCGAATTGTTGCCGGGATTCGGATCGGTAGCGCCCGCGGGCGCCGCGGCGGTCGCGGTGTTGCTCAACGATCCGGTTGCCGACGCCGCGATGGTGCAGCTCGCGGTGTAGGTGACGCTGCCACCGGCCGGCAGGTTGGTCGTGTCGTTGATGTTGCCGCTGCCCGAAGCCGTGCACGTGCCGCCACCGGCGCCGACGCAGGTCCAGGTGCAGGTCAGCGACGCCGGGAAGGTATCCGCAACGGTGGAACCCGGGGCATTGCTGGGCCCGGCGTTGGATGCCGTGATCGTGTAGGTGACCGAACCACCGGGTGTCGCCGAGGTGACGCCATCGGTCTTGGTGATCGACAAATCCGAACTTTGTCCCACACCATCGGTATCGGTCGCGCTGTTATTGCCGGGCACCGTGTCGGCGACGAACGCTGACGCTCCGGATATCGACGCGGTGTTGCTCAGTGAGCCACTTGCCGAGAGGGAAATGGCACACGTCGCCGAGTACGTTGCCGTGCCACCGACCGGCAGAATCACCTCGTCGTCGAGGATGTTGCCTGTGCCCGACGCGGTGCACGAGCCGCCACCCGCACCCGTGCAGGTCCAGTTGCATGTCTCGTCGGCGGGGAAGTTGTCCGTCACCGTCGCGTTGGTCGCCGCGCCGGGTCCCGCATTCGACGCGGTGATCGTGTAGATGACCGAACCGCCCTGTGCGGCGGTCGTCACACCGTCATCTTTGGTGATCGACAGATCAGCGGGCGCGTTGTCGACGAAGCATGCCGTGACGTCACTGAGCGTCGGCGTCACCGCCGAATCCGTCGTCGCCAGGAAGGCGCGATAGTGCAGGTAACGGTTGCCGTTGAACCGGCTGAGCGAGGCGCCACTGGTGGTGAAGAACGTGGCAGCAGTGTTGTCGGGTCCAACGAAGTTGAAGGGGCCGAACTCGGAGTTGCTGGCTGCAACCTGGAATGACACCGACGTGTTCGCTGGCGTGGAAGCGGTCCAGGACAAGGTGGTCCAGGTAGGCGTGTAGTCCGTCGCCGGATTGCTATCCTTCGACGACGAGATGAAGTTGCCCGACGCGGCGTAGCCGGTCCGTACATAGGTTCGGAAGTTGAAGTCTCTCGTCGTGTCGGCAGACCACGTTCCCCCGCTATCGGCCGAAAGGACACGTGACCCGCTCGCATAGCTGGAAGGTGAGGATCGAATCCAGAAGTAGCCGCTACCTGCCGGCGCCGAGACGGGGCGCAGGATCACGGCGTATTGCGTTCCGGCGGTCACTGCTGGCGGCGAGCCGAAGGTGGCCGTGTACAAGACCGTCGAGCCGCTGGCAAAGGCCGTGCCGGGAATCGTCGTGCTGGCCAGGTCGGGGCCTGTCGGTAAACCCGCGCTGGTGTTGCGAACCGAGAGGGTGAGATTGGGCGGCGTTGCGCCGCAGCCATTGCAGAAGAGTTGGACATCGACATTGACGAGCGTGCCCGTCAACGCGGGAATGAACGTCTGGCCAGTCCAGGCGGGAGTGCCAAAACCCGTCCCGGTCGTGGTACCGGCGGTGTTCGCCTGATCGCTGACGGGCGCATTGCTGAGCGACAGATCGCCCGGGCTGGTGTTCAAGTCGACACTCGTCGGGATACCGGCGAGAAATTCGGCCTGCGTGCTGTCGGTCGGGCAGGCACTGGTCGGGGCAGCGGTGAGTGCGAAATCCTGCGTCGACGTGCCGCCATCGGTAACGACGACGCTTGCCGCCGACGCGCTGCCGAACCCTGGCTTTCTGGCGCCGATGACCGGATAGGTTCCGGCCGGAATGCTGGTGAAAGAATAGGTGCCCGAGCCATCGGTCGTCGTCGTGCGGGCACCGAATTGCACGGTCGCGCCGCTGATCGGCGCACCACCGGGGGTGGTGGTGACCGTGCCGGAAACGGTGCCGCCTGCACCTACCGGCGTGCACTCGGTGAAGGCGAAGGAGCCGAACTTGGTCAACCACCGATGGTTGAACGCCTGGTCGGCGGGATTGGCGTATTCGCTCGTGAACCAGAACGTGCATCCGTCCGGATCCAAGGTCATCGCGCTGTAGTCGCCCCAACGGGCTGACCCGGTCTGCGAGGCTGTTCCGGCGAAGAAAACTTGTTCAGTCTGGCTGAAGGTATTGATCGGATCGCCCGCAAGCCGCCCGGCATAAGCCATCGACGGAAATGCCGTGGTGCTCGAGGTGCTGTAGCCCATCGCCATGTTGCCGGCACGATCCACGGCCAGGCTCGGCATCCATCGATGCAGCACGTTGGCTGCGTCGGGGTCCCATGTCGCCGCTTGCGGAATCGCGGCGGCAACGGTGCCGCCAGAGACATTCACCTGATACCAGCGCGGCGCCGCAAATCCCGAGGTGTTCTGCCGGCGCACCGTGTGCGAAACCCACAAGGATTCGGTGCCGCCGAAGTTCGTGTACTGGTTCTGCATCATCGCGCGATTCGAGAGCGAATCGAGCAGCGTTGCCGTGCCAGGCTGTGGCACGCCTGCCGCGAACGTCGGCCAGCTCGTGGCTGAAAGCGGCGTGTCGGGCCCGGTGAACGTCGACAACGATATGTTCTGCCAGTCGACGTGGAACTTGTACACCGTTACCGCGTTGAGAAATAGCTGCGTGGAAATAAACAAATTGGGGCGACCCGGCGGCGGCGTGCCGGTCTGCAGTCGCGCGTTGCCGGGAAGGAGGGTGAAGTCGCCGCCGCCGACATCGAACGAAACGACTTGCGCCGTCGGAGCCCCGGCGTACATCTGCGCCTTGTTGAACGCCCACACGCGCGCATTCCTGAACGATCCGCCGCCGAAGTTGAACATGTTCGCCGACATATACAGGCCATCGGGCCAGATACCGAACTTCGGATAGTCATTGAGACTGTCGGAGACTTGGCGCGAGTAGAAATTCCAGCCCCCGGTCAGCGGGTTGCCGGACATCGATGCGGCGATGCACTGAAACGCCGGCCCAATCGCGTTACCGCCGCCGTCGGTCAAGAATGCGAAGTCAGAGATGATCCAGCGGTCTTCAAACGTGTCATACAGCACGACCGGATCGCCAAAGTTCGCGGTATCACAAAGATTGCCGAAGTTGCCCTGGCTCATGAAGGTGTTGAACGAAAAGCCCGCTTCCATAAACCCGTCGCTCTTGCGGAAAATGCCCACCGAGCTGTTGACGGTCTGTATGTAGTACGTCGGGCCGACGTCGCCGTTGGTGTCGGGCGGACTGCCCGAGCCAAAGTTGAAGCGGTCAAGGCCCTCGAACACATTGATCGGCGGTGGCGCCGGTGCGCGCCGCGTCGGCGCCACTGGCTCGCCCGCCGGAGGCGACGGGCTCCCCGGCAGCAGGACAGGCTCATACTCGGGCGCCTCCCGTTCCGCTCGTTCCCGCTGCGGAGGGCGGGTCCGCGGCAGTGATCGCAGATCGATGCGGCGGCTTGCGGCGCGTTGCAAGAGGCTTTCCACAGGCTTGTCCGTGCTCACATTTTCCACTGCAGGCAGCGGGTTGACTGCCTCCGGAACCTGAGCGGACGCGCTGAGCGTGAAGACGGAAAGCAGGAAACCGAGAAGTTGGCGGTTCATCTAACCCCCTTGGAATTGAACGTAAGGCCCCACATCGCCACACCACTGGGTGAGCGCGAAACGTGACCAGAACAGGGTCACCCCTCTGCTGAACTGCCTGTGCCTTCGCCCCGGGAGACGCTTACCGATCAGCTCGGTTCGAAAAGCTGCGCGCCCACTTCAAGATTCAGGCGCACCATACGCCTCCATTTCGATTTCGTCAGCCTCAGGGTGGATAGGTGATCCGTCTTCCGGCTGATCTGCCGGTTCGGCGCGCACAGGACACGGCCACCGGGACAGGCCAGCCAGCGGCGGGGCGGCGGTTGCTGTGATCGGAGGAAGCGGCGGCGGATGTAGGGCTGTTGATGGACTTTCCGAGCAGTGCGGCGATGTCGTTGTCGAAGGGGTTCATGGAACGCCCCCTCGTCTCGCCAGTCGGGATGACGCCCGGGGGACGTAGCGCTAGGCCGAGATCTCGTACGCCTCACGCAGCCATGCGATGAGCTCGGAGTCAACCTGCGCCGGATCGGTGAGACGCACCTCGATATGCCAGCGACTCTTCGACACCTGTTCGCGTTTTGCCACGCGGGGGCTGTCGATGTCGCGTGCGGACTTCACCGTGATAACCAGCGCCTCTTTGCGCGTTGCAACGCCCGCGAAGGCACTGTTGCGGTTGAGGTGGATCGAGGTTTTCTTCGGATCTTCCTCGACCGGCCCGAACTGCCGCACCGCCATCAAGAGACGATCGTAGATCGCCCGCACCACCGGCGCACGGTCGGTGAAATGGTGCTGGACGGCAGGTGTATTCTCGGTCACAGGTGCCTCCCATGCGTGGGTTCGTGGCAAAATATACCTTTCCATGCATGTGTCCGCGACGTCCAGCTCCTCCCGGGTTTCATGTGCATTCTTCGCGCCGCAAGCCTTGAGGAACCGGCGAGCAACAGGCGCTGGCAGGTGAACTGCTGGCGGAGCCTTGGTCGAGCAAGGCTACGCGCCGTGATGGCGGATCACCGCCCCGACATACTCGCCAACCACTCGATCAACGCCCGCGATGCGGCTGACAAGCGCCGATGCGGTGCGTAGATCAGCGAACAGGGGCGGGTACGCCCGTTGTTCTGCGGCAGTACTTCGACCAATCGGCCACTGGCCAGTCGTTGTTCGGCAATGAACCGGTAGCACTGGCAGATGCCGAGCCCTTGCTCGGCCAGGGAGACAACGCCGAGGACATCATCGGATACCCGGATACGCGCCGGCACCGGCCATTCCAAATCCTCTCCCGCCTCGTCGCGCAGCAGCCACGGTGCTGCGCGGCCCGTGCTCGGCATGACGAACGACAGCATTTCGTAGCGATGGAGTTCGGCGAGGTTTTGCGGCACGCCCATTCGCGCCAGGTAGTCCGGCGCTGCAACCAGGCACATGGGCAGATCCTCCAGCCGGCGGCCGATCAGACTGCTGTCGGGGAGTTGACCCAGGCGTATCGCCATGTCGAAGCCTTCGGCCACCAGGTCGACGTTGCGGTTGGAAATGTTCAATTCGACCTGGATCTGGGAATGGGTTTCCAGAAACGGCCGAAGCAGGGCAGGCAGGCGATAGTTGCCATAGGTCGTCGAGACGCTCATTCGGACCCGGCCGCTCAGACCCTGCGCCTCATTGCCCTGTCCCTGTACGGCGCGATCGCCTTCGTCGATCAGGCTGAAGGCGCCGCGTGCGTGTTCGAGATAGATCTGCCCGGCCTCGGTCAAGCTCAGGCGGCGCGTCGTGCGGCGCAGCAGCTGTGCGCCCAGCCGGGCCTCCAGGCGCGCAATGGCGCGGCTGAGGACCGAGGCGGTTGTGCCGAGCTCGACCGCGCCCGCCGTGATCGACCCCTTGTCGACGACGGCCACGAAGGCCTCCAGGTCACCCAGGTGATTGAATCGGCGCACCATTCTTGCCTTTGAAGAATAGATCAATTGAACCACAGGGTATTTATGCCCGATTTGGAGGGCAATAGAGTGCCGCGGCCGCACCCACCACCCGGAGTCGCTCGATGAACCCCCAAGCAAAACCCGTTCTGTTCGTACTGACCAGCCATGCCACCAAGGGCAGCACCGGCCAGCCGACTGGCTTCTACCTCGGCGAGGTCACCCACCCACTGGCCGTGCTCGATGCGGCTGGCATCAAGGTCGACTTCGCGTCCATTGCCGGCGGCGAGCCGCCCGTCGACGGGCTGGATCTCAATGACGCGACCAACGCGCGCTATTGGGAAAACCAGCGTTTCCGCACCGCGCTGCGCACCACCAAGCGCCTGGCAGACGTCCAGTCGTCCGACTACGCGGCCGTGTACTACGCCGGCGGCCACGGCGCGGTGTGGGATTTCCCCGACAGCGAAGCGGTGCAACGCGTCACGCGCGAAGTCTATGAAGCCGGCGGTGTTGTTGCCGCCGTGTGCCACGGCCCTGCCGCCCTGATCAACGCGAAGTTGTCCAACGGTCGCCATCTCGTGGAAGGCAAGCGCGTTGCCGGCTTTACGGACAGCGAAGAGCAGGCGGTCGGTCTTGCGAACGTGGTTCCGTTCCTGCTCGCCTCCACCCTGAAGAACCAGGGCGCGCTGCACGAAAGCGCCCCCGACTGGCACGCCAAGATCGTCGTCGACGGGCGGCTCGTCACCGGGCAGAACCCGCAATCGGCGACCGGCGTCGGCGAAGCAATGCGCGATCTCGTACGCGCCAAGCACTGAGGCACACACCATGAAATCACTCTGGAAAAAAATCCTCTCTCTCGCGATCGCGCCCGTGTTTGCTGCACCGCTCCTGGCGGGAGCGGAAATGCCCGATTCCAAAAATGCCACGGTGACAACGCCGCGAGTGCTCGTCGTGGTTACCAATCACGCGGACTACCCCAGCAGGACCGACAAGACCGGCCTTTGGCTAACCGAGCTGACTCACTTCTGGGACGAAATGACCAAGGCTGGCGTGGCGATGGACATCGTCAGCCCCCGTGGCGGAAAAGCGCCGCTTGACGAGCGGAGTCTCGACAAGACCTACACCGACGACGCCGCGCGAGCCCATCTGAACGACCCGGCGTTCATGGGCCGACTCGCTCACACCAAGGCCGCCGCCGACGTCGACCCGAAGCAGTACAACGCGATCTACTTCACCGGCGGCCACGGCACCATGTGGGATTTCCGGAACGCGCCCGCACTCAAACGACTGGCCGAGGCGATCCATCACCAGGGCGGCGTTGTATCCGCGGTTTGCCATGGAAGCGCGGCGTTGATTCAGCTCAAGGGCACCGATGGCGAGCCGCTGATCCGCGGCAAGCGGGTCACGGGCTTCTCCAACGACGAGGAGAACCTGGCCGGCGTACGCGACCAGGTGCCGTTCCTGCTGCAAGACGCCCTGCAGGAAGCCGGGGCGACGTACAGCAGCGGATCGGAGCCATTTACACCCCATGCCGTGACCGATGGCCGACTCGTCACCGGACAGAACCCGGCCTCCAGCAAGGCTGTGGCGCAACAGGTACTGATGCTGCTACGGAAACCTGCGGTGCTTCCGGCCAAGTAACGCATCACGGCCTTCCACACCAGAGGCTGCACGCCAGAGCCCTGCCGTTACGCGGCGGGGCTCTGTGCGACACAAGAGCTGACCATCGCAAGTCGGTGGTTTCATCAGAAGCGGCATTCCTGGCGGGCTGCCCTGCGCCATGGAGGTCGAAACTCTTTCCAGGCCTGACCGCCGGACGATTGACCGTTATCAATATCACGAGCCTTTGGGGCGCGCAGATTCCCCATTGACCGACTGGCGCACCAACGGAGCTTGCGCCGATGTGGGACACCTTGATGGTCAGCTTCGACGCGGCGCGAATCCAGACCCTCATGGGCATTCTGGTACGGCACGGTTTCGGCGATTTGCTGCGTCGGTTGGGATTCGCCCGGCTGCTGCGTCGCCTGGATACGGTCGAGCCCGTGCACCACCTGGCGCAGTGGGTGTCCCAGCCGGCGCCGATACGGGTACGCCACGCCCTTGAGGAAATGGGGCCGTGCTTCGTCAAGCTGGGGCAGCTATTGGCCACGCGCGTTGACCTGTTTTCGCCGGAATGGATTGACGCGCTCAGCGCCCTGCAGAATGCGGTGCCGCCGGTGCCGTTCGAAGCGATACGGGCCGAGGTGGAAGAAGCGCTGGGGCGACGTGTCGAGGACGTCTTTCTGAGCGTCAACGTCGAACCCCTGGCGGCCGCATCCATCGCGCAAGTGCACCGTGCCCGGCTGCACGACCAGGCAGAGGTGGTGATCAAGGTGCGCCGCCCCGGTATCAAGCCCGTGGTCGAGGCGGACATGCGGTTGCTGCAATACGTCGCGGTTCGCATCGAAGCGCTGTTTCCGGGCTTGCGGCGTTTCCATCCCGCGGGAATGGTGCGCCAGTTCCGCAATTCCCTGCTGCGCGAGCTCGACCTGGCAGCGGAATGTCGCAACGCAGAACGGATTGCGGCGAATTTCGAAGGTGATCCGCGCCTCATGGTGCCGGTGGTGCACTGGGCGTGCACGAACGAACGGATGAACGTGCAGGACTACGTCGATGGGGTCCCCATGACTGACCTTCCTGCGCTCGAGCGGGCGGGCGTCGACCGCGTGCGCGTCGCCCGCACCGGCGCGCAGCTGGTGCTCAAGATGATGTTTCGCGACGGTTTCTTTCACGCTGATCCGCACTCGGGCAACGTGTTCGTGCTAAGCGACGGTCGTGTCGGCCTTGTCGATTTCGGAATGGTGGGGCACCTGTCGCCAAACCGGAAGGACGAGGTCGTGCGACTGCTGTACGCTCTCGTGGAGCGCGACGCCGAGCCGGTCATGGCGGTGCTGCTCGACTGGGCCGACGATCCGAATGCCGATGGCGAGCAGCTCGCTGCCGACGTCGATGCCTTCATTGATCGCTTCCATGGCGTTCCGCTGGGGCAGCTGGACCTGGCGGCAATGCTCCTGGACATATCCACGCTGATGCGCCAGAACCAACTGGCGTTGCCCGCTGATCTGGCGCTGCTGATCAAGGTTTGTCTCACCCTGGACGGAATGGGGCGCCGGCTCGATCCCGGCTTTGACATGGCGACCCAGGCGCGGCCGCTTCTGCGCCAGGCGCTGATGGATCGCTACCGTCCCCGGAGGTTGGCACGACAGGGGTTGGCGGCGTTGGCCGACTTCACCGATGTCATCACGATGATTCCCGGGGAGCTACGAAACTTCCTGAAGCAAATGCACAGTGGGAAAACGGCGCTTCATCTTCAGCTCAACGAACTCCGTGACTTCAGCCGGGACCTGAATCATTCGGCCAATCGTCTGTCAGGCAGCATGGTCATTGCGGCGCTCATCGTTGGATCTTCGATCACCATGACGGTTGAGGGAGGTCCGACATTGCTCGGCCTTCCGTTCTTCGGGCTGCTCGGCTTTCTCGGTGCATCCATTGCGGGCATATGGTTGCTCTGGTCCATCCTGCGCAGCGGGGGAGGGCGTTGATGGATCAATCGCAGTCACCTCGGCGACAGCCCTGTCGTCGACCTCAACGCCGCATCATTACCGGGATGGCACTGTGATGAAGGATGTGGTGCGTAGCGCCGCCAAAAGCCCACTCGCTAAATCGCGATCGTCCGTAGGCGCCCATGACGAGTAGGTCGGCATCGTGTTGCGCTGCCGCGTCCAATAGTGTCGCGCCTATGTCGCCGTCGGCCGATTCGATGTCGATCAGTTCCACGCTGAAGGCCTGCCGCGCCAGGTAGGTTTCGAGCGAAAACACCGGCCGCCAGCCGATCTCCGAGTACGGGTCCCCGCGCGTGCCTCGCAGCACGACGATGCGCCTGGCCTGTGCGAGCAAACCCCTGGCCGCGTGCAAGGCACGCAGTGCCTCGGGAGATCCGTTCCACGCAATGGCGACGCAATCGAGTGATTGGCGCTGCGGTGCACCCGGCGGAACAACCAGCGTAGGCATCCGCGTTGTCAGCACCAGATTGCCGACCTCCCAAGGGGCTGTCCAAGGGGCCTCGTTGCCGCGATCAATGACAAGTAGGTCGTGCCAGTTTCCCAGGTGCTGCAAGATCTGAGGGACGTGGCCCTCCGCCACCTGCCATTGGGCGCTGCGGACGCCGTATTCGGCCGCACGACGCTCAAATTGCGCGTGAACGGCGTAGGCCTCTTCCTCAACCTTGCGGATACTCGCAATCAGGGACGCCGCGATATCGATGCCCCCATAGGGTGCTGCATAGCCGACGGCCGGCGAAGGGCACACGTACACACCCGTCAGCCCGCCGCGCAGCGTCGAAGCGATCTGCGCCGCCCAGATCATCGCCGGTGTCCAGGCCGACAGGCTGTTCGCATAGACCAGAACGTCTTTCATAGTGCCTCCAGGGCGAGATCTCTCTCGCGTCGATCGACCAACGGGATCCTTGCCGGCTGGCCGGGTCAATGACGCAGAAACAGTGGCACCGTGGCGTGGTGCAACGCATGTAATGTCATGCCGCCGAACAGCCATTCCGAATAGCGGTGAGTACCGTAGGCGCCCATCACGAGCAGATCGGCCTGGCACGAAGTGGCGAACGCGAGGAGCGATGCCGGCGATACATCGCGTAGCACCGTCGTCCGAAGGGGGCCGACGCCTTGCCACGCCAGGTAGGACTCGATGGACCAGGGGGATTCCAGTGTGGATCCCCGCTGCTTCCCGCGTTGGCGCATTGCACGATTTCCACGCGACATGCCCGCCTGAGCAGTGGCAAGGCCGCGAATACCGCGCGCTGCGCTTCGCAGGAACCGTTCCAGGCGACAACAACCGTCGCCGCACTTGCCATGGATGCGGGAACGTCGGCCGGAACCAGCACAAACGGCAGCGGCACGCTTAGAGTGCCTAACAAAACCGTTCAATCGCACGCCAGCAGATCAATGAGCAAGCGAGCAATCCGAAGGCCAGATAGATTTCAGGGCGGCGCTCATACCGGATGCGAAGGCGTTTGAATCGGTTGAGCCAAGCAAACGTTCTTTCGACGACCCAACGATGCTTTCCCAGTCGCTGGCTAGATTCGACGCCTCGCCGAGCGATACGCTGGACGATTCCACGGTGCCGTAACGCGTGTCGGCAATGTTCGTAGTCGTATCCCTTGTCAGCATGAACCTTGTCTGGCCATCGCCGAGGACGCCCTCGAAGACCACCAACCGCAGGTAACGCATTGACTACGGCTTCGAAGCACTTGCTGTCGTGCGTGTTCGCGCCGCTGATGAGGAACGAGAGCGGCGTGCCCCTGGCATCGACCGCAACGTGCCTTTTGCACCCCAACTTTCCTCGATCGGTAGGATTTGGACCGGTTTCCTCCCCGCCCGGGGGGAAGGAACACTCGCTGCATCCACACTCACTCGCGACATGTCGATCTGATCGTAGCTACGCAACCGCCGCAACAGTTCCTTGTGCAATCGATCCCAAACACCGCTCTGCTGCCAGTCTCGCAGCCGTCGCCAGCAGGTCATGCCGGATCCATAGCCTAGCCGGAGCGGCAAATGCTCCCATGGAATCCCCGTCCTCAGGACAAACACGATGCCGTTGATGGCAGCACGATCCGGCACTCTTGGCCGACCACCTTTCGGGCGATCTGGCTCCGGCGGAAGTAGCCGCCGAATCACGTCCCATAGATCGTCCTTGATCTCAAGCTTACTCATCCGTCAGCACTCAACTCTTTGTGGCTGACGCATTGTAGACTACGCGGCGTTTTGTTAGGCACTCTTAGTAGCAGTCGCCCCATGTCGTGGGCAAAGCGCGTCGTCTCGTCCGCGGGGCGTACGACGGCACACAGGTCGTGCCAGTTGGCGGCGGACCGCAGCGCTACGATCGGCGTCTGGTCGGTAGAGAACCAGCGCGCCCGCGGCACGTGCCTTTCGTGTGCCCATTGCACGAATCGGGGACCGGCGTCCTGCTCGGCTTCCTTTTCACTACGCAGGAGGTCGACCAGCTCGGCGTAGAGGGCGGCCGATTCAACCGTCGTGAAATCAATGGGCGAGGGTTTGACGTACAAACCGGTCAGGCCGGCATCGATCCGCTCGGCAAGTGCAGCGACGTAATGCAGCCCTTGGTTCCATTGCCGGCATTCGCCCATCATCGTAATGATATCGGCCATGATGAACTCCGAGCGCTTTGTTCCAGTGTGCTCTTGTCCGAATCAGCCCTGTTGATCTGTATCACGGTGCAGGCGACCGCGCGTTCGACAGCGTTTCGACGGTCCACTGGGCGACTTCGCGTCCGAGGCGGTCGGCGCCCTCGCCGAAGGCGAGGATGACCTGCGGCAATGCCGGTGTTGACGCAATTTCTTCAACGGACACCGTGCGGCTGGCAAGCGAGCGTCCGTCTGCGACACGTATCAAGCGGGCGTCAAGGACAATCACTACCGTCGGTCGATTCCGATCGCGATATTCGGCCTGAAAGGCGCGCAAGTCGGATTCGAGCAAATAGTCGGCGCGCTGGGCGCTGCTGCTTCCCGCAGCGCCTGGCATCCCGCCGGCACGTAGCGCATGCACCAGGAGCGACTGCAGGAGTAGCGTGGGTGCGTCGGTCCAGCGGGCGCCACGGTAGATGGCAAGCCGCTGCTCCGAGGGCGATACGAGGATGCCCGTGCCCAGCAGCGGCGACAACGATTGCGGTTCCACCACTTCGATCTGCCAATTGCCCGCCGGCGTATGCGCCGACGGCGGCGATGCCCGAGGCGCCAGATCGTACAACTCCACATTCTTGCGCTGCCCGAGCAGTGAGCAGGCGCAGAGCATCTGAACCAGAATAGCGGCGAGGAAACCGGGCCGTAGCGCTCGGATCATGGCTCGAACTCCTTCGGCCGCTCACCCCCCAGAAGGTATCCGCCGGGATCATCCTTCAGACGCGCAGACACCGCCCGGAGTAGCCGCAGTGTGGTGCGCAGTTCTACGATCGCAGGCGTCAGCTGCGCAAGCCCGCTATCGGCAAATCGCGTGATCGGTTCGCGCGTCTCCACCAGTAGCGACGTCGCTGTATCGGTCGTGCGCTGCGCCGAGGCGATCCATGCGCGCGCGGATTCGAGTAACGGACCGGCATCGCGTACCAGCGTGCGATCGGCCGATTCCGCCAGTTTCTCTACCCTCGCCAGCGTGCGCCGGAGCTGCAGACTGGCCGCTGCGAGTTCGTCCATCAGTCCACCGAGTGCCTGGCGCTCTTCGGCGAGAGAGTGGGTAATGTCGTTGATGTTGTGAAGGGTGGCCGTCACCTGGTCGAGGTTGTCGTCGGACAGCAGCCTTCCGACACGCGCGAGCGCCTCGTTCGCATTGAGCGCAACATCCTGGCCCGAGGACAGTAGCGACTGCATGGCAGAGACATCGGCAGTGATCTGTGCGGTCGTTGCGCCCTGTGCCGGCATGAGCGCAGGCGAATCCGGCGAACCGCCTGACAACTGGATAATGGTTACGCCTGTCAGTCCGATCAGATTGAGGCGTGCACGCGTGTCGACTTTGACAGGCGTATCGGCGTTCAGACGAACGTGAGCAATCGCACGCCGGGGATCATCCGGCTGCAGCGACAGCTTGCGGACTTCGCCAACCTGTATGCCGTTGTATTGCACGGCGCCGCCGATGGTGAGGCCGGTCACCGGTTCGGCGAAAACGATGTCGTAATAGGTCCATTCGCGCTCCAGCGAAAGCTTGCCCAGCCACAGTACGAAGACAAAGGCAGCGAGAAAGGCGCTCAGGGCGAACGCGCCGATGAGGACATAGCTAGCTCGGGTTTCCACGAGATACTCCGGAATCGTGCAACGGCGAAGGACCCCGCGCGCCGCGCGCGCGCGGCCCCTGGAAGCAGGCGCGAATCCACGGATCGGAATGATGTTCGACGACGTTGACCGGCCCTTCGGCCGCAACGCGCCCGCCCGAGAGAACGGCGACGCGATCGCAGATCGCGTAGAGGCTGTCGAGGTCATGCGTGACGAGGAAGACCGTCAGGTTCAGCGCATTACGGAGTGTGGAAATGAGTTCGTCGAACGCGGCAGCGCCCACCGGGTCCAGACCCGACGTCGGCTCGTCGAGGAACAGAATCTCCGGGTCGAGCGCGAGTGCCCTTGCCAGACCCGCGCGTTTGCGCATTCCGCCAGACAGCTGCGCCGGGTACTTGGCAGCCGCGTCGAGCGGTAGCCCCGTCAGTGCAATCTTGAGCAGCGCGATGTCATGGACCAGATTCCTGGGCAGATCGAAGTATTCGAGCAGGGGTACCTCGACGTTCTCCAGCACGGTGAGTGACGAGAACAATGCGCCATCCTGGAACAGCAACCCAAAACGGCGATCGATCTCGCGGCGCTGGTCGGCGCGCAGGTGCGTGGTGTCCTGCCCGAAGAACTGGACGCGCCCCGCATCGGGATTCTTCAGTCCGACGATGGAGCGCAACAGCACGGACTTTCCAGCGCCAGAGCCGCCGATGACGCCGAGGATCTCCCCGCGGCGCACGTCCAGATCCAGTGCATCGTGAACGACCTGCGCGCCGAATGCGTTGCGCAGGCCGCGAACGGCGATGACGGCATCGTCGCCGCTCATAGGTGCATCTCCATAAAGAACATGGCAAACAGCGCGTCGAACACAATGACGAGAAAGATGGACTGCACCACGGCGGAGGTCGTATGGCGGCCGACCGACTCGGCGCTGCCTTCGACCTTGAAACCTTCCAGGCAACCCACCGCGGCGATCGTCAAGGCAAAAATGGGCGCCTTGACCATTCCGACCCAGAAGTGCCGTAGTTCTGTCATCTCGTGTACGCGGCTGATGAACATCGCCGGCGTGATATCCAACGACATCGTGCCCACGATGCCCCCGCCGACGATTCCCGAAATCATCGCAATGAAGGTCAACACGGGAAGCATGGTCAGGAGTGCGAGGAGCCGCGGAATAACCAGGAGCTCCATCGGGTCCAGCCCCAGGGCATCGATCGCATCGAGCTCTTCACGACTCTTCATCGAACCGATCTGCGCCGTGAATGCGCTGCCAGATCGCCCGGCGAGAAGGATAGCCGTGAGCAACACACCGAACTCGCGCAGAAACGAGTAGGAGACGAGTTCGACCGTAAAAATTTCCGCGCCGAAATCGCGCAGCACCGTCGCACCGAGGAAGGCCACGACCGCGCCGACAAGGAAGGACAGCAGGCTTACGATCGGCACGGCGTCAAGTCCGGCCTGTTCCATGTGAAATACCGTCGCCGTAAGGCGCAATCGCCGACGACCGATCACTACTTTGCCCAGCGTCACCAGCATGGCGCCGATAAAGCCGAGCAGGTTCCGCAGCTGCTCCCAGACACCGACCAGCGTGGCACCGGTGCGCTCCAGGAGACGTGTGAAGCTCGCATGTACCAGCCGTGGCGGCGCCGGATCCCGATGGCGCTGAGCCACCAGGCGCAGCAGCGCCACGTCCGCGGAATTCATGCCGTGCCAGTCGGCTTCGCCCACGGTTTCAATGGTCGGCCCGAACGCGCGCAGCAACGTAACCGTTAACTACCGGACGTACTTGCCACCTTCCCGCTGCAGCGTGTAGAGGATGGATCGAAGCGGGGCGTCAGCGAAGTGCTGTTTCCAAAGTCTGGGCGTGAGCTCATGAACGCGTGAAGCGGGATGTTGGCCGACGCGCTGTAGGACGTCGACGAGGTAGGTGTAAGGATCGATGCCGTGTAGCTGGCAGGTAACGATCAGGCTCTGCACGATGCCGACGTGCTTGGCGCCCAGCTCTGTCCAACAGAAGAGCCAATTGCGGCGTCCCATGGGGATGGGCCGCAAGCTGCGTTCGAGATGATTGGTGTCGATCGGTACATCGGGATCGGTCAGGTAGACCGACAGCGCGACAC
This sequence comes from Tahibacter amnicola, assembly GCF_025398735.1. Classification (NCBI taxonomy): domain Bacteria; kingdom Pseudomonadati; phylum Pseudomonadota; class Gammaproteobacteria; order Lysobacterales; family Rhodanobacteraceae; genus Tahibacter; species Tahibacter amnicola. The sequence continues at coordinate 3,598,460 of NZ_CP104694.1, forward strand.
GCCGTTCCCAGGCATAACTGAGTGCCTTGGTGAAGGGATTGCTGGGTAATAGGTCTGGTCGTCGTCGTTGTTGTTCGACCCAGTCAAAGAACCACTCGATCCGGGGTTTGCTGTGCGTGGCGCGGAAGTTCTGTTTGTCTTCGGCGGCAAGATTTCGATCGCGTATGTCTTGCTCGATTTCGTAGAGCGCGCCGATCAGCTCCAGCGCTTGTGCGGTGCCCTCGGGGTCGCTGCTCTGCGCGTCAAAGAACTCACGACGGCAGTGCGCCCAGCATTGGGCATGCGTGACGCCGGTTTGCTGCGCGTAGCGCGCATAGGCGGCGTAGCCGTCGGACACCAGCACGGCGTTGTCGCGCTGATGCAGACCCAGCGTTTGGGCGACCACGGTGTGCGCTCGTGTAGTGGCGAATGGGAAGCACACCTCGTCCTTGTCGCCGTATACCGGCCAGAAGTAGCCGGTTTTCATCTTGCCCTTGCCGGCCTGTCCGGCCTTGATCGGCGTCTCGTCCATCGCGATCACGCGACTGTCGCGGATCGAGGTCAGCTGCGCCTCATAGATCGGATACAGCAACGCACAGATCTGCTGACTGAGCTGGTTGAGCCAAGGGCGGCTCACGGTAATGCCGGCATCGCCCAGTTGCTGGTGTTGGCGATAGAACGGCAGGTGGTAGCGGAATTTGTTGACCAAGAGGCCCGCGCAAAAGCTCACATCGGCGCGGCTGCCCTCGAGCACGCCGGAAGGCGCGGGCGCGCACAACAGTTCACCCGTATCGCGTTGCTTGTACACCGGCCGCACGTATTTGATCACCACAAAGCTGGCCGGCTGCTGCGCCACCCGGAAGCTCTCTTTGTCGCCGATGTGCTCATACGCATCCGGCGCGAGCGCATCCATCCGCGGTGTGGTGACGACCACCGTATACATCGGTACACGTGATTCGTCGAAGAACGGTACGCTCTCGCTCTGCGCCGCATCGGTACGCGGTTTGCTCCGAACATGGGCAGGCACAACCTGTGACGACGCCGGCAATGACGCAATCTTTGCCGGATCGATCAGCATCGCATCAAGCGCCATCTGCGCCGGGTTGTCGATCAAACGGCGCTCACTTTTCTGGCCAAATATCTGGCGCTTGAGCCAGTCCAATTCGTTCGCCAGCGTGTCGATCCGATTCGTCAGTGTGCCAGCCAGATCGACCACCTGCTGCGGGCTCATTTGAGCCGCTTCAGACAGTGTCAATGTCGCTGCTGGCGAAGGACGTTTCATGGTCATAGCGTACGCGATTGTGTACACGATGTATCGGCATTCCCGCGCTGCAAAACGTAGCGTTTGCGCCTAGACGTATTCGCTACATCGATCCCTTCAAGCAACAGCTTCAACGCCGTCCAGTCCATCTCGCGCGATCGCACCTTGCGCCAATCACGGATGAAACAACCGCGCTCCAACCGCTTGCTCCACACGCACCAACCGCTGCGGTCGAAGTACAGCACTTTCGTCTGCGTACCACGCCGGTTCACGAAGACGAACAGCTGTCCGCTCAGCGGATCACAGCGCAGATCGGAACGCACCAAAGCGCTCAATCCGTCGAACGACTTGCGCATGTCCGCCGGATGGCCATACAGCTGCACGCGGATCTGGCCTTCCGGAAAGAACATCAGCCGCGCACCACGTGAATCACCAGGCCACCGCCCAGATCCAGCCGGATCTCCGTGCGAAGACTCGCTCCCGAAATCGGCGACGATGCGGCACTGGCACCTACCACACCCAAATCCACGAAAGGCGACTTACGCGATGAAGCCGCCGGCGCCAAACGCGAATCGACCAGCAAGCCACGCCACCGATACACACTGGCCGCACTGATCCCTTCGCGCTCGCAGAACGCCGCGACCGAAAGATCGCTGCGCTCCAATCGCGACAACACCTCTCGCCACTGCGATTCGCTGCGTCGAATCCGAATACCTGCCGCCTTGCTCGCCATACCTCATCTCCACTCGTCTCGACACCCGTCGTGTCGGCGCCCATTTTCGGGGCTTCGCGCGAGAGGGGAAGGACGCCGGGGAGTTAACGCTTACGCAGCAACAGCAGGGCGCCCGTCGTATCCAACGCCGTCAATCCGGCCGCCTCGACCACATAACCCGAAGACGGCCGCGCGGATGCGGCAGCGTCGACTGCCGTTACCAGGGTGCGCGCATTGGATAGCGTCCATTCCCCGGAAACCACAAGCGCGTGACGACCGGAGTCCTCACGCACCCACTGGATCGCGGCAGCGGAGTTCACGGCCCCCACCGCCATCGCCGACGGACCTCTCCCAGGGAGGGATACACGGCCTTCTCCATTTTGAGGGGCCCGCCCGCAGTATCCCGGACCTCGGCACGCGGCGATTGAGATAGGTCAATATTTCCTGGCGCCGGGCACTGGCCGACACCGGCAACCAACGGCGGTGATCACGCGTCGCGTCTGACACGCGCACCGGCGAAAGCGCCAGAACGGCGCAGAGAGTCTGGGAAGCAATCCGGGACGGGCTCATCAGGAGGGCCCGGTCGCCGGAATCGCAAAAGAGGTGTAGCTTGCGATAGCGGCCTTGTCGACCTCTAGTGTGGTGTTCCATTAATACGCTTAACTAATTGCGCGCCCCAGCCGACCGACACTCGCGATGATCTGGTCGGCAGTGCGTCGCCAAGTGAAAGGCTTTGGATCTTGGTTGTGTTGGTGCAGGTATTCGCGAATGGATCGTTCGAGGTCGGCGACGCTCACGTGTGCGCCACGCTTGAGCCAGCGCGTGGTCAACGTGGAGAAGAAGCGCTCCACGAGGTTGAGCCATGAAGCCGATGTCGGGGTGAAGTGCAGGTGGTAGCGCGGACGCTGAGCGAACCAGCTACGCACCGCCTCGGTCTTGTGCGTGCCGTAGTTGTCGAGGATGAGATGGATGTCGAGACCTTTCGGCGCATCGCGGTCGATGGCATTGAGGAACTCGAGAAACTCGGCACTGCGATGGCGGCGCTTGAGGCGGCCAATCACCTTGCCGGTAGCCACATCCAGGGCAGCGAAGAGCGAAGTGGTGCCGTGGCGCTGGTAGTCATGCGTATGCGTTGCCGGCTTGCCGAAAGTCATCGGCAGGCCAGGCTGCGTGCGGTTGAGCGCCTGAATCTGGCTCTTCTCATCCACACACAGCACCAAAGCCCGGTCAGGTGGCGCCAGATACAAACCCACAATGTCACGCACCTTGGCCACGAAGTGCGGATCGGTCGACAGCTTGAAGGTCTTGGTCAGATGTGGCTTCAAGCCGAACGCACGCCAGATCCGATGCACGGAAGTCGCCGATACGCCGCTGGCCTGGCTCATCGAACGCACGCTCCAATGCGTGGCTTTCGTGGGTTTGGCTTTGCGGGTGCGTTCGATCACTGCCTGCACGCACTCATCGTCGACCGAACGCGGACGACCAGGACGCGGGGCATCGGTAAGCCCGGCAAAACGATACGCCGCGTAGCGACGGCGCCACTTCGATACCGTCTGCTCCGAGACAGCGTACTTCTTCGCAATCGCTTCCCCACCAAGCCCATCTGCGCACGCCAGCACGATTCGAATCCGAAGCTTTTCGTCTTCGGGCGCTTTGCGTACTGCCAGCTGCGCCAGCAATTCGCGCCGCTCATCGGCAGAGATCTCGAGCTTGCTGATCGGTCGACCCATGCGCGCCATCTTCGCAGTCTCCGTCGGGGACTACGAGAGATTACTCCTTTGGCCAATTAATTCAATCTATTAACGGAACACCACACTAGCAGGCCGTTGAGAAAACCCAATTTCCGCCCAGATCAAGCTGGCCAAGTGTTCGTTCGTGGTGCAGTAGCTGGTCGATAGTGTGGGACTTGCGAGCTACGTCGGCGAAGGATTCCACCATCCTTGGATGCCGCCGATGCGGATCAAGTTGTAGGCGGCGAATGTCCAAGTAACCCATGCGCGTACAGCCGGAAGTCCCACGCGAGTCAGCTTTCGAAGTTCACCGATGGTCTTGACCCAACCAAATCCTTGCTCGATCTTCTTTCGAACCCGCTGGCTGATCGCGTATCCCTTGCTTGATGCGGTGCGTCCGTCAACTGCACTTCGACGGTGGCTATTGTTCTGGGCAACGTGAGGCTTGATACCACGCTCCTTCAACGCGGCTACGAAAGCATGAGTGTCATAGGCTTTGTCTGCACCCAATGTGCATCCGGCGCCCAGGAGCATTTCGTCGACCAGCAACAGGCCGCTTTCTCGCTCGGATGTCCCAGTCGCATGGCGTACATCAACTCCCACCAGCAGACCGTTCCGGTTCTCCATCAATGTGCTGGCTTGGTAGCACAGCTTGGCTTCCTTGCCAGCACCTTTGCGCATCAAGCGTGCGTCGGGATCCGTCGTAGATTCGTGTGTTTCGTTACTGCGCTTTTGACCGTGAAAGTTTCCGCTGTCATCGCTACCGTCGCCGTCCTTCGGGCGAAAGCTCTTGTGAGAGGCCCAAGCCTCCAACAGTGTTCCGTCCACCGAAAAGTGCTCGTTACTCACCAGCTGTTTGAGCTGCGCCACCAACACGGTGTGATCGAAAAATCGTTGGGCGATCTCTTCATCGAACAACCGATCTCGATTGAACGAGAAGGTGGAATGGTCCCATACTCGATCGTCGATATTCAGGCCAACAAACCAGCGAAACAGAAGGTTGTAGTCCAGCTGTTCCATCAGCAGTCGCTCGCTGCGTACGCTGTACACGACCTGCAACAGCGATGCACGAAGCAACCGTTCCGGCGGAATGGACGGCCGCCCGATCCTGGCATAACGCGACTCGAATAGTTCGTCCATATTTGCCAAGATTCCGTCAACCAATTCCCGCAACTGACGAATGGGATGATCCGGCGGAACGCGTGCCTCGACCGATACGTAGGAGAACAATCCGAGTTGCTGAACGTCCGGTGTTCGCATGCTGAGTGGCTTCAGTCAATGGCGGAATGCTGCATTTTGCACTGAATGGGGCTTTCTCAACAGCCTGCTAGGCCGGTAATGCCGCTATTTGTCACGACGTCACCTCGCGCTCGATGGCTATGTCCCCCAAGCGGATATGAACAACAAAACGGGTTCTGGCTTCGTCGAGGTCGACTGATTCGAGTATTGCCGGCACGCTATTTCCTGTATGCAGCTTCCGAATGATCTTGCCCCGGTCTACCGGAAAACCCCTTTACTCATGAATATCAACAAACGTATGTTTATATGTGAGAGCAATACGGCCTTTTCCAAAAAAACCTGACATTGAAAGCCTGTCGGACGATCGAAGCGAGGCTATCAGCGGGCGGCCGCGCTCAAGGCAGCCGGTTATCGTGAGTGTAGCCGTGACGTCCTTGTTGGCCTCATCAGTTGCCTCGCCTTCGCTTACATGGACACGCTTGCCACCAGTAATGCATGACAGCGATTCGGGACTTACTGCTGTCGCGTCAAAATATTCCGGTCGAGCTGTAAGAGCCTCTTTGAGTGCAACGATTGCAGGCGTCACGAACTCCGCTTCGTCGCGTTCCACCGGAAAATAGTGCGCGCCACTACATTGCTCATTGTTTAGGCGGGATGCAATCTCTGCTTTGATATTTGACTCCCAAAGTCTATCCAATGCGCCGTCTTTCGCTATCGGTACTAAGAGTCGCGCGCAAAACGCGGGTTCCGTAGCGATGTCAACCTTCCTTACGCAGTAGTTGTTGTCGCATACCGGTTCTGACGGGGTTCCGGCGCCGGATACCGCAGCGAGAGCTAGCAGGGCAAGAGAAACGGCCACGCAATTATTCCTGTTCAAGGGGCTGGTAGTTCAGGCCGCGCATGCACCACCTGTGGACGCAGGAAGGCCGAGCAGGAAATAGGCGATCAGCGCAACCGAAGGGCTTCACCTGTGACCACGCCACCCTTCCGACTCACGCCGGGACGAGCGCAGACAGTTGCCCTGAGCGAATCAGACCGTATGCCGCGTCTTCCATTTCTCTCCTATTGACAGAAGATATTACTATCAAGTTTGGCTCGAAGAACGCCATACCTCGATCGAGCTCGCTGGCCACTTCCTGGCTGAGGCGGGCGGCGTCGTAGAAGCTCAAGCGATACTCAGCTCCCGCAGCAGCAATCGTTGCTCCAGAGAAGTGACCTTTTGCGGTGACCTCCCACTCGTAATCGGAAAAGTCTGGTGGTAACACGAACGAATAGTCAGTCATTTCGGCGATCTCATGGAGACTACTTGACGCAGCTGATAGAGCCCTCTTTGGTCATAGTGCCGAGCCCCCTTCCATAGATCTCTGATCACACGGCCGGCGTCGTTTGCGGCATCTACCACCACCCGGTCCGTTCCAGGATCGCAAAAGAAGATTTTCATATGCGCCACAGTGTTGTAGTGTTTTCCGGATTTGGATGGCAACCGAGGCAAATGCTCGTCGAAAGCCTTTTGCAGTGACCTCACTTTCGCAATCAGAAAGTCTCGCGGTAGTTAAAAAGCGAAAAGTCGGTCACCTCAGCTCTCCGTGAGGACCGAAGCTTCCTTAGGGGATTTCAATGACATCTCGTTGCTCGAAGAGGCTATTCAGGCCTTCCTCAATGCTGTTTCCGAAAAGGCAAAGGAAGTCGTCGTACGCGCCGAAAAGTTTTCCAGTACGCGACAGCATGAGCACCATGTGTCCGTCATATAACTCACCTACCACAACGAGCTCTTCTGATACTCGATGTTCGTAGGCGATGACCTTTTCTCGGTAGATATGCTCCATTGCGAGAGTGGGATTGAAGTGAACTGATTGCTTCACAGTGCTGTCCCTATAGGACGGCATCTTGCCGACCATCCCGCCAAACTTCGACAGAAAGTGCGAAGAAGTTGGGAAGTAGGGATAGCCCTCATCCCGCATGGCCGAGAAGAACGGTGTTGGATCAACGATTCTTTCCTCGCACCAACCCATGTCTTTCAGATATGACTTTGATGTAGTTGACAATTCTGGATTAGTCACTTGTGGCTCTCGCACCGTCAGTAGTAATTACACAGTTTAGGCACCGCGGAACAGGCGCTCCGTTTCGCGTGTACACGGTGTGGACTTCAAGATTCCGGATCTTAGCTCCGTCATGTAATGCCTTATTTACGCAACTGAACTCTGCACAATTGTCAACACTCCAGAGTTGAAGGCTCTTTTGAGGCATGCGACCACGAAGGTACGGATGAATGTCGGCAGGAGGGCTTCCGCTATAAGCGAAGTAGAATCGACCTCTCTCGACATCCACAGCGGCACTTGTTGCAGTTGGCAGTTTGGTCTTAGAAAACTGACCGCGAAGTGCTTCGGCATATGCTTCGGAAAGTGGCCGTGCCAGTCCCGAGTATACCGTCGCTCGGGTACCTGACGCGATCTTGAGGATAAGGCCGGAGTTTAGAGTGCTTACGTTGAACGCCACCTCCCAGGTGGCAGCAGTTTGAAGCTCTTCGTCCGAAAAGTCGCTTACGCCAATTTCCGGGAACATCCACTTGAAGGGTCGAAAGACCCCTGTGAGGGTGTGGTAGAAGACGAAATAGCCCGTCTTGTACCGCGTCAAGGTATTCTGTATGAACGTCCGTTCCGACGAGACGCCGCGGTCGCCCATTTCAACCGTTAAGGGCAACATGGCGGACCGGGCTCCTTGATTGGCAGCATCCGCGAACTTGTTGAGTGCGCCTATGTCTGCTGAACTAGACTTGGTTGAAGGCTGCGAAGCGGCGGCGCCGTTCCCAGTCCCACCGACGGTGCCCGCACCATTGCTGCGCATCACGCCAACACTGACTGCTGCGCTCTCGGCGGCCCCCATTGTTGGGCCATCGGTAACGACAACAGTGGTGTAGACCCCAAGCTTATTTGCAGACCTTGAGTCCCGCACCATGGTCGTGCACGACATCCCAGCTGTGATGCCTTGCGTCGGAGTCTCGCTGCAGCTCTGATACCCGCTCGGATCCTTTCCCGACAATGGATTGTTCAACACATAGCTATACGGATTCAGACTCTGACTCTGCGTCGGACTCTGCACGATCGGATCGACCGCGAGGAACCGGCCGAGGTTGTAGTCGTAGACGCGGCCGCCCATGTGGATCAGTGCGACGTCGTCGGCATGTTCGTGCTTGGTGAAGCCGTGGATGGTGCGGGGCAGGCCGAGGGTGCCGCCGCGATCGCCGAAGTCACCGTTGCGGGCTTTGCCGAAGGCGTCGTAGCTGCGTTGCGCGCGGGTGGTGGCATCGATGCTGGCGATGGTGGAGCCGAGGCGATCGCGCAGAGCGATCGTGACGGTTTCGGTGGCGCCGACCTTAGTGACGATCACCGGGCCGAGTTCGTGGATATGCGTGGTTCCCACGCGCTCGTAGCCGGAATCACCGTAGTAGCGTGCGCCGCGGCTGGTCACGCTGTAGACGCGTTCGCCCAGGGGGCTGTACGCCCAGCTGTCGGTGCCGCTCGGCGTGGAGGTCTGGCCCGGGCCCGCTTCGAAGCCGTGCTTGAAGATGATGTCGGTCGTGGTGCTGGTGCGGCTGATCGTCTTCGGCCGATTTTCCGCGTCGACGAGCACGGTGAGGTTGGTACCGCGGATGACGTTGCCGTTGGCGTCGCAGTGGTACTCCTGCATGCCACCGCCGCTCAGCATCACCCTGGAAACGCCGTGCGGACCGCAACCGTTCTGGTTGTAGGTGTACGCGGAGTCGTCGTCGATACTGAAGTCGGTCTTCTTGCGAATATTGCCGCTGGCCGTGTAGCCGTACGACGTCGGTACGCCGTTCGTCGTGGCTTTGATGAGCCGCTGCAGCGTGTCGTACTGATAGCTCTCGTTGGCGGCGCTGGCGCCCTGGGCGGTGCGGTTCTGCGTCGCGAGATTTCCGAAGCTGTCGTAGGTGTAGCTGACCTTGTCGACCTCGGCCGCCCCCTGTTTCCAGGTCATGGACTTGGATTGCCCGGTGCTGCCGTAGTCGACATGGCTGCCGGTGAGCACCAGGGTAGGGCTGGCGGTGATAATTTCGCCCGTGGTGTGGCCCCAGGAATTGGCTGCGGTCGCTTTCCAATAGGGTGTAGCCGCGCCAACCTTGGTCAGGGTTTCCCGGTGGCCGGTTGCCGTGTAGGTCGTCTCCACCGCAAGACCACTGGGGTAGGTGTAGACGCTCGGGCGGTTGTAGCCGTCATAGTCAGTGCTGTGCGTGAGCGTGACCGGCGTCCCTTCGCTGATCGTCGTCGTCGCGCCCGTGGGGCGAGACATCGCGTCGTAGGCGTAGATCGATTTCCAGACTTCCGGATTCTGGCTGGGAGTGCGACTGGTGCCGCGCCGGCGCGTGACGTCCTTGATCTGGCCAATGGCATTGGCAGGGTCATAGGTGTAGTCGTCCTGGAAGACGTCATTGCTCAGGCCAGCGGGCAGCGAGACGGGCGGGACGATCGTTCCTTGCTTGACCCGGCCGAGGGCGTCGCGCGCGGTGACCGTATTCACCACGTTCCGCGCGTCCGTCTGCTGCAGCATTTCACCGAACGCATTCACGCGGAACTGCCAGGTCCCCTGGTCCGCATCGGTCATGCTGGTGCGCCGGCCCAAGGCGTCGTACGTCGACGTGCTGACGACCTGCTGGGGATCCTGCAGCGCAATGACCTTGCCGTTTGCATCAGTCCAGAAGCGGCTGATGCCGCCTTTGGCGTCCTTGGTGTGCAGGATCTGACCGCGGCTGTCGACGGCGCGCGTCATGTCCATGCACAGGTTGAGTGCGTTAGCGGGGCAGGTGTAGCCGACGTTGAGGCCGATACTGGCAGCGTGCACCACAATGCGTGTCGTACGGCCGGTATAGAAGTACCGCGTCACCACATCACCGTGCACGGGATCGAGTTCGGCGCCTTGGCCCAATTTTTCGGTAGGACGGCCCAGGCGGTCATACTCGAAGCCGGTCTCATAGGGCACGCCGCCTTCCATATAGGGCGTGCTTTGCACGGCGACCCGGCCCATTGTGTCGTATTCGGTGTGGGTCAGGATTAGCGTGCCGGAGAAACCGCGCTGCGCCTGTTTCACCACGCGGCCCAGGCGATCATGCCAGCTGACCGTCGTGGGGTAGCCCGGGTGAACGGTGGTCACGCGCCAGGCGGCCGTCGGGGCGCTGATGGTGCTGCCTGCAACAGCACCCGGGCAGCTGGTGCCATTGCAGCGGTGGATCGCTGTTTGCACTGCCGAGCCGATGATCTGTCCTGTGCTATCCCGCTGCTCGACCGAGGTGGCGCGGCCGAACACGTCGTAGATCGTATGGACGGACAGATTGTTCGGATCAGTCACCGAGACCGGCTGTCCGTCGGAGGGGCGGCTCTGCGTCTTCGTGACGCGGCCATTGGCGTCGGTCACCTCAAAGGGGAAATAGCCGTCCGCTGCCGCCGAAGACCCATTCGTCGTGTAGTTGAACTTCGTCGTACGCGTGGGGCTTTGCGCGGCCGCGAGCCCCACTGCGTCCACCGTCACTTCCGTTGGCAACCCATAGTTGATGCCAGGCGGATCCGCATCGGTCGGGTACTTGAACGAAGTCCGCACGTGCTGATCCACAACGCCGCTCTGCACGGTGCGCGTTCGCGGCAGACGGGTCGTCGGCAGCCAGGTGTATTCCGTGGTCACCGACTGCGTGGGTGCCATTGCGCCAACCGGCAAGGCATGTGCCGCCGTGTATGTCACCGATTTGGTGACGGTTTCGGATTTCAGCGCGTCGACCCACCAATGGATGGCATCGGCAGCGTCGAAGGTACGGTGTGTGCTGACCGTGTGGCTGGCGACGAACGCATCCGGCCCGGCGTCAACGGTGGTCACGACCGAATCGACCAGATTGCCATAGGCCGCCGCGTCTGAGCCGTTGTCCCAGCCAGACTGTGCCGATGCCGCCGTCGCGGCGTTATGCGTGGTCACCGTGCTGACCTTGGTGCCGCTGAGGTCGTGCGCGTCATCCACCTGTTTGTCGATGAATGGGCGGTATACCGTGGTGCCGGTAGGGCTGGGCAGCGTGTTGCCCATCGGACACGCGCCGCGATTGCTGCGCGTGCACGCCCAGGTGGTCATCGATTTGGCGATGAGGGTACCGGTGGGTGTTGTGGTTCGGGTCGATTCAATGCGCCCGGTCAACGGGAACTTCTGGTGGAAGGTCGTTTCCGTCTGCACCTGCTGGCCGCTGCCGATCATCGTGTTGCGGGTGGTGATCTTTCGGAAGCCCTGGAAGCCACGCCCGCCGTTGTTGTACATCGCCTCGGAATAGGCATAGACCGCACTGCGGTGGGAATCGATATTCGCCTCGACGATGTCGCCGCCCTTGCCCTGCAGGAACGCGGCGACAACCGGCATCGAGCTTCGGAAGTAGAAGTGCCGCTGATCGATGTAGCCGCTCGCCGGGTCGAGGGTGTAGATGGGCGAAAAGTCGTCAGGGTCGTTTGAGTTCGACAGGGGCAGGTAGTACCACGCCGCGTGGTCGCCCACGCCATTGATCACGCGATCGAGGATTTCCGGGAAGATGATTCCCGACTCCGCCAGGCGCTTGTCCGCACTCGTCAGGTTGGGGTCATGAGCGCGGGCGTTGCCGGTGTTGACCTGTACACCCCGATTGAGATTGATGTACGGGACAAAATGATCCTTGAAGTAGCTCGTCGCGACCGGGCCACTCTCCGTTGCGAGCTGCGCAGGTCCGTAGACGCCATCATTGACGACCTTGCAGCCGTCGTAGGGGACGGTGTTGAAAGTGCGTTTGACGCCGGAGCACCCCATGCCGGTGACCAGATCGGACATGCCGTCGCCATGTAGATCTTCCGAACGCACCCCACGATTGACCGACGTCAGCTGCGACGCAAGCGACGTAGGCACCACTTTGACGGTAATGGTGTTTGCACCGGTCTGGACGAACTTGAGCTGGTCCAGGTAGTAGGTGCTCGGGTCGAACGCGGACAGGTTGGGCTTGGACGCCACCTGGCCGCTGCTGTACATGTCATAGACGAGCTTGCCTTCCCACAGGCCCCACCCTTGGGCGGTGACGCCAGGCATGCTGAATCCGCCGCCCGGCTCGGGGGGCATGCGTAGACGACGCACTGCTGCGCGGTCGAGGATTCACCGCTGTCCGGAGGGGATGGACATTCCATACCAACCGGAAGAGCAGGCACCAAGGCGACGACGCACATCTTTACCGCAAATTTTCTGGTGCTGGAAACGGCTGTGAGATCGGGTTTGCCGTCGCTATCGACGTCCATGACGGGCAGCCGGTCCGCATAGCGGAAGCTGATGCCATTGCCCTGCAGGCCCAGACCCGCATTGGAGCCGGTATTGATGATGCTGCCGAGTGTGCCGCCCTTGTTGAGCCGCACCTGCCACGTACCATTGGGCCGCGCGAACACAAAGTCGTCCAGGCCGTCTGTATTGACGTCAAGCCAGTGCGTGACGTAACCCTCGCTCCAACGGCATTCGTCGGTACCCGCGCCGCCACTGACAAGTCCGATGCCGGTGCAGGATTTGAGGGTTCCGCTGAGTGCATTTCCGGCGCGTTGCGTCAGCAGGACGCCGCGAAAGTCGACGGTCGGACTGCCCACTGCGCCGCTTTTGCGGATCAGGAAGAGGTCCGGCAGCCCATTCCCGTCGAAGTCTGTCGCTTGCGTGACCGAATCCTGGGTGAAGGGGCTGAGCGTGTTGGTAAGACACACCAGCGGCTGCGTCGGCGTCGTGAACGTTGCCTGGCCCGACAACGTTCCCGGTGGCGTCGTATTGGTGTAGATGAAGAAGCCGTTGCCGCCACCGGCGCATTGGCTGGTGGTCGCTGGCTGGGTGATGCCAATGTCGACGCGGCCGTCGCCATCGAAGTCGGCCGCAAACGAACTGCCGCGGACGTAGGTTGCGGCGATGTTGCTGGAGAATGTCCGAAGGGAGTTGGGGGTGGCGACTGCCCCACGCGCCAGGTTCCATGCCCGGAAAACCACGCTGCCGTTGAGGTTGTCGATAATCTCCGAACGCCCATCGTTATCGATATCGGTGACGTCTTCGCCGAGCTGGCCGGTCAGCTCCACCGCCGTCCGGACCACACGGTCGTCCTTGAGCTGGACCAGGTAGTTGCGAGTGGTGGTGCCACTCAGTACGTCAGCGACCAGTTCGCGCGTGCCATCGCCATCGAGATCACCGATGGACCGGACGTTGTAGGGGCTCCGCACGATGCCGGCGGCAGGCAACGCGCTGGTATCGGTATTCCAGTTGGCCAGCGACCGCAGCGGAAAGTGGTACGAACCTTCGGCCATCTGGAACGTCGTGGCCGGGTGGCAGACCTCGCCCGATCCCCCCACCGCGCACTCCTGCCACTGCGTCAGCAGCAGGCGGCCAGAGTAGGTGGACGCCTTGTAGGAAGGCCGATAGACACGGACATTTTCAGTCCCGATCGTGGTGGTGATCGCGGCGATGACCTTGGTCTGCATCGTCAGGCCACCCGCCAGATAGCTGGAGCCCAGGTCCATGCCCTGTTGGGCAGCGGCCTGACTGCGCGACTGCCACGTCACCTGGACGTGCCGGTCGCCGTCGTTCTGCCCATGACCGGTGTAGGTGACGCGGCTCAGCAGGCGTTCGCCATTGCCGAAGTCCGTGTAGGCATATCGCTGGAAGTTGCCCACGCGGTCTTCCACACGGGCGACCATCCAGGTCAGCGGCGCCGGCGAGCCGTCGGGTATCTGTGCCGCATCCATCGCGCCACAGGCATTCGCCGAGACCAGTGCGCCCAGATGAAGGATGCGCCCGGATTTCTCTTCCACCGTGAAGCAGCTGTTGCCGGACGTGAGGGATCCGTATTGCTTGATCCTCGCAAAGCTGTCGACTTCCGTACGGTACTCGGCGTTCGATTGGCCGTAGGTGCCGGAAACGGCCACCAGCCGTTGGCCGTCCAGGCAGAGTTTGTCGGATGCATCGAACCGGACGCCACGTGTCTGGCCATCCTGTTCCACCGTCTGCGGGCAGCGTGCAATGGCGGACAGGCCGGACAACGACCAGCCCAGGCCAGCGACGCCTTCGCCGGCGCGGCTGCTGTAATTCATTGCCAGGGCTGGCTGCATTCCTGCGCGCCCTGGCGGCACGACGATGGGGAAGGAATAGGCTGCAGCGCCGCCTTCCACGCTCGCTTCGCCGGTGAGTGTGCCTACCGTCGGGTCGTGTGTGCCGAGGTCTTCGGTCGCCTCGTAGAAGGGGCTTAGCCCACCGTTGGGGACGAAAACGTCCGGCCCGGTGGTATCAACCGAGAAAGAGGTGACCTGCACGCTGGCCAGCACTGGCACGGCAAAACCCAACAGGCCGAGCCCCAGGGCTCGCCAACGACGGCTATCGATCATGATGTGTCCCGTGCGACGCAGGGCGTCGCTACAAAGAATGGCTGGTAGTGGTGTGAAACCGAGAGATGTGCCCGCAAGGTGGCAGACGGATGAAGTGCTGGGTGCGCTATCCGCTTTGTCCATCTGGCAACGCGCTACGGATACGCCATCACATGCTCCTTGCCCCATTCCAGCGCGACGCGCCCGTACACGACCACCATCGGCCGTTGCCGCACGCCGGAATCCCCATTTGATCGCATCGGCATGTCAATTCCTGAGACACATCGGCTGCTGCGGCGACGCCTGCAGCGTTGATCACGAAATACCACGCAAGTGCACAAGGATAAAGTCCATTTGTCAGCAACGCTATCGTGTTGACAGCTATTGCAAGATCCGGGTGAACGTCCGGCGGCTGGTCTTGCAGAATTGGCGATCTGCGTGGCGCGAAAACGTCGGAGCGATGCTATTCGGATGCATGCCCCTGGCAAATGGCTGACGCAGAAGGACACGGAACCACCGGTAACCCGTCCTCGCCGCAGTGACGACGGCACCATGAAAGCCGGCAACCCACACCGCGCTGCACCCGTGCTCGTCAGCACAGCCATGCCCGACCGCGTTCCGCGGCGGCGCGGTTGGCAGATGTGGGATGCCGGCCGTTTTCATGGCAAGCGTCACCGGAAACACCGTCTCACCGTTTGCGACGCTGCGGACCTTCCGGAACGGCCCACAACGCGGCATCGAGTGAGTGACCGCTCCGGTGCGGTCGACGGCATTTCCTGTGGCGTTCGCACGACCAATAGCAACCAAAAGTGGAACCGCACGATGGGTGTCGCCGATCGCGGAACTGGTCCATCGTGCGGTCGCATTCGCGATCACACGCTACGAAATGCGTGGCGTAGCGTGTGGTCACCGCAGGTGACCGCACGATCGGGCCTATTCATTTGCCCCAACCACCCATCGTGCCATCACACCGCGAAATCCTACGCTTCCATCTTCGCCGCGACGCTACGCTCCGACTTTTCCCACGCATACTCCGCATGACTTTCCAGCACCGTCATCGCATCGATGTAATCGGTGAGATCCGCCACCAGCATGCCCGCATCATGGACAAGGTCGGCATCCACGCCGTCGTCGACAGCGGTGATCACGCGTAGCATCTTCGCCATCGTGCGCAGACCGGCCAGGCTACGGTCGCGGACATGGCGCGCCGTTCCGAGCAGGCGAGGGAAGTCGGCCTGGCTGACGGCGTAAGGGGAAACCAGCACATCGTGGATGCTGTATTCGACCGCTTCGGATGGCGCGGTGTCGTTCCGGCAGGGCTTCATGCGAAAGCCCTCCAACGGAAGACATGCAGCATGCGCTCCAAGGCGTAGCGCCCGTTGGAACTGTGGAAGATCGATAGGGCGGGGAGGGCGGGCAACCGCCTGCACTGGCGCGAAGCCGGATGCAGGCGGCGGGTACGACTCGACGGCAAACGTTCGCCGGTAGCGAACGGGCGTTCCATGCGGAGAGACATTGCGTGTCCTCGACGAGTGGGGATGACCCGTCACCGGACCCGAAGCGGTGACGGACGGCGCGTGGTTGGCATACCGGAAGTTGGGACCGGCCAGCATTTCTGCTGCCACGCGCCGCCCGCCATTGAAACCTGAATGGTATCAATAGGTGCGCCCAGCCGACGACGGCGGACGCAAAAAAAGCGCCGACATCGACGGATGGACGCTAGACGGCGCCAACTTCCAGGATGCCAATCCCGGGCTGCCGATTTGGCGGCAGCGAAGTGATTCTGCGAAC
Organism: Tahibacter amnicola; assembly: GCF_025398735.1. Lineage (NCBI taxonomy): Bacteria > Pseudomonadati > Pseudomonadota > Gammaproteobacteria > Lysobacterales > Rhodanobacteraceae > Tahibacter > Tahibacter amnicola. The sequence continues at coordinate 3,614,555 of NZ_CP104694.1, forward strand.
GCGATGCCGCGACGTCAATCCGTATGGTGACAGAAATTCCGGGCGGCGCGGTATGGATGGCAGTCCTGGTGCTTCGCGGCGCCAATTGGCTGCTCGAAACCCTACGGATATCGCTACACCACCGCACCAAAATGCCACAAACGCAAAGTCGCAGCCCCGTAGCCCGGGTTAACCCGAAGGGTTCACCCGAGTGAACCTCGCGATGCGGTCAGATTTCGCGCAGCCGGCCCAGCCCTCGGCGTGAACAGCGGCGCGCAGCGTGATCACACCGGCGAGCGGACACCCACCTCCCAACCGCTATACGAAATCACGCACTGTCGACTGCCACTCACGCTGCGCCAATTGCGGCGCACTCGGTGCCGGCTGAAAATCACTCACGCTCGACCGGAAACCACGCGAGCATGGGTGATTTTCATCCAAGGGTCCGGGTGATTTTCGGCCACCGTTGATGGACGATCAGTCAACGTCGACTGCGGCGCAGTCATGGCCGAATGAAAATCAGGCAGCGTCGATGAAAAATCATTCACACCCTCGGGTGATTTTCACCTGACGATGGGTGATTGCGTACGGCGAGTGAGTGATCATCAGTGGTGCGACCCTGAAATTCAGCGGCAGTCGACTAAAAGTCTGTCACGGGTGCGCGGTGCGCAAACGGCGCCGAGCAAGAGTCACTGACGCCTGCGTGTTCGGTAATCAGCGTTCAATGACAGTCAGCCGATAGTGCGTGCGCGGAAGTCATCGCTGCGCGACGCGAACGCACCGTTGCCTGTACGGAAACCACTTCTGACGGAATATCAGTCAAGGCCACAAAAAAACGCGCGACCGTATCTGGCCGCGCGTTCGGGTGCTTCACCTCACCATCTGTGTGTGGCGACGGTGAAGGGTAGAGTGGATAGAAGGTTCCGACTGTCGGTCACGCCTCGACCGGCTCGTCGCTTTCGGCGACGACAGAACCGTTCTTGCGAAACCGCGACGACAGGTCACGCCGCAAGGATTTCAGGCCCTGGTCCTTTCCGACGACCTTCAACAGGGCGTAGCCCTCCAACGAGGCTGTCATCAAGTCGCTGCCGATGGCGATCATCGTGTCATCGGCCCGGTCCATCAGCCGCTGCAGCCGCGCAAGCCGAGGGCGCAGGTCGTCCCAGGCTTTGAGATCCGCCTGGGTCTCCGAAAAGTTGAAGGCGGGTGGAATCAGCTGGGGGTGATCTTGCCCCAGTTTCCCGGACACCGGCCTAAGCGACTTTCGGAAGCTCGTACTGTTCTGGACTGACGTAGCCCAGGGTGGAGTGGAGCCGCTGTCGATTGTAGTAGACCTCGATGTAGTCGAACACATGTGTACGCGCCTGTTGGCGCGTTGCGAACCGCTCGCCGTGGATTGCTTCGACCTTGAAGCTGTGATTCCAACTTTCCATCGCGGCGTTGTCGTAGCAGTTTCCTTTGGCACTCATACTGGCTACCAAGCCATTCTCCGCGAGCAAGGCGCGATGTTCGCGTGAACAGTACTGGCTCCCGCGGTCGGAATGAATGATCACGCCACGCGGCCGCTGGCGGCGAAATAGCGCCATTCGCAGGGCGTCGCACACGAGCGTAGCCGTCATTCGATCCGACATCGACCAACCGACAACACGCCGGGAAAATAGGTCAAGCACGACCGCCAAGTAGAGCCAGCCTTCCGCCGTGTCCACAAATGTAATGTCCGCGACCCAGGCTTGGTTAGGACGCTCGGCACTGAAGTTCTGCTGCAACAGATTCGGCGCCACCGGCAACGAGTGCGCGGAATTCGTTGTCGCCTTGAATTTGCGCGCCGCCTTGGCGCGTAAACCTTGTCGGCGAAGGCTTTCGGCTACTTGGTTGTGTCCCGCATTGATGCCTTGCTGCTTCAAACCGTGAGTCAAACGTGGCGCCCCTGCTCGACCTTTTTGCGCCCGGAAAGCGCTATCTACAACGGTATCCAACGCTGCTCGTTGGCGGGTCCGTCGCGACGGCTTTCGCTTGCGCCACTCGTAGTATCCACCCGGCGAAACGGTAAGCGCACGGCACATCATCCGCACCGAGTGCTGCCCTTCGTTCTCGGCGACCACGGCGTACTTCATTTGGGCTGTTTCGCGAAGTACGCCGCCGCTTTTTTTAAAAAGGTAACTTCTTCCTCAAGACGGGCGACCTCGCGCTTCAGGCGTGCATGGTCCGCCAAAATTGCCCGCTGCTCCTCGGTCATTTGACCCGCTTGCTTGGACTTCAGACGCCACGAATACAGCTGGCTTTCCGCCAATCCCAGGTCTTTCGCCGCGATAGCGACGCCGTCCTTCTCGGCGCGGGCCAGCGCCTGTTCCTTGAACTGCGCGCTATAGCGATTGCGGGTCTTCTTTGCCACAACTTTCTTGGTCATTTGCCTCACCTCAGATGGCGATATTGAATCGCTTATCGGGGTGTCCGGCAAACTGGGGTAGGATCAGGGGTTCATCGACAGCACCGTCACCGTCTGGCGGCAGAAGGCTTCGGATTTGTCACCCATTTTTGTCAAGCCGCGGACCTGGTCCGGCGTCAAGGCGATCAAGTTAGCCAGTCGCGCTTCCAGCGTGGAAAGCGCCTGGTCGATTTCCGACAACTCCGTGTCGGTCCAGGCAATCGAGATAACGTTTTGCATGTTCTTTCATCTTATGTGAGTTGATCAACAACGCCGGCTACAGGCGCCGGCGATGGAAAGAATGGCATGCTTGAAACTGGTAAGAAAATGCAGATTAACCACAAGTTTGCATAGGTTGCATCAGGTACAATGCGCGCATCGCCGAGGTATACATACCCTGACGTTTCGGTATGTGCGAAGCACATGCGTCGCTGAGTATAGCCAGCCCGGTGACCATCGCCGCATCGCTACCGGCGGACGGCAGCCAACGACACACCACTTGTCAGCGTCATAGCCACCGGAAACCCAGTTCGCGACCGATTCCGTCGCACTGACTGCCACGCCCAGGCCGTGCGTCTTCCGGAAACTCTGTGCGGGGGCCGTCCGTGAAGATGTTTTCGAAGCTGGGAGTCGCCGGAAAGGTCCTCGATTCAAAGGCGGTTGGCGACGGAGAAGGGAATCGGAGGCCGATATGTGGCAGCCACCCGGGCTTTCCCTCATTCGGAAAGATCTAGGTCCAAGCCCTATCTCGCCCAAACTCAGACAACGGACATCCCCCGATCCTCCTACCCGCAGGGCGGGCTGGAGGCGGGTTTGGCTTGTCCATAGCGTCTCATTGCTTGAGACGTGCCTTCTCCGGAGAATCCCCAGTAGGGAGGGCCGCCAGAGCCATAGCGTGCCAGGCGCGCTACGGACCGCAGCTCTCGGCGCCAGATCGGTAACGGGCTTCGTCTCTCAGCACAAACCAGCGGAGGACCGGCGAAAAATGGCAGGGGGAGGCGTAGGCCGTCGCTTGGCCGGGCGAGTGCTGATCAAACTCTGCTTGCTCGCGCTATTCGGGCTTGTGCTCCCGTGGAGCGCCCCCGCCGTCGAACCCGAACTGCGCCTCGAACGCCTCGGCCTCGACGACGGCCTTTCCCAAGCCAGCGCCTGGGCGGTGCTCCGGGACCGCCGCGGCCTGGTCTGGATCGGCACCCAGGATGGCCTGAACCGCTACGACGGTTACTCGGTGCGGGTCTACCAGCGCGATTCGGGCGACACCGATTCCTTGTCCGATAACTTCGTGACGGCCTTGCAGGAGGGGCCGGACGGCGAGCTCTGGATCGGCACCTGGGCGGGGGGCGTCAATCGCTATGACCCGGCGACGGGGCATTTCACGCGCTATCAGCATCGGCCTGACGAACCATCGACGCTCAGTGACGACCGCGTACGCACCATGCTGGTCGATCGCGAGGGGGCGGTATGGGTGGGCACTGCCAACGGGTTGAACCGGCTCGATCGCGGCACGGGGCGTATCACGCGCTACATTCACCGTCCCGACGATGCCGGCAGCCTGGCCAACGATACGGTCCGTGCCCTGCACCAGGACGGGCGTGGCCGGCTATGGATCGGCACCGCCGGTGGCGGGCTCAACCGCTTCGACACGACGAGTGGGCGTTTTTCGCACTATCGCCACGACGCCGCAAACCCCGCGAGCCTGAGCCACGATTCGGTGTGGGCTATCGCCGGCATGCCCGATGGCACGTTGTGGATCGGCACCGACGGCGGGGGCGTGCTGCGCTTCGATCCGGAGTCGGGGCGGTTCACGCGGGTCGACGCGCCTGAGCTTGAAGGGACGCGGATCAACGCGCTGGGTTTCGACGCCGACGGGCGCCTTTGGATCGGAACCAACGGACGTGGCTTGGGCGAATACACGCCCGCGCGCCAGCATCTGCGGTGGCACCGGCGTGCGGCGGGCGATCCGATGAGCCTGGGTCATGATCAGGTCCTCGCCATTCATTCAGACGGCGCAGGACAGCTGTGGATCGGCACGCTGGACGGCATGAGCCGATTCACGGCGCGCACCCGGCAGTTCGCGCATTTCGCCAACCGCAAGGACGATCCCGGCAGCCTGAGCCACGACTGGGTGCGCAGTTTCCTGGTCGACGCGCGCGGCACACTGTGGGTCGCCACGCTCGGTGGCGGATTGAACCGCTGGGATGCGGCCGGTGCGCGCTTCGTCCACTACCGACACCGCGCGAACGACGCCGACAGCCTGAGCGACGACGAGGTGTGGTCGCTCGGCGCAGGCCCGGATGGCACGATCTGGGTTGGTGGGCGGGGCGGACTGGACCGCTTCGATGCCGAGCGCGGCACCTTTGAGCGGATCCGCCTGCGAACCGATGCAGCGCCCCGCGCTGGCGCCGATGTGGTACGCGAGATCTACACCGACGCGGATGGCACGCTATGGCTCGGTACCTGGGGCGCCGGACTGATCCATCTCGACCCGCAATCGGGCCAGCTCACCCGCTACGCGAACAATCCGAACGATTCGAACAGCCTGGCGCACGACGATGTGCCCGCGGTCATGCGCGATCGCGAGGGACGCCTGTGGATAGGCACGTGGGGCGGCGGCCTGCATCGGTTCGACCCGGAACAGCATCGATTCATTCACTACCGTCACGACCCTGCCGATCCGCGCAGCCTGAGCAACGACACCGTCCGCGCGATCCACGAAGACCGCGCCGGCAACCTCTGGCTGGCGACGCAGGGGGGCTTGAACCGATTCGAGCCCCAGAGCGGTCGCGCGCGCACCTACACGAAGAAGCACGGCCTGGCCGACGATTCGATCTACGGGATTCTCGAAGATGGCAACGGCGAGCTGTGGGTGAGTTCGAACGGCGGGCTATCGCGCTTCGACCCCAAAGAACAGCGTTTCACCAACTACACCGCCCGCGATGGCCTGCAGAGCGACGAATTCAATTCCGGCGCCTATTTCCGCAGCGCGGACGGCGAGATGTTCTTCGGCGGCATCCGCGGCTTCAACCGGTTCCACCCGGAGCGCATCGCGACGGATCGCACGCCACCGCCGGTGCTGCTGACGGATTTCCTGCTCTTCAACAAATCGGTGCCGTTGCAGGGAGAAGGGGAGGGATTCACCCTGCCGCGGCCGATCGATTCGCTGCCGACACTGACGCTGACGCATCGGGAGAGCCAGATTGCATTCGAGTTCGCCGCGCTGGATTTCAGCGACCCGCGCCGCAACCGGTTCGCCTATCAGCTGGAAGGCTTCGACACGGCCTGGATCGAGACCGACTACCGCAACCGCCGTGCCACCTATACCAACCTGCCTGCCGGCCACTACCGATTTCGGATCAAGGCGGCGAACCCGTTCGGTATCTGGAACGAATCCGGTGCCAGCCTGGCATTGACGGTGTTGCCGCCCTGGTACCGCAGCGGCGTTGCTTACCTGAGCTACGCCCTGTCGGTGCTGCTGGCGCTGGTTCTGGGCTATCGCTGGCGTACTGCCCGCATCCGCAACCATACGCGCCGGCTCGAGCTGCTGGTGGAGGAGCGCACGGTCGAGTTGTCGCGCGCCAAGGGGCTGGCTGAAGACACCCTGGCCATGCTGCAGGGGACGCAGCGCCAGTTGGTCGAGGCCGAACGCATGGCATCGCTGGGGCAGCTGGTGGCCGGTGTGGCGCATGAACTGAATACGCCTCTTGGCATTGCCGTCACCGCTGCCTCCCACCAACGCGATATCAATCGCGACCTGGGGGCGAAGATTGACGCACAGACGCTCAGCCGCCGTGACTTATCCGACTGGCGCGGCAGCCTTGACGAAGCGTGCCGGCTGATCCTGAGCAGCCTGGAACGCATGCGCGGGCTGATCGACAGCTTCAAACAGGTCGCCGTCGACCAGACCAGTGAACTTGCCCGGCGTTTCGATCTGCGAACCTACCTCGGCGAAGTGCAGGACACGCTGCGGCCGATGCTGAAGCGGAGTCCACATCGCCTGGAGATCGATTGTCCCGGCGATATCGAACTGGAGACCTATCCCGGCGCCCTGTTCCAGATCGTGACCAACCTGGTCAACAACTCCCTGATCCATGCCTTTGTTCCCGAGCGTGGCGGCACGATGCGAATCGCCGTTCAGAACCACGGCAGCACCGTGGCATTGCATTACAGCGACGACGGCGTCGGCATGCCGGCCACCGTTGCCGAGCAGGCGTTCGAACCGTTCTTCACCACCCGGCGCAGCAGTGGCAGCTCCGGACTCGGCCTATCGATCGTCTACAACCTGGTGACCCACAAACTGGGCGGGCGGATTCGGCTGGAAACGAAGCCGGGCGAGGGGGTGTCGTTCTTTCTTGAGTTTCCGCGGCAATTGCCGGCGCGTGCCTGATCGTGGAAGCCGGTCGCAGAAAGACCGGAAAACCGTGGCGGCAGCGGATCGCGTCGTGCCGCAACCTCCCGACGCAGGCGCTCACGGCATTGCCTTGACGTCTCCACCCCGAGGCCGGTCAGACTCCGGCCAGGCGCTACAAAGCGCGCGCAACGCCTCGGCACACGCGGCGCGCGACCGTGGATCGTCGGTGGATCAACGACTTACGCGGGCGACTTTGAAGCGTCCGTTCGGTGCGTAGAAGTGCACAGAGGCACCTGAACCGGAGGGGCGCACGGTGCTCAGGCTATGTCAGGCGGCCAAACTGGATCACGCACGGCAGGGGGCGATTGCAGGGGCGATCTCGTATCGTCGCGACCACGCGTTCATGCGATGCACGCGGCTACGGCGGGCGGATCGTCAACAGATCCAGCAGGAGCGGTACGAGTATGGGCGTGACGTCGATTTCGTTGCTGGAGTGCTCGACACAATTCGTTGTTACCAGACGCTGTGCGCCCGCGGCGAGCAGGCGCTGGTCGGCCCCGTCGGCAAACAGTCCGTGGACGGCAATGCAGATCGCGGGTTGTGCCCGCACTTCACGCAGCACACGCAACGTCTCAAGCAAGGTGTGCCCCGAAGAGATGATGTCGTCGACCAGCACTGGCGTATGGCCAGCGATGATGTCGCGGTCGGGCAGGGTGACTTCTACGGAACGATCACCATGACGCTCTTTTGCGAGCACGACCAGAGGGGCGTTTAGCTGGGCTGCGACGGGTTGGACCCACTGCGCGCTCTCGCTGTCGGGCCCGACAAGGATGGGCGACTGTACGTGGGCGCCGATCCAGTCGGCGACGACTGACATCGCACTGGCCCGCCGCGCCGGAATGTCGAACAGCGCTTCAAGATCGGAATGTCGATGCAAGTGAGGATCGACGGTCGCCAGCCAATCGAAAGTCCATGAAATGAAGGCAGCAAAATGTACGGAGCTGATAGCCTCGCCCGGATGGAAGTTTGCATCCTGGCGCAGGTAGGCGAGATACGGCGCCACAAGCCCGACCGATCGAGCACCAAGTTCCCGCGCGGTGCGTGCAGCGAACAGCAGCGGCAGCGCGTGACCGTCCGGATCGCGTAGCGTGCATACGATAACGATGTCGCGTTGCTGGCAGTCGGCGTCCAGTGTTACCAGTGACTCGCCGTCCGGAAACCGATGCCATCGCAGTTCGCCCATCTCGGCATTGCAGTCTGCTGCAAGCGACCTGGCTAGCACGTGGTTTTTCGGGAACGCGAAGAAGAGGGGTCTCATGGCGTCGGTTCTTCAATGCGCAGTATGTCGGGATGCTGCGCCAGATAGGCGCGAGCGTAGGCCATCTCGCCGCGAGAATCGGCATGCAGTGTGAACAGCGGTTGGCCAGCGACGATCGGAGAGCCGAGTGACACATTGAGAAGCACGCCAGCGGCTGGGCTGCGCGGTGCGCCCGCCAGCTTTGCCAACTTGGCAAGCCGCCGGTTGTCGATATTGACTACCACGCCGTTGGACGCGGCGGAAACGTCGCTGCTATGGCGCGCCGCGGGCGGTTCGCGCAGTCCGCCCTGGGCTGTGCAAATGGCTTCGAATTTTGCCCAGGCGGCACCAGAATCGAGCAGCATTTGCGCTTTACGTACACCGGCGTGCCCAGGCATCGCCGGATCGAACGCAAGCACGGCGGCGGCCAGATCAAGGGCTCGCCGCCGCAGGTCGGCCGGCGCGTCCGAAGTATTGCGCAGGACGGCGAGGACATCCCGTGCCTCAAGCGCGGGGCCTATGCCGCGGCCGATCGGCTGGCGGCCGTCGGTGATCTCGATCCGTACCGTCAGGCCGATGGCAGCCGCAACCGCTTGGATGCGGCTCGCGAGCATCGCTGCAGCGGCCGGCGTGCGAATCTTGGCAGTCGGACCCACAGGCACATCGATCAGGACATGGGTTGAGCCGGCGGCCTTCTTCTTTGACAGCACGCTGGCTGTCAGTTGCGCGTCACTGTCGAAGTCCAGCGGGCGCTCAACGCGGATCAAGACATCGTCGGCCGGGCTCAGACCCACTGCGCCGCCCCATACGAGACATCCGTTCTCGCGCTCGACGACGCGGCGCATGGTGCGCAGGTCGAGGTCGACGTCAGTCAGCGTCGCCATCGTGTCGGCCGTACCCGCCGGTGAGGTGATCGCGCGCGATGAGGTCTTCGGGATCAGACAGCCAGCCGCGGCGACGATGGCCACGACAATGGGGGTTGTACGATTACCTGGCAGCCCCCCGACACAGTGCTTGTCCAATACCAAGGTTTGCGGCCACTGCAACTGCTCGCCCACGCTCACCATTGCCTGGGTTAGTGCAATGTTTTCGTCGACGTCGAATTGCGGTTGCGCGCAGGCCGTAACGAAGGCTGCCAGCTCGATGTCGGACAATCGACCAGCGACGGCGTCGCGCAGCAACCGCTCGTACTGCGACTGGTCAAGTCGGTGGCCGTAGACCTTGGCCCGCAGGTCGCTGGCCGAATCCGGCGGGGGAGCGTGGGCCAGGTTCACGGTGTCGCCATCGTGGGCTTCCAGCCGTCGCCAGGCGGCTTCCGAAAGGCCAACATGGCCAGGTTCCAACCAGTCGCCGGTGATGACGTTGAGCGTTGCGACAATGCTGCGATGGCCGTTACGCACAAGCACTCGAGACTGGGCCTCGACTCCAACGGAACGGCAAACAACACAATCGCTGCGTACATACGCCACAGACTCCTGGTATGTATCGATACCGAGCCGCCGAACGGCCAGGTGCGTCGAATACTCCGCGGTCGGGGACAGATCTGGGCGATGTGTCGAGTTCGTCATGGTGTGTGTTGCGGGCCAGGCGAGCTGTACGCAACGTAGCGCACTGACGAGGTCGGAACTTGACCTTTATCAAACCATGGCCGAATTCGGCCTGGCTTGACCGGCGTCAACAATCGGCGCGCCAAGGGGCGCAGGATGACCCGTAGACGATCGCCACCGCGATCGGGGCGGGGAGCCTCCCATGCGCATTGCCAACCTCTGCACACGTCGCGTGATCAGCGCGGTACCGTCCATGTCGCTGATGGAAGCAGCGGATCTGATGAGTCGCCATCAAGTTGGCACGCTCGTTGTCGTTGCCGGGACAGACGACGCCAGGCGGCCTGTCGGCATGCTCACTGATCGCGACATTGTTGTGTCCGTAGTCGCGCGTGGTCGTGATCCGTCACAACATACCGTCGCTGAGGTCATGACTGCCTCCATCGTCGTTTGCCGTGACGATGACATCCTCTTCGACGTGGTCCAGGTCATGCGCTGCCGTGGTGTGCGTCGCATGCCGGTCGTCGACGCAAACGGTGTGCTTTGTGGTGTGATCAGTGCCGACGACCTCATAGCTGGAATTTCAGAACAACTGGTCGCATTGGTAAGCACAGTGACCTCCAGCGAAACGAGCAAGCCGCGTGACCTGGACGATGCGGATGGAGTGGCTGTCACCCGGCGATGAAGATGGTGCGGTTTCTACCATGCGATCAATTTGACCAGCGGTCAGCGTAGATCTGCCCGCGAGGAATCGGCTCGGTCGATTCACGGCGCTCGCTGCGCCGTGCGCCACGTGTGATCGACAGGGCGTCGCGGTAGCCGACAGGTTATTGGAGTATGCAAACCGAGTGGCCTATGTTGAGGACCGATTTCATCAGCCGCACAAGTACACGGGATACCACTTCGGCGGTATGGTCTGGACTAGCCTCCACGGAGGCGCTTCACCGACTGCAGGTAGGTGGACCAAACGCGCTGCCGCAGCCGCCGCGACGCACGTTGCTGCGGCTCGCCGTCGGTGTGTTACGTGAGCCGATGTTCCTGCTACTCATTTGCGCCGCCTCACTCTACCTGGTGATTGGCGATCCGTCCCAGGGTGTGCTGCTGGCCGGATTTGCCGCGCTGACTGTGGCGCTTGTCGTCGTGCAGCAAGCGCGCAGCGAGCACGCGCTTGAAGCACTGCGTACGCTGGGGGCACCGACCGCACGCGTGATGCGCGACGGCATCGAGCGACGTATCGCAGCGACGGATGTCGTCGTGGGAGATCTGATTCTGATCAGCGAGGGCGAGCGCGTGCCTGCAGATGGGGTGTTGCGGCGCGCGGACCAGCTATCGATCGATGAGTCACTTCTGACTGGCGAGTCGGCGCCGGTGCAAAAATGTGTGGTTGACGAACCGACACCAGGCTCCCCTGGCGGGGACGGCCAACCGTGGATATACGCGGGAACCCTCGTCGTGGCGGGCCACGGCATTGCCGAAGTTCGCGCCACCGGCATCGCCACGCAGGCCGGACGCATCGGGCTGGCCTTGGCCGCGATCGACCTGACGGCGACGCCGCTGCAGCAAAACATCGGACGTCTGGTGCGCCTGTTTGGTCTCCTTGCGTTGATCGTCTGCGGAATAGTGGTGTTGCTAAATGGAGTGCTGCGCGATGCCTGGTTCGACGGCGCTCAGACGGGTATTGCACTGGCGATGGCGATACTGCCAGAGGAGTTTCCTATGGTGCTGGCCGTATTTCTCGCACTCGGTGCGTGGCGGCTTGCGCGGCAAAAGGTACTGGTTCGGCGGCCGGCCGTGGTGGAGGCATTAGGCGCTACCACCGTGTTGTGCCTGGACAAGACCGGCACTCTGACGGAGAACCGCATGCGCGTCCGCGCCTTGAGTATCGACGGCGAAACGATGCATTTGCGAGGCGACGAGACCGTGCTTCCTGAAGCATTTCACACGCTATTGGAATACGGAGTGCTGGCGAGCAAGCGACGGGCAATCGACCCCATGGATCGTGCGACCACCACTCTCGCGGTGCGTACGCTCACCGGCACCGAACACTTGCACGAGGAGTGGCCACTCCGGCATGAGTATGGACTGACCCATGAGCTGCCGGCGCTGACCCGAGTCTGGCAAGACACGCTCGGTCGCCGTGTTGTCGCGTCCAAGGGAGCGCCTGAGGCGATCGCGCGACTGTGCCGGCTCGATGACGCTGTGTACAAGCGCCGATGCGCTGACGTGGAGGCGCTAGCGCGGCAGGGACTCCGGGTGCTGGCAGTTGCCGCAGCGCAACTGGGCGGGGACGAAAGCATCGATAGACCTTCCGAGATTGCATTTCAGTGGATCGGGCTGCTCGCCTTCGAGGATCCACTACGGGCCGGTGCCGCTTCCGCTATCGCGACTGCCCGCGCGGCAGGTATCGCCGTCGTGATGATTACCGGGGACTATCCGGCGACAGCGCGAGAAATTGCCCGTCAGGCTGGTATCGATACAGGGCCTGGCGTCGTCGACGGCACGATGCTCGATGGAATGGACGACGCACAACTCGATAAAGTGGTGCGTGCGGTCCGCGTGTTCGCGCGGATTCGACCCGAACAGAAGCTGCGTTTGGTCGAGGCGCTGCAGCGCGCCGGAGAGGTTGTCGCCATGACAGGCGATGGCGTCAACGACGCGCCAGCGCTGAAAGCAGCGCACATCGGCCTGGCCCTAGGTTCCCGGGCAACCGATGTCGCCCGGGAAGCAGCTGGTATCGTGCTTCTGAACGACGACGTGGGCGATCTCGTTGAAGGGATCCGCCAGGGGCGTCGGATCTTCGACAACCTGCGCAAAGCGATGGTCTACATCATTGCCATCCATCTGCCGATCGCCGGTTTGGCGCTACTGCCGTTGCTATTCGGTCTTCCGACGCTGTTGCTGCCGGCTCACGTCGTGCTGATTGAGATGGTTATCGATCCGGTGTGCTCCATCGCGTTTGAGAGTACTCCGGCCGCGCGCGATTTGATGGACCGCCCGCCGCGGCCATCACGCGAACCGTTGGTCGCCGGGAAGCATTTCGCGTTAGGCCTGGTGCAAGGCGGCCTGCTACTGGCAGCGACAATCCTTGTTTACACTGTTGCTCTCGCTGGCAATGACGAGGGCACTGCGCGCGCACTGGCATTGATCACGCTGACTGCCGGCAACTTGACACTTGTACGAGTCAATATGGCGCGTGGATCGACGCTCGCAAGCCTGTGGGAGCGCGGGCACGCGGCATTTTGGTGGATAGCCGCGACAGCAGGCGTCGTCATTACAATCTGCATTGTCGTGCCGGGAGTGGCCAGGCTTTTTCACTTTTCCGCACCGTCGCTACACAGCGTCTTGCTGGCCATCGCGTTCGGAACGGGTTCGGTGCTGCTGTTCGACTTCATCAAGAAGCTCCTCCCCGCAAGTCCGGGAGAGAGACCGCCGACGTTGGCAACCTGAGCCTGCTATTGAGTGATTGGAGTGGCGCTGCCAAGGCCCGGCGTGCGCGGCGCTGGTGACCGGGGCTTTGAAGGATCTTCTTGCCTGGATCGGGAAACTGACTCGGATCTTTACAGCTTAAGCAAGGGAAAACCTCCCGGTTGTTCCGCAACGGTACGACAAGTTGGCAGGGATTGCCGCGAGTGCAGAAGGATCGACACGTGCGGAAAGCGATAGGGAGACCTTATGTTTTCCGAGGCCGGTCAGAGAATCCTTCAGACCTCGCCGCACCGCAGCAGACCCCGAAATGCACGAAGCCCGCGCATGGCACGGGCTTCGCTGACTGCATTGACCAGACGCGGTTAAAGGTCGTAGCCGTTGGCAAACAGTACGTCGCCTCCGGCGATGGCAACCACGTTCGAGTACTCCGAAGTGTTGTTGGCGTTGCAGGCCGACAGAATGATCCCGTTGTTGCCAAGGAAACACTTCAGCTGTCCCTGCCAACCGCTTCCGGAAGGCACATTCGTCAGCGGCGTGACGTCAGTTACAGTCATCACGACACGGCGCCCGCTGGATACAGGCGGTAGACTGGCAGTGCAACGCGCCGCCGGACAATTGCCGCTGTTGGGTTTGCCGGCCGCGTCAGTGGTGATCAACTGCTCGCCCAGAAAGACCATTGAAGTTGCCGCGGTGGTCGTGGCGGCATTGATCGAGAAGAACTCGGCGCGAAAATTGGCCGGGCCATGGGTAGTAATCGTCCATCGCACCGCAGTGTTCGCACCTGCGTTGGTGGGCGTAGGGGCGCCCACGCACGGACCGGAGATCTCGTTGCCCGCGCAGATCTGCGGCGTGTTCTGATCGCGGTTCGCGTAGTTGGCAGGGAATTCGCTGTGGTCGAAGTCGGCGGCATTGGCGGTGTGCTCAAGATCGATGTCCACGCCTGCCAGCGTTTTGGCATTGCCATGCACGCGGTTACGCTGGAACAGATTGGCCCAGCCGCTGGTGTCGCCACCACCATTGTAAAGCTTGATGCCATTGCGCTTGTTCGCGACGACCACATTGCGGTCGGTTGCATTGGGGCCGCCTACTGTCGTGGAGGCGGCAGTTTCGATATGGATGCCGTCCACGCCGTTACCCAGGGTCGTAACGTTGGCGAACCTCGGGCTGATGCCCACCAGGTTTTTGGTGATGCTCGTGCTGTTGGTACTGCTGCCACGTACGGTGATGCCGTGGCGTGCGTTGGCCGAGACGATGTTGCCAGTGATGGCATTGCCAGTGGTGGTGACGATGATGCCGTCGCCTTTGTTGCCGAAGGCGGTGGAGTTGATCGGCGTGCCGGTAGGAAACTCGGCTAAACCGATGGTGTTGTAGAGCACCTTCACGCCATTGCTCGCGCCCGTGATCATGACACCGGCATAGTCCGCACCCACGTCAGGAAAGGCGTTGTTGTTTGCGCCCTTGTTGTCCGAGATCAGGTTGGCCGGGCCGATGACGGCGGCCGTGGAACTCGGGTTGAAGCTGGTGCCCGACGTATCGGGCCTGGAATCGACATAGATGCCGCTCAAGGTGTTGCCGACATGCACAGCCTGGTTGGCGGCGCTAAGGCCGATGCGGTTGCCCATGATGAAGTTCGGCAGGTATACCGCACCGGACACGTCATTGATGCCGTTGCCACCGTTGCCGCTGATGACATTTCCCGGTCCGATCATGTTGCCGAAGGTCGTACCCGTGAGGTTGACGCCGTGGCCGCCGTTCGCGATGGCGACGTTGCCGGTGAGGTCGGTGCCGATCATGTTGCTGCTGACGAATACCGCAGCGAGGTTCTGACTGAAAATCTCGATGCCGTCGCCGCCGTTACCGGAGATGACGTTGCCGGTGACGTACACGGGTTGCAGTGAGGCCAGCGTCGTGGCCAACTGGCTCTGAAAGGCGTTGACAGCGGAAGCGTCGACCGGCTGCACCGGAAATTGCGAATACAGATTGGACAGGAAGCCGGAACTGGTATCGGGATAGACGTGCGACGCCGAGAGGGAGATGCCGTCGCCCGTATTGGGCATCGCGATGGCGCCGGTCGCGTTCACGCCGATGTAGTTGCCACTGAACGTATAGTTGTGGCCGTTGGCGCTGATGCCGTTGCCGTTGCAGTTGCCGATCACGAGATTGTAGATCTTGGAACCAGTGGCGCCGTTGGCATGGCCCAGCGCGGCAGTTCCCGAATCGGTGAGATCCAGGCAACTACGACCATTGCCGTTGATCGTCACCTTGTTGCCGTTGACCGTGTACGGCGCGCGCATCTGCGGCAGCCCGCCATTGACCACGGTGATCGAAGTGACGCCGACGAAGTTGATGATGTGAGAGCCGGCGCGCGTATTGCCGAACATGATCGCGGCGCGCAGCGAGCAGTGTGAGGTATCGCCCTGGGCCGCGCACTTGGTGGTGGTGGCCGGGTCCTGCGGGGCGTCACTGGACACGTTCACGTTGTAGGTTTCGGCGCCGGCTTGCAAGCTCAGGCCACCCAGCAGGGCGCCCGCCAGCCACAGGGTGCGCAGGCGCGGCGCGCCAGAGTGCAACCCCTTGCCGCGCAAGTGCGCGGATTGCATCGTGTTCATGGTCCTACCTGTTGGTTAAGTGTTGATTGATGTGGCCGCCATCTTTAACGCCCGACGGATGGGAAACCGAACATTCCGCGGGGCCGGGCGGAGGATGCGGGTGAGGGAGCCAACGCCGGACATTTCGCCGGCAGGGCGGGACGCGAATCCAACCCCGGATAGAAACGGAAGCCTGCGCACCTCGCTGCCGAGCAGTCCCGGGCAGGGCAACGCACCGGGGGACAAGTCACGCCAGTTTGGCGTGCTCCCGCAGTGTCCTCGTCCCAAGCCGCCACGGCGGAACGGGATGGTCGAGCGTGTCATCCCTATGCCGAAAGAACGCCCGCATCAGCACTGCCTCGAGAGGCAGAAACAGGCCAGGCGCGCGACCGGGGCGCCGCGTCCCGATTTCTGGCACGTGTTCGATCTGTTCTTCGCGACCCGGCCGATCGGTGCGGAAGCCGGACATGGCTCGTGGGTTGCCGGCGACATCGTCCGCGTGGCCAGCGTCATCGGCCAGGCAATAGCTCCACGTTCGCCTACCGCTGGTACAGGCGAACGCATTGCGCGCTGATTGTCGCGGTGGCTTCGCGTGGGCGGGATCGCAAGCCGGGTGAGTGCGGACCCGGGGCGGGACATGTCGGACGCATCTGCTGCGTCGTGATTCGCGCGACGACTATTCCCCGCTTACGTTGGGAAGAATGACTAATGTTCGGTTTAGTACTAGTGCAACGTTCAATTAGGCAAGCAGAGCGTCGGAAGCGTTTCGCCAATATGTCCGCGTGCGCCAATCCATTTGAGTGCACGGATTCTGCTAGCAGTAATCGCTCCGAATAGCAAGCATCAATGCCCATTGGAGTAAGAATGCCAACTCCCACAGCGAAAGATTGTTGCATCGGCGCGCACTGCATGGCCGCACCGATCAGGTTGTCAAACTGGTCAGTACACCAATTGCGGAAGAGCAGGTTGTCAAACCGGCCAGTACAACAATTGCGCAAGGACCGGCACGCGCAGCGTGGCGCGAGTCTGCGGGCCAATCGCGCACATTGCCTCGGCAGTGTGTCGCCGATGTGGCGTCGCATTTGGCTGATGGCGGATTCGACGCTTGGTTGGCGTAGCAATAGGCAATTTCCGCATGGACTCAGCTCGTACGCGGCCTTGCGTCCGCTGTTCGATGTTGCGCTGATGCGTCGTTCACGTGTGCAGTCGATCACACCTGTCAGTTAGCCAACTATGTACGAACTGACATGTTGATTAGCCATTCTGTGGGAATACGAGTCATTCGCAAGTTGAGTTCTAAGAATACGTTTGCAACAACGTCTACTCAGCAAATGCTCGCATTGACAATATTCCAGACAGTCTGTTTATATTTATATGAGATTAGGAAGCGATGTCTCCATAACGCAATAGCACTGAAATGTAGAGATCGTTGACTTGGGCCGATCTCCGGGGTGAGCCCCTGTTTGCTTGAGGGATGTGTGCCGCGGGCGCGGCTTCGCCGTGACGTGGCCCTTAAGGATCGAGCATTGGACGTATTTGTCTCAGAAGTGTCGTCTCCCTTCGATTGGATTCGTCAACTCATTACAGATCGTCTCGTGCAGGCCTCCGGCGTCACGCTGGAGTCTTCTGAGGGGCGCATCCGTTTGCCTGTCGATGACGAGAACGCGTTGTCCAGCGCCCGGTGCGCCGGGCGTGAGCGAAGCCGGGCCCATCGACCAACGGATGACGGTGAAAGCGGTTTGTGATGCAGCGCTCGATGATCCGGTGGCATCGGAACAGATTCGATGTCGCCTGGACCACGAAAGATCCACGAATTCGACAGGGGGCTGGTGACGCGCATGAACGCATCGGACACGACTCCAACAGGCCATCACGCGCTGCCGCCTATCTCCGCGTCCGACCTGCAAGCCGCCTGTCTGCCAGGCGATGCCGAGCGTCTGGCCACCGCGATCGTCGCGGCCCAGGTTCGTGCGCTGTTCGCCGATGCGCAGGGCGAATACGCGCCCGCCGAGTGCTCCGCCATGCTGCGGCCCTCGCACCGCCGCTGGTTGGCGGCGAACCTGTTTCATCTCGAAGCGCACCGGCTTGTCGCCGTCGATCCGCTGACCGGGCATTGCCGTTTTCTCACTGACGAAGCCGTCGAAGCGCTGTGGTCGCGTTGGGACACGGCGATGCCGGGCTGGTGCAAGAACGCCAACCATCGCGCCTATCTCACCCTGATCGACGCTTGCCTGCGCAGGCTGCCTGAAATCCTGGCGGGAACGACGCCCGCTACCGACGTGCTGTTCCCCGATTCGTCGATGCATCTGGTCGAGGGCATCTACAAGCACAACCTGATCGCCGATCACTTCAATCGAGTGCTTGGCGAAAACCTGCGTGCGGAACTCGTCAGCCGGGCCGCCCGCGGCGAGCGCGGCCTGCGCCTGCTCGAAATCGGCGCGGGCACCGGCGGCACGACTGCCGGGCTGCTGCCGATGCTGCGCGGTTTCGGTGACCTCGTCGAAGAGTATTGCTACACCGACCTTTCCAAAGCCTTCCTGCTGCATGCGCAAGAGACCTACCAACCGGAGTTCCGGGCGCTGCGCACGGCGATCTTCGATGTGGGCAAACCGCTTTCGTTGCAGTCGATCGAGGGCAACCGCTACGACGCGGTGATCGCGACCAACGTGCTGCACGCCACTTCCGACATGCGCGAGACGGTGCGCAACGCCAAGGCACTGCTCAGGCGCGGTGGGTTGCTGTTGGTCAACGAGATCAGCGCGTGGTCGTGGCAGACGCATTTCACCTTTGGTCTGCTCGATGGCTGGTGGCTGTACGAGGACGAGAAGCTGCGCCTGCCTGGCAGCCCGTGCCTGTCTCCGACGCAATGGGAATCGCTGCTAAAGGCCGAGCGCTTCCGCGAAATCCGCTTCCCGGCTCACGCGGATCATGGGCTGGGCCAGTTGGTACTGACGGCGAGAAGCGACGGCGTGGTTCGCCAGCGGCTGGCACCGCCGGTTGCGCCTGCGAAGACGGCGATTCCCAAGGGCGCGCCGGTCGCCGCACTGTCTCGGCCCGCAGCGCGTGAGAAGGCTTCCGCGGCAGTGACATCCGTGCCCGCGACGACATCCCTGCCGGCCAGCACCTCCGCGCTGGTTGCGACCGACGATGCCGCACTGCGCGCGACCTGTGCACTGCTTTTCCGGGAGATGATCGCGGGCGCGCTGCGGATGGACGTGGGCGAGATCGAAACCCACAAGCCGCTGGAACACTATGGGCTGGACAGCATTCTGGTCGTACATCTGACCACGCATTTCCGCACGCTCTTTCCGGACACGCGCAGCACGCTGTTTTTCGAAGTGCAGAGCATTGACGGCCTGGTCACACATTTCCTGGAACAGGATCGGGCAGCCGTGGCGCGCGTGGCTTCCGCACACGCGGCGACGGTGCCGGCCACCGCTGCGGCGGCTCTTCCATCGACGCACGTGCCGACCGTGTCGACGTCCGCCACGCGCGCACCGGGCAAGCAGCTGGATCGCTCCGGCCGCCGACGGTGGGCGCCGCGCAGCGACCTACCGCATGCGCTGCGGATGCAGCCGGCAGCGGACCCGCTACCTTCGGTCGACGTGCCAGCGGAGCGCGCTGCGCGCTTCGACGTCGCCATCATTGGCGTCAGTGGCCGCTATCCGCAGGCGCCTGATCTGGAATCGTTCTGGGACAACCTGGCATCCGGCCGCAGCTGTGCGAGCGAAGTCCCCGCCGACCGTTGGCGCTGGCAGGACTATTACGATCCGGAGAAGGGCAAGCCCGGCAAGAGCTGCACCCGCTGGGGCGGGTTCATCGAAGATATCGACAAGTTCGATCCGCTGTTCTTCCGGATCGCGCCGAAGGAAGCGAAGAAGATCGATCCGCAGGAACGCCTGTTCCTGGAAACCAGCTATCACGCGATCGAGGATAGTGGCTACACGCCCGCGACGCTCGCTCCGGGCGGAAAAGTCGGCGTGTTCGTCGGCGTGATGAACTCGCGCTACACCGTGCAGCCACTGTTCTACTCGATCGCCAACCGGGTCTCTTTCCTGTTCGATTTCTCCGGCCCTTCGCTTGCGGTGGATAGCGCCTGCTCTTCATCGCTGACCGCGATCCATGTCGCATTGGACAGCCTGTACAGCGGCATGTGCGAGGCCGCGATCGCCGGCGGCGTCAGCCTGATCGTCGATCCGCAGCACATGCTGGAACTCACCGCGCTCGGGATGTTGTCGGAAGGGGCGCAATGCCGCTCCTTCGGCCGCAACGCCGACGGCTTCGTCGATGCCGAAGGCGTCGGCGCAGTGGTGCTCAAGCCGCTGGATCATGCGCTGCGCGACGGCGACACCGTTTACGCGGTGATCAAGGGCAGCGCGCTGAACACCGGTGGCCGCACCCACGGTTACACGGTGCCCAACCCGGCCGCGCAAGCGGAGGTCGTGTCGTCCGCGCTGGCTCGTGCCAACGTCGATTCCGCCGAAGTAAGCTACATCGAGGCCCACGGCACCGGTACTGCGCTCGGCGATCCCATTGAAGTCGCCGGCCTGACCAAGGCCTTCCGCGCCAGCCGCCGTGCGCCGGCCGATGCTGGCGTGGAGCGCCAGCACTGCGCGATCGGATCGTTGAAATCCAATATTGGTCACTGCGAGTCGGCCGCCGGCATCGCGGCCCTGACCAAGGTGTTGTTGCAGTTCCGGCATGGGCAACTGGTGCCGACCCTGCACGCGGACGAAGTCAACGACGAGATCGATTTCTCCACGACGCCGTTCCGTCTGCAGCGCACCCTGGCGCCCTGGCTCCGGCCCGTACTCGGCGAAACCACCGCGGCTCGCGAGGTTCCACGCATCGCAGGCATCTCGTCCTTCGGTGCTGGCGGGGCCAACGCGCATCTGGTGTTGCAGGAGCCGCCATTGGCGCCGGTCAACGCCGACGGCCTCTCGGAACGCGACAGCGACGGCGCCTGTGTGGTGCCCTTGTCGGCGCGCACGCCAGAGCAGTTGCAGTCGAAAATTGAGCGGTTGCTCGGCTTCCTGCAACGCGCCGCCGCCGACGCTTCCCTGCGTGATATCGCGTACACCTTGCAGGTCGGAAGGGAGGCGATGGATGAACGCATCGCCTTCGTCGCGCTGTCGTTGGACGACCTGTGTAGTCAGCTGCAGGCGCTGACGGAGGCCGCGCATACCGGCCCCGGCCCGTACCGAGGCGGCGTGCGCAAGCACAAGGAATTTCTCGCCGCGTGCAAAGTCGATCCCGCATTCACCGAACGCCGCGACGGCTGGCTGGTCCAGCGGGATCTGGCGAGGATCGCGGAGCACTGGGTCAAGGGCGTCGAGTTCGATTGGGCACGGCTATATGCCGGTACGCGCCCCAGGCGCATCCCGCTGCCGACTTATCCCTTTGCACGCGATCGTCACTGGATCGAGCCGCATCGTACGTTGGGGAACGCCCGGATCACGGCAGCAACCCATCCGCTTCTGCAGCGAAACACCTCGACTTTGCGGGGCCCGGCCTACAGCGTCGCTTTGAAGGGCGATGAGCATTTCCTGGTGCAGGACGCCGCCGGCCGGCGGCGCTTGCCGGCGCTGCTGAGCCTGGAAATGGCACGCGCGGCGATCGCCACGGCGTATCCCGAGGATATCGCCGCACGCGACTTGCACTTTGCGGACGTCGTTACCGACGATCCGATCCTCGTCGACGAAAGCGGCGAGCTGCACATCGCGCTGCTGCCCGACACCGACGACACGCTGGACTTCGAAATCTACGTGATTCGAGACGGCCTTGAACGCGTGCATTGCCAGGGCCGCGCGTCGTTCGCGACGCGGGAGGCGCAGGGCGGGGCAGACGTGGCGGCGCTGACCGCACGCCTCGCGCACGGCACCTCGGCCAATGCCGACCGGATGGCGATGTTCGGCATGCGAGGCTTGCCCGCGCACCGCCTCGCGCGTACGGGGCCCGAGGTGGTGCTTGCGTTCGCCGCCGAAACAGCCGACGCCGCGCCATGGGCGCTGCCGCCGGACGCGCTCGCATCCGTGCCGCTTGCCGCCGCCTGGCTGTTGGACGAACTCGGGCTGGCGCCGACCGTGCCGTCCGATGTCTCGATGCGCGCGGTGCAGTCGGTACGCCTGTGCTCCGGCGGCGACCGGCCGGCCTATCTCGTCCTGAACCGGGACGACGATTCCGGGCGCTGCGACATCGCGCTGTACGACGCGCACGGCAAGTCCTGCCTGCGGGCGGACGGCCTGCACCTGGCGTGGACGCGCGCGTTCGACGACGTACCCGGCCAGCCGTCGACTCAGGACGGTGTTATCCGCGCCGCGGCGCCCGCCCTCGCGGAAACCGCCGCGACGAGGCCGGCCTTGTCCGAGACCGGCACGCGGATCGTCTTCCTGCCGTCGGCGGCGTCGCCGGGAACGCACGTGCGCGCCGGCGCGACCATGGCCAAGCCCAACGCCATGCGATTGCGTGAGGTCGACTCGATCGATGCAGTACCGGCACAGCGGCCCACCGGCACATCGCGGATCGCCTTGTCATCGCCGGAGGCGGATTTCGGTGCCGGGTCCGGTGCGGATGCGCCGCCGGCTTACGTTGAATTACGCGGACATGGCAGCGGTGTGTTCTCCATTGTCCTGCTGCAACCCGTACTGGATCGGGCCGTCATCGCGCAAATGTTGCTGGCGCTCGAACAGTTGCGTGAGCGCGAGGACACCCGGCTGGTGATGTTCGTCAGCGTCGCGAATGATCCCCTGCGCGGCAGCCAGGATGCATTCGACGACGCCATCACGGCTGGCCTGTATCGCGCTGTGGTCGAGTTTCCGCTGCCGACCGTCGCGGTGCTGAGCGGTGGTGCCGACGGCCCCGGCTTCCTGCTCGGCGCGCTCTGCGATTTCATGGTCTGCGCGCGCGAATCGCGCTACGGATTTTCCGATCCACAGCGTGCTGCGCAGCCCACGGCTGCGGAGGCCGCACTGCTGGCCACCCGTTTCGGCGACGCCTGGACGGAGGACCTGATCTACGTCAGTGGCGCTCTGCGCGGGGATGAGCTGGCGCAGAAGGGATGGACTGTTCCCGTTGTAGCGCGTGAAAAAACGATGGCCACGGCGTTGTCGCTCGCCGCGAACATTGCGACGAAGCCGCGGGAATCGCTGCACCTGCTGAAGACACACATGGCCGCCGCGCTGCAGGACTGCGTATTGCGTCTGGGCCCGCACGATCGGTCGGCCGCGGATGCATCCGACGCGCTGCCTTCCGCGACGGTACCCGTTGCGCTGCCGCAGGTGCGGCCGGGAATCGCGGTCGAGTACGTGTCCGATGCGGCCGTTTCCGTGCGTTTCGCCGGCAGTGCCGACGACACCACTCCTGCCGCTCTGTTATTCAATCTGCGCGAGACACTGGCCGAGCTGGCACAGCACGCCGGCGGTGCTGCGGTCGTGTTGCGCAGCGATCTCGATCGATTTCTGCCGACCATCGGCGATGCCGTCGAAGCGCAGCGGGTCGACTCCGAGCTGGCGGCGCTTCAGCATGTGCTGTGCGAATACCCAGCGCCGGTCGTCGTCGCATTCGAAGGCAATGTCGACGGCGCTGGCTGGCTGCTCGGATTGAGCGCGGACGCCTGCGTCCACGCCGAACGCGCGCGCTATTCGACCGATGCACTGTGGCGTCACCCGGCGCTGCTGCGACGGGCGGCCGTGTTGTTCGGCCATCGCCTGGGTGCCAGTCGCGCGAAGCGTTGTCTGTTCGGGCCTGCGACGGTTGCCGGCGCTGAACTGGCTTCCGGGGCAGCGGTCGTACGTGGCGATGCGGCCGACGTGCTGGCGCATGCCTTGGCGCTGGCAGGTGCATACCCGCTACGCGAACCGGCGCTGCGCGCGCGCCGCCGTGCCGCGGTGCTGGCCCGGCTTTCAGACGCTTCTGCAATATCAGACGCGGCAGCGGGCGAGGGCAGCCAGGTTGCAGCGCGGCGGCCCGTACCCGAATTCCCGGCCATCGAGACCGAACTTCGCGGCAACGGCGTGCTCGTCGTGCGCATGGTCGATCGCGAGGCGAAGAACATGTTTTCGCCCGCACTGGTCCGCGGGCTGGAAGAGGTCTTTGCTCACGTCGAAGCGTCAGGCGATTACCGCGCTGTCGTGCTCTGCGGCTACGACACCTATTTCGCGTGCGGCGGCACCCGCGACAGCCTGTTGGCGATCCAGCAGGGTAGCGCCAGGTTCACCGACACGAAGATCTACCAGCTGCCGATGAGTTGCAGCGTGCCAGTGGTTGCCGCCATGCAGGGGCACGCGATCGGCGGCGGCTGGACCTTGGGCATGTTCGCCGACCTGTGCGTGTTCAGCGCTGAAAGCCGCTACATCAGCCCATACATGCAGTACGGTTTCACGCCGGGCGCGGGATCGACGCTGGTCTTCCCGGCCACGCTCGGTCCCGACCTCGCCCGGGAAACCCTGTTCACCGCAGTCGAGCACACCGGCAGCGAGCTGCGCGCGAAAGGATTGCCGCACGCCTGCGTGCCGCGCCTGGAAGTGGTGCCGCAGGCGCTGGCGCTGGCGGACGCGATCGCAGCGCGGGCGCCCGCCGACGTGCGCGCGTTGAAGCGGTATTTCGCCGAACCCGGCCTGGCCGCGATCGAGGACACCTACGCGCGCGAACTGGCGATGCACGACGAGAGTTTCGTCGGCAAGGCGCACGCGCTGGAGGGCGTGATCCAGCATTTCCAGGGCGAGGAGGACGCCGCTCCCCCATCGATCACGATGCAGATGGCCGCGGCGCCGCCCGAGATAGCGCATGCCCTGAAGCACATGCTCGCGGCCGAGCTTCAGATGGATGCAGCCCAGATCGACGAGGACACACAATTCGTCGACCTCGGTCTGGATTCGATAACCGGGGTGACCTGGGTTCGCAAAATCAACGCCGCCTACGGCACCCGTATCGAGGCGACCAAGGTCTACGCCCATCCGACCCTGCGCCAGTTCTGCGAGTTCGTCGTCGCGCGCATCACGCCGCAGGGCGCCGCGGGGACGCAGTTCGTTGCCAATGCCGCCACGCCAGCGCGCGTCGCCGCGGAACGCGCGTCATCGCCGATTACATCGCCGACGCCCACGACAGGCGTGGCGGGCAACCCCGTCGCGACGGATGCCATCGCCGCGGAGGCGGAACTTTCCGTTGCGCTCCGGCACATGCTCGCGCACGAACTGCACATGCCGGAGGAAGAGATCGACGCGCACCGGCAGTTCGTCGATCTCGGCCTGGATTCGATCACGGGAGTGACCTGGGTCCGCCGAATCAACGCCGCCTATGGCACCCGTATCGAAGCGACCAAGGTCTACAGCCATCCGACCCTGGCCGAGTTCGCACGTTTTCTCGTCGGCCTGCTGCCGACGCGCCCGGCATCGCAGCTGTCCCCCCCGCCCGTGGAAACCACCGATGCCAGGCCGAACACCGAGCACCTGCGCCCGGTTGCACGGTCCGCCCGCGCCCTGGCGTCGTGGCGTGGCAAGGCTGGGCGCCGCCCCCAGGGCAGCGACGCCATCGCCATCATCGGCATGGCCGGCCAGTTCCCGCACGCCGGCGACCTCGATGCGTTCTGGCGCAACATCGCCAGCGGCAAGGACTGCATCGATACGGTACCGCCGCAGCGCTGGGACATCGAACGCTACTTCAGCGCGGACATTTCGATTCCGGGCACCACCAACAGCCGCTGGATGGGCGTCCTGGACGACTGTGACGCATTCGATCCGCTGTTCTTCAACATATCGCCGACCGAAGCCGAGAGCATGGACCCGCAGCAGCGGCTGATGCTGCAGAACTGCTGGCACGCGATCGAGAACGCCGCGATCGACCCGCGCACGCTGTCGGGTAGCCGCTGCGGCGTGTACGTCGGCTGCGGCGCGACCGACTACCACCAGCGCTCGCGGGAGCATCAGCTCAGCAGCCAGGGCTTCACCGGCGCGGCGATGTCGATCCTCGCGGCGCGCATCGCCTACTTCCTCAACCTGCAGGGCCCGTGCCTGTCGATCGACACCGCGTGCTCATCCTCGCTGGTCGCGATTGCCAATGCCTGCGACGGCCTGGTCGCCGGCAACTGCGACCTCGCGCTGGCCGGTGGCGTGGCGGTGATGGCGGGCCCGACGATGCACGTCAGGACGGGTCAGTCCGGCATGCTCTCGGTAGACGGCCGCTGCTTCGCCTTCGATCACCGCGCGAACGGCTTCGTGCCCAGTGAAGGCGTGGGAGCGCTGGTGCTGAAACGCCTCGCTGACGCCGAGCGTGACGGCGATATCGTCCACGCGGTGATCCGTGGCTGGGGCGTCAACCAGGACGGCAAGACCAACGGCATCACCGCGCCGAACCCGGTGTCGCAGACGCGCCTGATGCGCGCTGTCTACGACCGCTTCGCGATCGACCCGGAAGACATCCAGCTGATCGAAGCGCACGGAACGGGCACGAAGCTCGGCGATCCGATCGAAGTGGAAGGTCTCACCCAGGCCTTCCGCCACTACACCGACAAAAGCGGCTACTGCGCGTTGGGCTCGGTGAAGGGCAACATCGGTCACACGCTCTACGCGGCCGGTGTCGCCGGCGCGCTCAAGCTGGTACTGGCACTGAAGCATCGCCAACTTCCCCGGCGGCGAGCTTCGAACGCCTCAATCCGCACATCGACCTGTCCGGCAGCCCGTTCGCGGTCAATACGGCGCTGAAGCCGTGGCCCGAGAACGCGAAGGGTGGACGTTCGGCCGTGGTCAGCTCCTTCGGCTTTAGCGGCACTAATGCGCATCTGGTGCTGGAAGCGGCGCCGATTCGCGACGCGCGCTGCGCTGCCGGGCAAGACGTTACCTTTGCGCGCCCGGCGCTGATTCCGTTGTCGGCCAAAACCGCCGAGCAACTGCGGCAGCGCGCGCAGTTGCTGGCGGACGCGCTGGCGGATGGAATCGCGGCGCGCATCGCCGACGACGACGGGCAGGCCCCGCCATCGCTTCACGACATCGCATACACGCTGCAGGTGGGCAGGGAAGCGATGGAGGAACGCTGCGCGCTGGTCGCGCACTCGCTCGTGGACCTCCAGTTGCGCCTGCGTGCGTTCGCCGCGGAGCGAACACCCGCGGGCATGCACGTCGGCAGCAGCCTGTCGCGTGCCGGAAAACTGGCCTTTATCGGCCAGGACGCTGATCTGAAGGCGGTGCTGATCGATACCTGCCTTCGCGACGGAAAACTCGACAAGCTCGCGGAGCTTTGGGTCGACGGTGTCGATATCCCGTGGGCGAAACTGTATCCAGCCAACGCTGGCCGTGCTCCGCGGCGCGTCGAACTGCCGCTGTATCCGTTCGCGCGAGAGCGCTACTGGCTGGAAGAAGATACCGCGACAGTGGCACACCACGCCGAAGGTGTGGCGGCGACAATTCATCCACTGTTGCACGTCAACGCGTCGACTTTGCGGCAGCAGCGCTATCGGTCCACGTTCGACGGCAGCGAAAACTTCCTGCGCGACCATCGTGTGCGTCTTGGCGGTGGACGCATCGAGGATGTGCTTCCTGGCGTCGCGTATCTGGAAATGGCGGTGGCTGCGATCGCCGATGCGCTGCCGGATGCCTTTGCGGATCTAGAGTCCGGACGCACCGCGTCGTCCGCCGGATCTCACTCAGCACAGGCGCAGGGACGATTGATGCTCCGTGATGTGGTCTGGTGGCAGCCGATCAGGGTCGACGGGCCGATAACCGTCGAGATTGAACTCGGCGTAGAGGACGACGGCCTGATCGTTTTCGAGATCGCCACCGGTTCGGGCGATGGTCGTGTCCTGCACTGCCAAGGCGAAGCACGCTTCGACGACACGTCCGGCGAGCGCATGGTGGACGCCGGGCTGCTGGCGTCGGCCCAGCACGGCGAGCGATGGAACGGCGACAAGATCTACGCCGCCTTTGCCCAGATGGGGTTGCATTACGGCCCCACGCATCGTGGCATCCGCGCGATTTCGCGGGTGGATGGAAAGCTCGTAGCGGACGTCGCGCTGCCCACCATCGCCGGCGACGCTTACCGCATGCCTCCCGGAATCATGGACTCCGCGCTGCAGGCATGCATCGGCTTCCTGCCGTCGCTGAAGGCACTGCCGCAATCGCCATCGGTGCCGTTTGCGCTGCGCTCGCTGACGCTGCATGCACCGTGCCCGTCGGAAGTCGTCGTCGTGCTGACACCCACGACGGGCATCCTTGACGGCAGCGGCGGAAATGCGGCCGTGGAAACCTGCGATGTCTCCATCTTCGACACCAACGGCGCGCTTTGCGTCGAAATCCGCGGCTTCGGCTGGCGGGCGGTGGATGGCGCACGCGGTTTCGACGGAGGAGGGTCGCAGGATTCGGCGGAACTGCCGGATGACGCAGGGATGTTGAATGAAACACAGGTGGGCGCAGGCATCCACGGATCGGGCACGCCGCCGTCACGCACGTCGAATGAAACGCAGATGTTCGACGAAACCTTCTATCGGGAGCTGCTGGAGAGCGTCTCCAGAAACGAAATGTCTGCCGAAGATGCCGTCGAACTCGGGTTGCCGTCATGAAGGATTCGCTGCTGTCCATCTATCGCGCGGTCGCCGAAGGCCGGCTTTCGCAGGCCGAAGCGCTGGTACGGATCAAGGCCTTGAAACGGCGGGCGTCCGATTCCGTACAGGGCGTCCTGCTCGCAACGCCCGACTGGGGCGCCGCATCGGCACCGGCGGCCCCGGCGCAGCCGGTCGACAGGATATTCATCTGGGGTGTCGAGCCGGCAGTGACCGCGTCGCTCAAGGCAACGCACGGGAACGCACGGATCGAAGCGTTCGCTCCTCCGGCGAAGGGCGCCGCCGCAGACGTGGTCTTTACCGATGTGGCACTACAGGGACTTGCGGCGATCCAGTCGATGCTGGCGGATGCGCAAGGTGTCCGTGCACTGGTGATCGTTGCGGACAAGACGGGTGCCGATACAGTTGCTATCGATGAAAAAGCAGTTAACGAGGCGGTCGCCTGCGGCTTCGACGCCATGTTCCGGACGGCGATGGAGGAAACGCCAGCCTTGCTCGCGCGCGTGGTCAGGGTGCCGGCCGATATCGGTGCTGCCGAACTACGGCAGGTCGTGCACGATGAATCCTGTGCCGATGCGCCGCGTGGCGCGGCCGTCCGCCATGTGCGCGACGGCGGCGGCCTGCGCCGCGAAGTCCTGCGATGGCGCGTGCTGGGACAGGACGCCGACAGCCAGGTGCAGTCTGCAGCGCCGGTGGCGTTCAAGGAAGGCGGCTGCTATCTGATCACTGGTGGTGCCGGCGGCATTGGTCTTCAGTTCGCGCGCGAGATCGTCTCGAAGTGCCGCTCCGCGCGCATCGTACTGGCGGGACGCTCGACGCTCGAACCCGAGGTGCGCGGCACGCTGGATGCGTTGGCAACGCCGCTGCACCGGATCGAATACGTCGCGCTCGACGTGGCGGATCGCAGTGCCGTCGACGCCCTGGTGGCCCGGCTGCGGGAGCAGGGCCAGCCGCTGCACGGCATCCTGCATTGTGCGGGCATCCTCCGCGACGGTTTCATTCTGCGCAAATCGCCGTCGACGTTCGCCTCGGTGCTGGCGCCGAAGGTCGCCGGGTTGGCGAATCTCGATCTTGCGACGCGCGACCAGCCGCTGGATTTCATCCTGCTGTGCTCGTCCTTCGCGGCGTGCTGGGGCATCGTCGGCCAGGTCGACTACGCCGCGGCGAATGCGTTCATGGACGCGTTCGCGGCGCAGCGCAATCGCCTGGCGGCGCGGGGAGAACGCCATGGTCGCACGCTGTCGGTGAACTGGCCGCTGTGGCAGGAGGGCGGAATGCGCATGGACGCCGCGACCCACGAGCGGCTGCACGATCACACCGGCATGCGTCCGCTATCCACCGTCGCCGCGATGCGCGCGATGTACCGCGGCCTCGCGCTTCCCTGCGAGCGTCTGCTGGTGATGGAAGGCGAACTGCCGGCGATGCGGGCGCTGCTCGAAGCGACGGATTCCGCAACAGGTTCCGCGGCCGGGATCGCGCGCGAGACTGTCCGCGACAGCGCTTCCGCCCGCGTCGCTGACGCAACGCCGGTCGCCATGGACGACGCACTGCGTGAGAAAGCGCTTGAATACCTTTGCAGTCAGTTGTCGCAGGTGCTGAAGGTTCCTGCCGCCCGGCTGCGGCCGGAGGCGCCGCTGGAGCAGTACGGGATCGATTCGATCCTGGCGATGAAGCTGGTGACGCACCTCGAAACGATTTTCGGCAGGCTGCCCAAGACGCTGGCGTTCGAATACCAGACCATCGCCCAGCTCAACGACTACTTTTGTACCGCGCACGCGGAACGCCTCATTACGCTGTTGTCGCCACGCGCCGTGCCGTCGGACACAGCGATCGTTCCATCCGCGAAAACCACGGCGAAAACGGCCGCGAGGTTGCAGCTGCCCGGCAAACGCATCGGTACGGTGAGTCGGACGTCCGACGCCATCCGACCGCAGCCGCACGCCGGGACGCAGCCCGTTGCGTTTTCACCACGAAGCGACAGCGACATGCACGGCGCGGACGCCGCTGCCGCGATGGCGCACAGCCGTAAGTCGTCCATCGACGGCGAGCCGATCCTCAGCCCATCCCTCACTAGCGAAAGCATCGCCATTGTCGGCATCAGTGGCCGCTACCCGGATGCCTGGGATCTGGACGAATACTGGCGCAACCTGTCGCAGGGCAGGGACTGCATCCGCGAGATTCCCGCCGAGCGCTGGCGCTGGCAGGACTACTATCGCGACCCGGCCGGCGGCGAAGCGCTGGCCGCCGGACAGCACAGCAGTCGCTGGGGCGGATTCATCCAGGGCGCTGACGAATTCGATGCGCGCTTCTTCAGTGTCACGCCGCGAGATGCCGAACAGATTGATCCGCAGGAGCGACTGTTTCTGCAGCACGCGTGGATGGCGATCGAGGACGCGGGCTACACACGCGCCGCGCTGCAGGCCTGCCGCGGCGGCCAGGTCGGCGTCTATGCCGGCGTGATGTACGGCGAGTACAACCGCTCGGGCAGCCTTGCCAGCATCGCCAACCGGGTGTCGTACGTGCTCAACCTGCACGGGCCGAGCATGACGCTCGATACCATGTGCTCATCGTCGCTGACCGCGATTCACCTGGCCTGCCAGGACCTCAAGCTGGGCCGCACCGACATGGCGCTGGCCGGCGGCGTCAACCTCAGCCTGCACCCCGGCAAGTACGCCATGCTCAGCGCCGGACAGTTCATTTCCAGCGACGGCCATTGCCAGAGTTTCGGCGAAGGCGGCGATGGCTATATTCCGGGCGAAGGCGTGGGCGTGGTGGTGCTCAAGCGCCTGTCAGACGCCGTGCGCGACGGCGATGCGATCCATGCGGTGATCCGCGGCAGTGCGCTGAACCACGGCGGCAAGACCAACGGCTACACGGTACCGAATCCGCAGGCGCAGGCGGCGGTGATCGCCGATGCGCTGAAAGACGCCGGCGTGGATGCCCGTCACGTCAGCTACATCGAAGCACACGGCACCGGCACGAAGCTGGGCGATCCGATCGAGATCGCGGCGCTCGGCAAGGCATTCCGCGAGTACACCGCGGATACCGGGTTCTGCCTGATCGGTTCGGCGAAATCGAACATTGGTCACTGCGAGTCGGCAGCGGGGATTGCAGGGTTGACGAAGGTGATCCTGCAGATGAAGCACCGGCAGATCGTGCCGTCGCTGCATTCGGAGCGCCTGAACCCGAACATTGATTTCGGTGCGACGCCGTTCGAGGTGAACCAGCGTCTCCGGCCGTGGAATGCTCCGGTGATTGATGGCAGGGAAGCGCCGCTGATTGCCGGAGTCTCCTCGTTCGGCGCCGGCGGCGGCAACGCCCATCTGATCGTGCAAGCCCATGCCTGCGCGCCGCGCGACGAACAAGCCGTCTCGACGACGCCCTGTGTGGTGCTGCTGTCGGCCCGCACCCTGCCGCAACTGCGGCAGAAGGCCCTGGCGCTGAAGGCCTTTGTCGAAGGCGATGCCGGCATCGATCTACACCGACTGGCCTACACCCTGCAGGTCGGGCGCGAAGCGATGGAAGAGCGCCTGGCCATGCGTGTGGATTCACGCGCCGGACTGATCGACCGGCTCGCCGTGTTCCTCGCTGACGAGCAACCCGGGGACGGCGCGCTCGCGGACGACCTCTACTACGCGCAGTCTCGTCGTCACCGCGAAAGCATCGCGCTGTTCACCGTCGACCGGGATCTGCAGGCCAGCGTGGACGGATGGTTCGTCGCTGGCAAGGTTTCGCGGTTGCTCGATGTCTGGACCAAGGGCCTGGACCTCGACTGGTCGAAGCTGCACGGCGCGCCGCTGCCGGCGCGGATGCATCTGCCGGTCTATCCGTTCGCGCGTGACCGCTACCGGCGCGAGGAGTCCATGGACGCGCCCGCCGGCGCGATGACGGCGCAGGCGATTCATTCGCTGGTTCACCGCAACGCTTCAAAACCAGGGCAGCAGCGTTATCTCAGCGTCTTCCGCGCGGAAGATCCGCGGATCGGCGGAGTGAGGATCCAAGGTCATCCGCATCTGCCCCAGGGCCTGCAGCTCGAAGCGGCCCGGGCCGCGCTTGCGGACGGATGGACCGCGCTTCCACAGGACGGGGCATGGGCATTGCGCGACGTGCGTTTCGGCGCCCCGCGTCCGTTGCCTGCGTCGATGGAGGTCGAGATCGCGGTGCTGCCGCCCGGCCAGGGTCAGCGTCCCGCGCTTCACCCTGCCGCGTTCGAGGTGTCCGCCGATGGCCATGTGTTCTGCCAGGGGTTCGCCGAGTCCTGTGCCGATGCGCCCATGATCAACATCGCCGCACTTTCGCGCGGCACTTCTCCGTTGTTCGCCGACAAGGCTGCGATTCGGGAGGCGGGTCGTTCGATCGGCATTGAGGTTGATGCCCTGTATGAGGCCGCCACCGCGATCCAGCGTATACCCGAAGGGCTGTGGCTGACGTTTGCGCCGGCCGATCCGGCGCGTACCGCATTCGCGGATTGCGCCATCGATCCGGCAATCCTCGAAGCGGCGATGCGCTCGGCGCAATGGCTCCGCCCCGATCGCGAGGCGCTGCTGATGCCCGCCGGTTTCGCGGAAATGCGCATCTGCCCCGCACGCAGCCAACCGCGTCACGCGTGGATCCGTGCGCACGGCGCGTCGCGGGCGGACGACGCGCTGTGCGTCGACATCACGCTCTGCACCGACGAAGGCGCCGTGTGCATCGCGTTCACCGCGCTGACATTGCGGCCTGCGTCCGTGACCGTCACGCCGCTGGCCACCCCCGCGCCCGTGGTCGAAGAAGACGTGCCGATTGCTGCGCCGGCCATCCGCATGCCCGATCGTCTTTTCCAGGGTGTTCCGGCATCGGCCAGCACTGCTCCCCTCGCGATGGTTGCAGAAACGGCTTCGTTCACGACGCGGGCACCACTCGCCAAGCCGACCGCGATCGCGCTGGCCGCGCCCGCACTCGCGATCGCCGAACCCCAGCAGCCGTTGCTGGACAAACCTTCACTGGCGCTGTCGACGGGTGTTCACGCCGACGATGGCCATCGCGAATCCGGATTGCCCGCATCGGTGATCCTGCACGACCGCGGCGACGGCATCTTCGCGTTGCGTCTGCAGGCTCCGGCGGGGCGCCTGGACGCCGCACTCGTCGATGCGCTGCTGCAGGCGCTGGCGCATGCGCGCACGCTGCCGTCGCTCAAAGCGCTCATGATCGAGAGCGAAGAGCGCGTCTTCCTGCGGGGCACCCCTGTCGCGCATGACGATGATGCGACACAGTCGCTGCTGCGCACGCTGGCTGCATTCCCGGCGCCCACCGTGGCGCTGCTTTCCGGACAGGCGCTGGGGACGGGCTTCCGGCTCGCCTGCGCCAGCGACGCGGTCGTCGCCGTCGACGACCAGGACTACGGTTTGGCGACACCTGGAGAGAATCCGGTCATCGTTCGAGCTGCCGACAGGGCGTGGCTCGCCGCGCGCTTCGGCGAACCGCTGGCATCGCAGCTTGCGAGCAGCGCGCGCCCACTCACGGGGCGCGCGCTGCAGGCAGCCGGCTGGGGCGCGATTGTGGTTCCCCGCGAACGTTTCGCCGACGCCACGGAGACGTTCATCGCCCACCTGGCCGACAAGTCGGGCAGCGCGATGCGGCTGCTGAAGGAACATCTCGCGCGCGAGTTCGATGCCGGACTCACCGCGGACGCCGTGACCGAGGCTGCGGACGATGCCGGTGGATCGAACTCCATCGATGAGCTGCTGCGACAACTGCCGCGTGCCCTGCGCGACTCCGGCGATACAGCGCTATCGCATGGCGATGCGAATACCGCCGACGTTACGTCGGAGGCCACCGCCACGGCCGGCGAATGGGTCCTGTCCTCGACCGTAGTCCGCGCCAGCGCCGATGCCGACGGCGTGGTGGTGGTCCGTCTCGAAGATCGCGATGCGCGCAACATGTTCTCCGATGCGCTGATCGCGGGCCTGCAGGAAGTCTTCGACCGTATCAGTGCGTCGCCCGCCTGCAAGACGGTCGTGCTCACCGGTTACGACAGCTATTTCTCCTCCGGCGGCACCCGCGAGGGCCTGAAGGCGATCCAGGAAGGCAAGGTCCGCTTCACCGACCGTGATGTGTTCCAGCTGCCCATGCGCTGCCCGCTGCCGGTGATCGCGGCGATGCAGGGCCACGGCATCGGTGCCGGTTGGACGCTCGGCCTGTTCTGCGACAGCGTGCTGTTCAGCGAAGAGAGCCGCTACGTCAGCCCATACATGAATTTCGGTTTTACACCGGGCGCGGGCGCGACCGGCATCCTGCCGGCCAAGCTCGGCTACGACCTGGCGCGCGACAGCCTGTTCACCGGCCGCGAGATCACGGGCGAGGAACTGGCGCGTCGCAATCCGCTGTTGACGGTACTCCCGCGCGATCGCGTCGTGGACGCGGCGATGGCGCTCGCGCGCAGCCTGGCCCGGCACACGCGCAACGACCTGATGGCCTGGAAGGCGGCGCGCGTATCGCCGCGTTTCGAGGCGTGGCAGGCGCTGTTCGCACGTGAAGTGCAGATGCACGAGGCCACCCTGGTGGGCCACGCCGATGCGCTGGCCCGCATTGAACGGCGTTTCGCGCCGACGCAGCAGGCAGCCATGCAGCAGGCGGTCGGCGGCATCACGCCCCGTCGCACATCCCCGGCGGTCGCGGACAGCGACATCCTGGTGACGATCCGCCGCCTGCTGGCCGAGGAGCTGCGTATCGACGAAGGTGAGATCGATCCGGGCACGCCGTTCGTTGACCTGGGGCTCGACTCGATCTCCAGCGTCGCCTGGATTCGCAAGATCAACGAGTGTTTCGGCCTGGCGATCGAAGCGACCCGGGTCTACAGCTATCCGAACCTGCACAAGCTCGCCCAGCACATCGGCGAGCAGCGCTTGACCGACGCGGCCAGCGTCACGACGACCTCCACGGAAACCGCAGCCGCACGCACTGAGACACTGCCGGTTGCACCGGGCGGAGCAGGGCACGCGCGTGTGGATCTGGGTGCGGTGCGTCGCACGCTCATCGATCTCCTGGCGAAGGAGTTGCGGCAGGCGTCCGACAGCATCGATGCCGATCGCAGTTTCGTCGAACTCGGACTCGACTCGATTTCAGGCGTCACCTGGGTTCGTGCGATCAACGGGATCTACGGCACCGCCATCGAGGCGACCCGCGTCTACACCTACCCGACGGTCGAACAGTTCGCCTGCTTCGTGCGCGACACGCTCGCCCAGCGCACCGCGGAGGAGGCGTCCGCCGCGCCTGTCGCGACGACGCCGGCCGTCATTCGCGCAAGCATTCCGATGGCGTCGCTGTTCGACTGGCCCGTGCTGACATCGTGGCGCAAGCCCGGCGACAGTGCACAGGCCCTGTCGCACGCGGCGGCCAGCCCGCCCGTCCTGCGTGCCACCGAGATCGCAGTCATCGGCATGGCCGGCCGCTTCCCGATGGCGAAGGATCTCGACAGTTTCTGGGACAACATCGCGAACGGTCGCGATTGCATCAGCGAAATTCCGCTTTCGCGCTGGGACGCCAGCACTTACTACGTGGACGGACAGCCCGGCCTCGGCCAGAGCAATTCGAAGTGGATGGGCGTGCTCGAAGGACACGACCGGTTCGATCCGCTGTTCTTCGGCCTGTCACCGGTCGAGGCCGAAGCCATGGACCCGCAGCAACGGCTCTTCCTGCAGTCTTGCTGGCACGGCATGGAGAATGCCGGCTACACCGCGGAGCGACTGTCGGGCAGCAAGTGTGGCGTGTTCGCCGGCTGCGCGCACGGCGACTACAACCTGCTGTCGCGCGAACAGCAGATCAATGCGCTTGGCTTCACCGGCGGCGCCACGTCGATCCTTGCGGCGCGCGTGTCGTACTTCCTGAATCTGCAGGGCCCCTGCGTGTCCATCGACACGGCATGCTCGTCGTCGCTGGTCGCGATCTCGATGGCCTGCGACAGCCTGATCACCGGCGCGTCGGACCTCGCGTTCGCGGGCGGCGTCTACGTGATGGCCAACGCCGACATGTTCCTGAAGACGTCGCAGGCCGGCATGCTATCGCCAGACGGCCGCTGCTATACCTTCGACCAGCGCGCGAACGGTTTCGTGCCGGGCGAAGGCGTCGGCGTGGTCATGCTCAAGCGCCTCGGCGACGCCGAACGTGATGGCGACCGCATCCTGGGCGTGGTGCGCGGCTGGGGCGTGAACCAGGATGGCCGGACCAATGGCATCACCGCGCCGAACGCCGAATCGCAGCAGCGCCTGATCCGCGATGTCTACCAGCGATTCGCTATCGATCCCGACCGCATCGAACTCATCGAAGCACACGGCACAGGCACCAAGCTTGGCGACCCGATCGAGATCGATGGATTGAAGTCCGCCTTCCGGCCGGCGACCGATCGCACGCAGTACTGCGCGATCGGTTCGGTAAAGACCAACATCGGCCATTGCCTGACCGCCGCCGGCGTATCCGGTTTCATCAAGCTGCTTCTGGCGCTGCAGCACCGGACGCTGCCGCCCAGTGTGAACTTCCAAACACCGAACGAACATATCAGTCTCGAGAACAGCCCGTTCTTCGTCAACACAACCGCGCGAGACTGGGTCTCGCCCGAGGGTGTCGCCCGCCACGCTGCGATCAGCTCCTTCGGTTTCAGCGGCACCAATGCCCACCTGGTGCTGGCGGAATATGTGCCGCAGACCGTTTTGTCGCCCGTACCCCAGGTCGCTTCGACGATGCGCGCGGAAGCGGGTTTCATCGTGCCGCTGTCAGCGCGCACGGTGGAACAGCTGCTGCGGAAGGCGAGAGATCTACGCGATTTTGTCGCCGCCGATCCCGGGCTCGACCTCGCCGTGCTGGTGCGCAGCCTGCAGAGCCACCGCGACGCGATGGACGAGCGGTTGTGCTTCGTCGCGCACCGCATGGCCGATGTCATTGAAGTGCTGAACGCCTACGTCGATGGCGCGGGATCGAACAAACCGCTGCCGCACGGCGTCTTCGCCGCGCATGTCCGCCAGGGACGGGAAAGCGTGCGCCTGCTGGGCGAGGACGCTGCGATGGCAGCGGTGGTCGTCGACAAGTACATCGCCGACGGCAACGCCTCGAAGCTCTGCGAACTGTGGGTGAAGGGGCTCGCCCTCGACTGGCGAAGGCTGTCGGGACCGCAGGCGTCGCCGCCGATCGCGTTGCCGCCGTATCCGTTTTCCGAGGACGCGTACTGGATCGTACCGAAGAACACCGACTCTGCCGCGCCGTCCAGGCGCAGCGACAAGCCTCGCTACTTTCATCCGCTGTTGCAGGAACACGTCGCGGATATCCGCGAACAGGGCTACCGACAGAGCATCGTCGGACAGGATGCAACCGTGGATGCCGCGAAGCGGATCCAGAAGATTCATCTGCCGACTTATGCGTTTGCGCGCATGCACTGCTGGTTCGCGTCCCAGGAGGACGCGCGCCCTGCGGGCGATGGGCCGGGGACCGGTGTGCCACGGTTGCCGGGGCGCTTCATGCCGGACCTCGACGCGATCGCCGGACTGCTGGCGGATCTGGAAGAGGACAGGCTCAGTGCCGGCGAAGTGGCTGCGCGGGTGAAACAACTGGCCTGAAGCGGCAAGCAACAAGACAGGCGACAAAACGGGATCAGCGGTAATGAGGTGGCTGCCATGAAGCGGCGACCAAGGGCTTGAGAGAACGAACGTCATGGTCGATTTCGTCGAATACGTGGTTTCGGAGCTGAAAAGCAAGCGCCTTGGCAAAGCCAATGCGTTGGCGCTGATACAGCAGTTCTTCGCGCGCCGCACGGCGCCGGCGCGGCTGCATCCGCTCGTGCACGCCAACGTGTCGACCCTGAACCAGCAGCGCTACCGCGCGTGTCTGACCGGCGAGGAATTCTTCCTGCGCGACCACCGGGTGCGAATGCCGTCGGGCGACGCTGTCGCGGTGCTACCGGGCGTCGCCTATCTGGAATTGGCGCGCGCGGCGATCGTCGATGCCGTGCCCGAGCTGTCCGCCTCGTCCCTGATGGCGTTCGAGAACGTGCTGTGGCTTTCGCCGTTCGCGGTCGAGGGCGCACGCGAAATCTTCATCGACATCGACGCGGACGAGGACTTCCTCGAATTCTGCGTATTCAGCGAAGCCACGGGCGGACCACGCACCGACCATGCATCCGGTCGCGTGCGCTTCTACGATGGTGCCGCGGCGGCCACTCTGGATCTTGCCGAACTGCGCGCCGCGATGGTCAGGGACCATTGGGATCGCGAAACGGTGTATCGCGAGTACGCGCGACTCGGGATCGAATACGGCCCTGCGCATCGGGGCATCACCGGCCTGGACAGCGGCGACGGCCGTGTCCTGGCCGATGTCGCGCTGCCCGACGTGCTCGCAGGCGAGGACAACGCCGCCTACGTCCTGCATCCGGCGCTGATCGACAGCGCGCTGCAGGCGGCGATCGGGCTCGGCGCGCGCGACGCGCTGCGGTCCGATCCGATGCTGCCCTTCGCGCTGGATTCGCTGTGCATCCTGGGCGACTGCGGCTCGCCGTTGCATGCTTTTGTTCGCCGGGCCGATGGATCGCCCGAAGACGCCGCCCAGATCACGCTCGACCTGGACCTGTGCGATGCGGACGGCACTATCTGCGTGCAGATGCGCGGGTTCTGCGCGCGCCGCCTCGACACCGCAGGCGCCGCTCCGCGGGATGGAGCCGAGGTTCAAACGCTCGTCGCCGTGCCCGGATGGAGCGAACTGCATCCGCGCGGTGCCGCAACATCCGCGCCTGATATGGCGCATCGTCGCGTGCTGCTCTGCGATATCCACGTCGCAGACCCTGCCGCACTGGCGTCGATCCTGCCCGGAAGCATCGTCGAGACGCTCGTTGCAGCCGAAGCCGGTAACCCGGCCTTGCGCTACGAGGCCATCGCGCTGCAGGTGCTGGAACGTCTGCAGAGTGCGTTGAAGCAGCCTGCCGGTGAGAAAACGCTGATCCAGTGCGTGATCGCGGATACCGCGGAAGACCGGCTGCTGGCCGGATTGGGAGGAATGCTCAGGACGGCGGCACTGGAGAATCCGTCGGTGACGATCCAGCTCGTCATCGTCGAGGCCGAGGTCACGCAGGAACGGCTCGCTGCCGATCTGGCCGAAGCCTTTGCGCAGCCGCAGCGATCGCCGCTCCTGCTCTCCGGACAGGGCTGGCGCTCGCTCGACTGGACGGTGCTGCCGCCGCCCTCCGAGGGCGCATTCAACCCGCTCTACAAGGAGGACGGCGTTTACCTTGTCACCGGCGGCCTCGGTAGCCTCGGTAGTCTGTTCGGGCGAGAGATCCTCGCGCAGGCGCAGGGTGCGCAGGTCGTGCTGACCGGCCGTGCCGCACCGGACGACGTTGGCGCCCGCCTGGATGAATACGGATTCGGCCAACGCCTGCACTATCGCCAGCTCGATCTCGCCGATGCCGCACAGTGCAGGCGCGTCGTCGACGAGATCGGCAGCAGCATCGGCACAATCCGCGGCATGCTGCATTGTGCCGGCGCGCGCAACGACGACTTCATCATCAGGAAGACCAGTGGCGATGCAGCCGCCGTGCTCGGACCGAAGGTACGCGGCACGTGGCATCTCGACGAGGCGACCGGGCACCTGGACCTCGACTTCTTCGTGCTGTTTTCGTCCGGTGTGTCGGTGTTCGGCAATGTCGGCCAGGCCGACTACGCGGCCGCGAACGGCTTTCTGGACGCGTTCGCCGCGTTCCGCGAAGCGCGCGTCGCCCAGGGCCAGCGCTCTGGCAGGACGCTGGCGATCAACTGGCCGCTGTGGGACGAGGGCGGCATGCGCCCCGACGCCGAGAGCGTGCGCGGGCTGGAAGCCCGGACCGGGATGACGCCGCTGCGCAGTGCATCGGGCATTGCCGTGTTCCGCAGCGCGCTGGCATCCGCTCACGCGCAAGTGCTGACCGTCGAGGGCGAGGGCCGTCGGTTGCGTCGCCTCTTCGAAGCGCTGCCGCCCGTCGTCGCGCGCCGCGAGCCTACGCCCTTTGCCCTGCATCAGTCGGCGCCGGCGCAGGTCGCGCCGGCCGCCGCGGCATCGCCGGTGGGCGATCTCACCGCGCAGACCCGCGACTTCCTGCGCCGGCAGTTCGCGCCGATCCTGAAGATCGCGCCCGCGCAAATCGACATCGACGAGGCGCTCGAAAACTACGGCATCAACTCGATCGTGGCGATGAGTTTGACCGCCCAGCTCGAGAAGCATTTCGGTCCCCTGCCGAAGACGCTGTTCTTCGAGTACCAGACGATCGCGGCGCTCGGCCAACACCTCGTGCAGGCGCACGGGGCGGATCTGCAATCGCTGCTGTCGCCGGGCGCCGAGACTGTCGTCGCGCCGACTGCACCGCGCCCCGCTGCGCCCATGCCCGGCATTGCGCGTCAGGACGCGCGGCCGGCGCTGCGCGGCAAGACGGGCGCGGTACTGCTGCGTCGCGCCCAACCCGGCCGGGCGACGACGTCCGAACCGATTGCGGTGATCGGATTGAGCGGCCGCTATCCGGAAGCGGAGACGCTGCAGGACTACTGGCGCAACCTGCGCGACGGAAAGGATTGCGTCGTCGAAGTTCCCGAATCGCGCTGGCGCTGGCAGGACTATTTCACCAGTGACCGGGAACAGCCCGGCCACTACAGCAAGTGGGGCGGTTTCATCCAGGGCGTCGACGAGTTCGATCCGCAGTTCTTCAACATCTCGCCCCGCGAAGCGCCCTACATCGACCCGCAGGAACGGATGTTCCTGCAGCACGCATGGATGGCGATCGAAGACGCGGGTTATTCGCGCAAGAGCCTGTCCGTGCCACGTGCGGACACCTTGCCCGGCCAGGTCGGCGTCTATGCCGGCGTGATGTACGGCGAGTACAACCGCTCGGGCAGCCTTGCCAGCATCGCCAACCGGGTGTCGTACGTGCTCAACCTGCACGGGCCGAGCATGACGCTCGATACCATGTGCTCATCGTCGCTGACCGCGATTCACCTGGCCTGCCAGGACCTCAAGCTGGGCCGCACTGACATGGCGCTGGCCGGCGGCGTCAACCTCAGCATCCATCCCGACAAATACAGCATGCTGAGTGCGGGCCAGTTCATTTCCAGCGACGGCCATTGCCAGAGTTTCGGCGAAGGCGGCGATGGCTATATTCCGGGCGAAGGCGTGGGCGTGGTGGTGCTCAAGCGCCTGTCCGACGCCGTGCGCGACGGCGATGCGATCCACGCGGTGATCCGCGGCAGTGCGCTGAACCACGGCGGCAAGACCAACGGCTACACGGTACCGAATCCGCAGGCGCAGGCGGCGGTGATCGCCGATGCGCTGAAAGACGCCGGCGTGGATGCCCGTCACGTCAGCTACATCGAAGCACACGGCACCGGCACGAAGCTGGGCGATCCGATCGAGATCGCGGCGCTCGGCAAGGCATTCCGCGAGTACACCGCGGATACCGGGTTCTGCCTGATCGGTTCGGCGAAATCGAACATTGGTCACTGCGAGTCGGCAGCGGGGATTGCAGGGTTGACGAAGGTGATCCTGCAGATGAAGCACCGGCAGATCGTGCCGTCGCTGCATTCGGAGCGCCTGAACCCGAACATCGATTTCGGTGCGACGCCGTTCGAGGTGAACCAGCGGCTGCGCGATTGGGATACACCGGTTATCAACGGCAGACCGCTGCCGCGGATCGCGGGACTGTCCTCGTTCGGCGCCGGCGGCTCGAACGCGCATTTCGTGATCGAGGAATATGCGGGTGGCGAATCGATCGCTGATGCGAGCATCGGCATCCTGCCCGGCGCGCAGGTGATCGTGCCACTGTCGGCGCGCACGCCCGAACAACTGCTACAAAAGGCGCGGGATCTGCTGGCCTTCCTGCAGGACGCGTTGGAAGCGGGTCGCCCGGTTGATCTTGCCGCGCTCGCGTACACCCTGCAGGTCGGCCGCGAAGCGATGGATGAACGCCTGGCGTTCGTCGTCGATTCCGCGGCACGGCTGCAGACTGTCCTCCGCCGATTCGTCGAGCGGTCCGCCGTCGACGGCGACGCGGACAGCGGCTATCGCGGACACCCCAAGGCACACAAGGAAATGCTGGGCCTGTTCGCCGCGGATCCCGACTACGAAGAAGCGCTCGACAAGTGGATCGCGCAGCGCAAGCTCGCGAAGCTGGCGGAGCTGTGGACCAAAGGCTTCAATCTGGACTGGCGCAAATTCCACGGCAAGCAAACACCGTCGCGGATGCACCTGCCGGCCTATCCGTTCGCGAAGGAGAAATACTGGATCGACCCCATCAAGGGGCTTTTCTCCAACGTCATCGCTTCGGGGGCTGCTTCCAGGACCGGCGCTGCGAGCGCGGCCACGGGGAAGGCATTGCATTCGCTGCTGCACGAAAACACCTCCGATCTGGATCAGCTGCGTTATTCGTCGCTGTTTCAGACGGACGATCCATTTGTCGATCACTCCGACGGCGACGGCGCGCGGCTGCCGTCTTCGGTGCTCCTGGACATGGCGCGCGCGGCCGTCGCCTGCGCCAGGCGTGCGTCGCCAACCACAGCGACGGTCGAACTGAGCGACGTGCGCTTCGCGGAACCCTTCCGGGTCGACGGCGCAACTGCGCTGCACATCACGCTGTATCCGTCGAGCGAACACGACGCCGTCGACTTCGACATCTTCAGTGGCGAAGCCGAAGAAGAATACGTGCACGCGCAGGGCCGCGGACGACTGCTGTCGACGCAGGCTGGTACGCCGGCTGAAGCGGAGATCGAAGCCGCACCGGTCGCATTTGTCACCGCCCCCGTGCTGGAAAAGCCCCGTGCCATCGTGCTGTCCGAGCCCGCCAGGGTGCCGGCGATCGTCGGCGGTCTGCTGCCGAAGCCAAACGCGTCGCGCCTGGCGACGCTGGGGGCGACGACGCCTTCAGCTACTGCGATGCCCGCTGCGCTGGCGATGAACGGCGCGACCACCCCGGCGAGCGCTGCCTCGTCGATCGATGTATCACCGAATTCCGTCTCGCGGAACGCCGCGTCGCCCGTCCAGGACGTCCGCGGTTTCCTCAGGCGTTCGCTGGCGCAGGCGCTGTATCTCGACGAGGCAAATATCGACGAAGACCGTCCCTTCGTCGATCTGGGCCTGGATTCGATCGTCGGCGTGGAATGGGTCAAGAACATCAACAAGGGCCTGGGCCTGGAGATCGGCGCGACCCGCGTCTACGACTACGCCAATCTCGCGGCGCTGGGCGCGTTCGTCGAAAGTCAGTTGCCCGCGTCGTCCACCACGCCCGCCAAGCCCGTGCAGGCCGCCGCACGTCCAGCGAGCGTGGCGCAGGCGCTGCCCGCATCCGAAGCGCAGGCGTTGGTCGAGCATGTCCCGGCGGCTCTCCTGCCTGCGCCCGTAGCGCAGGCCGTCGCCGGCGTCGACCACGATGCGATCAAGCGGTCGTTGCGCACGAGCCTCGCGCAGGCGCTGTACCTCGACGAGGCCGCGATCGACGACGAGCGCCCGTTCGTCGACCTGGGGCTCGACTCCATCGTCGGCGTGGAATGGGTGAAGATGATCAACAAGACCTACGGTCTCGAGATCTCCGCGACCCGGGTCTATGACTACTCGAACGTCCAGGCGCTGGCCCGTTTCCTTCAGGGCGAACTCGCGTCGCGTCCGCTGCCGCCCGCGCCGGAGGCATCCGGGCGTGCCGAACCCGTAACGGCGTCGATGCCTACCGCGCGCCGGGAAACGCCGATGCCCGCCGCGCCGGCATCGTTCGCAGCCGCATCGTCCGCGCCGCGCCCTGCGGTGCGGATACCCGCCGGCGACGGCATCCTCCTGCGGCGCCGTTCGCATGCCGTGCGGACACTGCCTCAAGCGCCACCCGTGGCCGCAGCGCAGCGCAACGACGACAAGATCGCCATCGTCGGCATGTCCGGACGCTATCCCGGCGCCGACAATCTTGACCAGCTCTGGCGCAACCTCGCCGAGGGCCGGAACGCGATCCGCGAAATCCCGCCCGAACGCTGGGATGTGGATGCGTACTACGACCCGACACCCGGCAAGCCGGGCAAGGTGTATTGCAAATGGCTCGGCATGCTCGACGGCGCGGAGCATTTCGACCCGATGTTCTTCCAGATCTCGCCGGCTGAAGCCGAGGTCATGGACCCGCAGCATCGCCTGTTCATGCAGGAAAGCTATCGCGCTTTCCAGGATGCCGGCTATTCCAGCGCCGCGCTGAGCGAACGCAAGTGCGGCGTCTACATGGGCATCATGAGCAGCGACTATTCGTTCCTGCTGGCCAAAAGCAATCCGCAGAACATCGAGACGACCAGCAACAGTTTCGCGATCGGTGCGGCGCGCATCGCCTATCACCTGAACCTGAAGGGACCGGCGATCCCCATCGATACCGCGTGCTCGTCCTCGCTGG
Source organism: Tahibacter amnicola (assembly GCF_025398735.1). Classification (NCBI taxonomy): domain Bacteria; kingdom Pseudomonadati; phylum Pseudomonadota; class Gammaproteobacteria; order Lysobacterales; family Rhodanobacteraceae; genus Tahibacter; species Tahibacter amnicola. The sequence goes on from NZ_CP104694.1 coordinate 3,659,099, forward strand.
TAGCGATCCATCTCGCCTGCCAGGCGCTGCTGAACCACGAAATCGACATCGGCCTCGCCGGCGGCGTGAGCCTGTACCTGATTCCCGAAGCCTATCTGGGCATGTGCCGCGCGGGCATGCTGGCGCACGACGGCCAGTGCAAGACGTTCGACAACAGCGCGGATGGCTTCGTGCCAGGCGAGGGCGTGGGCACCGTCGTGCTCAAGCGTCTCAGCGATGCCGAGCGCGATGGTGACAGCATCCACGGCGTGATCATCGGATCCGGCATCAACCAGGACGGCAAGACCAACGGCATCACCGCGCCCAGCGTCAACAGCCAGATCGAACTGCTGCGTGACACCTACCGCCGCTACGCGATCGACGCGTCGTCGATCGACTACGTGGAAACCCACGGCACCGGAACCAAGCTCGGCGACCCGATCGAGCTGGAAGCGCTGTCGACGGTGTTCAAGGAGCACGGCGGCAGCAAGAACGCCTGTGCGCTGGGCGCGATCAAGACCAATCTCGGCCACACCTCCGGCGCGGCCGGCGTTGCGGGTGTGCACAAGGTACTGCTGAGCCTGCGGAACGGGGCTCTGGCCCCGAACGTGAATCTCAGGCAGGAGAACGCGTTGTTCGATTTTGCCGGCTCCCCGTTCTACGTCAGCCGGACGCGTCACGACTGGCCTTCGGTGGCAGGCCGCAGGCGGCGAGCAGCGGTCAGCGCATTCGGCTTCAGCGGCACCAACGCCCACGTGGTCATCGAAGAGTACGTGCCCGCGCTACGTTCGCAGGGCGGCGCTGCGCCGATCGATGCGTCGCCGTCGCCATACATAATTCCGCTGTCCGCGCGCACCGCGGCGCAGCTCGTGGTCATGGCGCAGGACCTGCTCGCGTTCCTTGACAAGGATGCGGCGGGGAAGCCTGATCTGAACAGGCTTGCTGGCAGTCACGCGACAATCGCGTTGCGCGACCTGGCGTACACGCTGCAGATCGGCCGCGACCCGATGCGCGAGCGCTGCGCATGGGTGGTTGAATCCGTTGACGAGCTGCGGACGCACCTGCGCGAATTCCTGTCGACCTCCGGCGGCGGCATCTGCCATCGCGGCACGGTATCGCGAGTGCAGGATGCCGTGATTCCGACCGAAGAGGCCGCCGGTCTGCTGCTCCAGAGCGGACTGCGCCAGTCCGCGGCGCTTGCCGCGCTTTGGGCGCAGGGCGCGAAGATCGAATGGCGGTCGCTCTACGCGGACCACCTGCCGCGGCGGCTTCAGGGTCTGCCGGGCTATCCCTTTGCGAAGGAGCGCTACTGGCCACAGACGGTCGCGGCTCTCGTCCCGGCACCTGCCGCAACGCCGTCCGCGCCTGCGCCGCGGCTGGCGGACAGCGGCGAAGAGAAGCGACCGACCTGCTATGCGCCAGTCTGGCGGGATGCCGCGTTGCCTGCGCCGCAGGCCACCTTCCGGCCCGACGACGTGCTGCTGATCATCGACACCGACGATCAACTGTTCGAGCAGGTCAGGGCGCGCCTGCACATCGCCTCGCCGCTGAAGACCATTCTGCTCGTCCGTCTGGGCCATGCCTTCCGGCAGGACGCGGCCGATCAATTCTGCGTGGACGCAGCGCAACCGCCGCATTTCGAAGCGTTGCTGGAAACACTCAGGCGCCAGGGCCGCACGCCGACCCGGGTGATCCACAACGCGAACGCTGCGCGCCTGCCTGCGCACGCCGGCGAGCGGGCGGACGAAATGGCGGGCGAGGGCATCGAACGCGCCATGAACACCGGTATCGACGCGCTGTTCGGATTCTGCAGGGCGCTGGCCGGTGCCGGCGCGCAGCAGGCGCCGTGCGCGTTCGTGTCGTTCTTCCACGCCAGCGCCGGGTTGAACACGGCGCCGTGCGAGGCACTGGCGGCCTTCTACCGCTCGCTCGCGCTGGAGAACAACCGCTATCACGGCCGCGTGCTGTCGATCGAGCACGACGACATCGATCCCGCGACCACCGTATTCGACACCGTCACAGCACTCATCGACGAACTGCAGACCGCGCCGCAGCGCGAAACCGAAGTCCGCTACCGGACGCACGGCGCCGTCGCGGGGCTGCGCTCGGTGCGCGCGCTCGCGCTGCAGTCGCCCGAACGCGTACCGGCAGGGCCGATGCCGCTCAAGCACGGCGGAACGTATCTCATCACCGGCGGACTCGGTGGTCTTGGCATCCTGTTCGCGCGCCACCTGGCCGAACACTATCGCGCCAGGCTGGCGATCAGCGGGCGCTCGGCCCCGGACGCGCGGTGCGAGGAAGCGCTGGAACAACTGCGTGCGCTCGGTGCGGAAGCGGCGTATCTGCAGGCGGACATCGCCGACGCGGACCAGGCGCGCACGCTGATCGCGGACGTCAGGACGCGCTTCGGCGGGCTGAATGGCGTGCTGCACAGCGCCGGCATCAACGACGATGCGCTGCTGATCCGCAAGGATCGCGCGCAATTCCGTCGGGTGCTGGCGCCGAAGGTCCAGGGCACTGTGCACCTGGATCGGTTCACCGCCGACGAACCGCTGGACGTGTTCGTGCTGTTCTCGTCGGGCGCAGGCAGCTTCGGCAACCTCGGCCAGACTGACTACGCCTACGCCAACGCGTTTATGGACGCGTTCGCCGATCAACGCGAAGCCGAACGGGCGCGCGGCACGCGTTACGGCAGGACCCTCTCGATCGGCTGGCCGTACTGGCAGGGCGGCGGCATGCAACTGTCCGCGGCCGATCTGAAGCGCACCGAGGAACGGACCGGGCTGTGCGCGCTGCCCACCGAGATCGGCTTCGAATACTGGAACACGCTGCTACGTTCCGATCTCCCGCGAGCACTGGCGTTGTACGGCCATCCCTCGAAGATCGCGGCCTACTGTGACCCGTCCAGCATCGCCACCGCTCCCGCGCAGGCCGGTGGAGCGACGATTGACCGCGACATCCTTCTGGCGCAGACCCGCGCCTATCTGTGCGAGCGGGTCAACGCCGAGACCCGGATTCCGGCCGACCGGATCGATATCGACGAACGCTTCGAGGCGTTCGGCTTCGACTCGATCATGATCGGACGCTTCAATGCGGCCTTGGAACAGGACCTCGGCGACCTGCCGAAGACCCTGATGTACGAATACGAAACCGTCGCCGAGCTGGCCACGTATCTCGTCGAGAACGCGGCGGCCGCGCTGGCCGCCAGGTTCGCGGGCGACGGTGCGAGACAGGGCGTCGTCAATGCGGCCGAATCCACAACCGGTGCCACACCATCGACCGCCGCATCCCTGCCTATGCATCCGCAACCGCTGGCGGTTGCCGCACCCGCGACGGATGCGCACTCGGGCGCCGAGCCGATCGCCATCATCGGCGTGCATGCGTCGTTCCCGCAGGCCGACGGCATGGACGCGCTGTGGGCGCATCTGCGCGCCGGCACGGACCTGATCCAACTGGTGCCCGAGAATCGCTGGAACTACGCTGAGTTCTTCGACCCCGATCCCGCGCAGTCCGAGCACGGCAAGATCTATTGCAAGCGCGGCGGCTTCCTCGAGGACTTCGACAAGTTCGACGCCGGCTTCTTCAACATCCCCGATGCCGAAGCGGACATCATCGATCCACAGGAGCGTCGCTTCCTGCAGTCCGCCTGGTCTGCGATCGAAGATGCCGGCTATACGCGGGAACGCCTGAGACAGCGGTATCCGAAAGGCAAGAGCGCTGATGTCGGCGTCTTCGTGGGCGTGACGACCAACTCCTATCAGTTGCTGGCCCCCGAGGCCTGGCAGCACGGTCACATGGTCACGCCCAGCGCGATGCCCTGGTCGATCGCCAACCGCGTGTCCTACACACTGGATCTGCAGGGGCCGAGCATTCCCGTCGACACCGCGTGTTCGTCGTCGCTGGTCGCCGTGCATCTGGCCTGCGAAAGCCTGCGCCGTAGCGAGTGCCAGCTCGCGCTCGCCGGCGGCGTCAATCTGTACCTGCATCCGGCCAAGTACCAGTCGTTCTGCCACCGGCGGATGCTCGCAGTCGGCGACGCCTGCCGCAGCTACGGCGCGGGAGACGACGGATTCATCCCGGGCGAAGGCGTGGGTACGCTCGTGCTCAAGCCACTGCGTCTGGCCGAACGCGATGGCGACACGATCTACGGCGTGATCCGCGGAAGCGCCTACGACCATAGCGGCCGCTCCAGCGGCTACGCCACGCCGAACCCGAACGCGCAGGCGCAGGTCATCGCACAGGCATTGGCCCAGGCCGGGGTGCCGGCGCGCAGCATCGGCTTCATCGAAGGCCATGGCACCGGCACGCGAATGGGCGACAGCCTCGAAGTCGCCGCCATCACCCAGGCCTTCGCACAGCAGACTGCCGACACCGGGTTCTGTGCCCTGGCGTCACTGAAGGCCAACATCGGTCACGCCGAGTCCGCAACCAGCGTCGCGGGCATCGCAAAGATCCTGATGCAGTTCAGGCACCGGCAGATCGCGCCGAGCATCCACGCGGAGGTCGTGAATCCGGACATCGATTTCGCGCGCTCGCCGTGCGTCCTGCAGACGGGCCTGGGCGACTGGGATACCCCGGCGGGCGTCCCGCGCCGGGCCCTGATCAACGCGTTCGGCGCCGGTGGCGTCAACGCTTGCGCGGTACTGGAGGAATATGTGGCCGCGGAATCGGCGGCGTCCTCGCAATCCGACGCGCCCGGCGCCGGCACAGGTGGATCTCTGTTCGTGCTTTCGGCCATGAACGTCGAACGTCTGCGCGAATACGCCTATCAGTACGTCGACTTCCTCGGGCTCAATCCCGGCAGCGATCTCGCGGCGCTGTGCCGCACTGCGCAGATCGGACGCGAGGCGATGCCGCAGCGGCTGGCGCTGGTCGTCGGCAGCGCGCTGGAACTCCGGCAGACCCTGCAGCGCTGGCTCGACACCGATCCGAACCTCCCCGCCACGACGCGGTTGTGGCAGGGCGGACCCGAAGTCCAGCCCGGGTCCGGCTACGCGGCGCGCGGGCAGCGTGAACGCATGCAGACACTGTGCGCCCAAGCCGATCTCGCCGGGCTGGCCGTGTTCTGGACGCAGGGCGGCAAGGTCGACTGGCAGCTGTTGCATGACGCAACCGGCCCACGCGGCGCGCCGCTGCGGCTCGTCGCGGGCGCGCCGGTCTATCCGTTTGCGCGTGATCGGCATTGGGCGGTCGACTTCACCACGCAGTCGGCGGCGCCGGCGAGCACGCCGTCGCGCCTGCATCCGCTCATCTCGCACAATGCCTCGACGTTGCAGCGGGTGTGCTTCGATGCGGCTCTCGTTGCAGACCAGTACTACGCCCGGGATCACAGAATCCAAGGCCAGGCGGTGTTCCCGGGTTCAGGGTTCATCGAAATGGCCTGCATCGCGGCGACTGTCGCTGGAGAAAGGCGTGTCCGCCGGCTCAAGGACATCTATTGGGTCAAACCCCTGTCGCTGGCAGAGCCACAGCACGATCTCAAAATCGGCCTCAGCAATGCGAACGGCGACAGCGTGGAATTCGTCGTGACGACGATCGACGACGATCACGAGAGCGTGGTGCATTGCGAAGGCCGTGCCTTCTTCGACGATCGCAGTGGATCCGAGTCGTCTTCGCGTGAGTCGTTGCCGCAATGGCGTCAGCGCTGCGGCGAAAGCCATGACGGCGAACGGTACTACGCGCTCTTTCAGCGCATCGGGTTCGACTATGGTCCGACGTTCCGGGTCATCGACGAGGTCGCGATCGGCAACGGCTGCGCCTTGGCCAGGCTCGTGCTGGAGCCATCGCTGGCGAAGGATTTCGAGCAGTACGTGCTGCATCCCTGCCTGATCGACGGTGCGTTGCAGACGGTAGTGGCGCTGCTGGCTGCCGATGAAGGCGGCGTGCCGCACCTGCCGTTCGCGATCGACGAGATCGAAATTCTCGGCAGCCTGACGCCGCGCTGCCTGGTGCTGGTGGAACGGTCCAGCGACAACGCCGGCACGAGCGCAGGCATCCTCGTGTTCAACATCCATGTTCTCAGTGAAAGCGGCGAAACGCTCGTGAAGATCACCAACTTCTACGTGCGCGCCCTGGTGCCGTCACCGTCGAGGATCGCGACGAACGAACGTGCGCACCTTTCAATGGCGGTGAATGCATGAAGACCTCGGCACTGATGAGCGCGAGCACTGACTATCCCATCGGCGAGTTCCGCTCGGTGTTCGACGGCACTGAGCCTTTCCTTGCCGACCACATCATCCAGGGGCAGAAGATTCTTCCGGGCATGGCCTATCTCGAGATCGCCCGCGCCGCAGTCGCGGCGTCGGCGCCTCCGGGTGACGACGCGATGCTCGTGCTGAGCGATAGCGTATTCGTCAATGCACTGACGGTGAAGGACCAGCGAACGGTCACCGTCCGCGTCTATCCGGGCGGTGCGGGGCAGTTCGGCGTCGAAGTGAGCACCGAGCAAGGCGTGCATTTCCAGAGTCGCGTAACGGTGCAGAAGACGTCGGAGTACCTGGCCACCAAAGGCTATGCGCCGGTACTGGATATCGCCCGGCTACGTGCCGGGATGACGCGTCCCGGCCCGACGAAATCGGCGTTCTACCAGACCTTCAGGAATCGCGGCGTCGAACTGGGTCCGTCCCATCGGGGCGTCGAGGAAATTTTCCTCGACGGCAAAGGCGAGGGGCTGGCCACGATCCGGCTGCCGGGCTCGTCCGCGCGCGGCATGGTGATGGACGCGGGTGCGCTCGACAGCATCATCCAGAGCGGTCTTGCGCTGGTGGATAATCCCGAAGCGAACGTCGTACCGTTCGCGGTGGTCAACACCCTCGTCGTCGGTGCGCTGACGGACACGATGATCGTCCACATCCGTCAGAGCGCCGACGGAATGCACTATGTCGCGGCCGATGAGCACGGCAATGTGCGGGTGATCATCGAAGGATTCCAGACCCGCGAGATCGATCTGTACGCGAAGCAGGACCGGTTGAGTTTCTATCGTCCGGTCTGGAAAAACGTAATGCCGCCGCACGCCGACAATCTGCCGGTGCGCGTAGTGGAGGTGAGCGGCGACTATGCCGGGGCGTGCAAGGCGCTGCTGGCAGCGGCGCAATCGCTCGCAACGGACAAGCAAACCCGCTCAGCGCTTGAACTGCACGTAGCGGCACACAACCCCACCGCGCGGGGGCTCTGGGCGGCGTTGAAGACGGTGTCGATCGAGCACTCGCAGATCGATGTTCGTCTCAGGTTCGCAGACGCGTATGTGGCGCTGTCCTATGAAGACGCCGACGGCGACATCGGCGCCGAATTCGCCTGGCGCAACGGCACCACTGCGCTGATCAGTGGCGGACTGGGAGCGTTGGGATTGCTGGTCGCGCAGGACATCGCCGAGCATACGACGGGCAGCACCCTGATCCTGCTGAGCCGGCGCACGCCGAATGAGGCGGAGACGGCGCGAATCGAAGCGATTCGCGCATGCGGTGCAAACGTGATTCATCGCCGCTGCGACATTGCGCGGCTCGATGAGATCGAAAAGATCGTCGCCGAGCATCCTGGAATCAGTGTTGTGCTGCACGCCGCGGGGCTCCTCGACGACGCCTTGCTGGTCCACAAGACGGTCGATGCCGTCGACAGAGTACTCGCGCCGAAAGTGCAGGGCATCGAGAACCTCGATCGTGCCACGGCCGGCTGTCCACTCGAATTGTTCATCGCGTTTTCGTCCGTCGCCGGTGCGCTCGGCAACACCGGGCAGTTCGACTACGCAGCCGCAAACGGCTACCTGGACACGTTCATCGAAGCGCGATCGACGCGCGTGCGTGCACGGCAGGCGAACGGCCGTTCTCTCGGCATCAACTGGCCATTCTGGGAAGAGGGCGCGATGCGGATCGACGACGCCAGTCGCGACACGTTGGCCCGGGCTTATGCGATCAAGCCGCTACCGAGTGCGGAAGGCCTGAGAGCGCTGCGTCTGGCTATTGCCTCGCCGCATGCCAATCTGCTGCCGCTCTACGGTCAGAAGAGTGCCCATGCAGCCCTGTTCGCGCCCTCGAAGGCCGTAGCGGTGGACGTGCGGCCGCAGCAGTCTTCGGTCGAACTCGACAAGCTGCAGCGCGAGATCCTGCAGGAGATGCGCCTGCAAGCGGCTCAGCACCTGAAAATGAAGCCGAACCAGATCAACGATACAGAAGACTGGACCAACTTCGGCTTCGATTCGATTCTCATCTCAAGCTTCGTGTCGCATCTGAACAACGTCTACGACCTGAACCTCATGCCGACGGCGATGTTCGAGGCGTCGAACTTGCTACGCTTCAGTCAGTTTCTCGCCGAGAACCATGCGGCAGAAATGCTCAGGAAGTTCGGGGTGAGCGGGGACAAGGCAACCACCCCCGCCACCAGGATCCCGGCGAATACCTCGTCACAACCGGAAATACACGAAGCGTTGGTTTCGGGTGGTGCCACGGTGTCGCAGTTTGCACGCCGGTTCCGCGAAGCCTACCGGAACCGATCCAGCTATCGCGATGAAGACATCGCCGTGGTCGGCATGAGTTGCCGTATCGCCGGCGCGAACAATCCCGACGAGTTCTGGCGCATGCTCGATGAGGCGCGCGACATGATCAGCGAGATCCCACCAGACCGCTGGGACTGGCGTGACTACCCGGGCGTCAGCCGCTGGGGCTCCTTCATCCCGGGCATCAGGGAATTCGATCCGCTGTTCTTTGGCATCTCGCCGGCCGAAGCGATGTACATGAGCCCGGAGCAGAGGCTGATGATGCAATCCGTCTGGGAATGCATCGAGGACGCTGGCTACGGCGGCGACAGCCTCAAGGGCACCAACACAGGCATCTTCGTCGGCTGCGGGCCAAGCAGCTACACCACCATGATGAGCAACGCTCCCATCGAAGCCTATTCGGTGACCGGCACCTTGTCGTCGGTGGGGCCGAACCGGATCAGTTACCACATGGACTGGCATGGCCCCAGCAATCCCATCGACACCGCTTGCAGCAGCTCGCTCGTAGCGGTGCATCGTGCCATCGAAGCCATCCGGGGCGGGCATTGCGAGGTGGCTATCGTCGGTGGTGTAAACGCATTGCTCTCGCCGGACGTGTACATCAGTTTCACGAAGTCGGGCATGTTGTGCGAAGACGGTCGCTGCAAGACGTTCTCCGACAAGGCGAACGGATACGTGCGCGGTGAGGGCGTCGGCATGTTGATGCTCAAGTCACTCAGAGCCGCCCAGCGCGATGGTGACGACATCTACGCCGTCATCAAGGGAGCGGCCGAGAATCACGGCGGACGAACGACCTCGCTGACTGCGCCCAATCCCAATGCGCAGGCGGCCGTAATTCTGCGCGCCATCGAGGATGCCGGAATCGATTTCCATCGTGTCGGCTACATCGAGTGTCACGGCACCGGCACCGAGCTCGGCGATCCGGTCGAGATCAGCGGCTTGAAGACCGTTGCCAAGGAGTTTCTTGACACTGACGCCGCCGCTGAAAAGCAGATCGCCGCGCCCTGTTACCTCGGCAGCATCAAATCCAACATCGGTCACCTTGAGTACGGCGCGGGTGTCGTCGGCGTCATCAAGGTCATCCAGCAGATCCGCCACGGACGAATCGCCAAGAGCCTGCACTGCGACACGATCAGCCCGTTGATCGACCTCAGACGCACGCCGTACAGCGTCGCGCAGCAAGCGGTCGACTGGGTGGTTCCGGCGGGACAGACACGCATAGGCGGGGTCAGCAGCTTCGGGTTTGGCGGCGTGAACGCACACGTGGTCATCGAGGAGTACGTCGACCGCGATGCCGGTCAGGGCGCCGGCGACTCCGACACCGCGCAGTTGCTGGTGTTCTCGGCGCGCAACGTGGACACGCTGTACGCGACGCTGCAGGCCTATCCGGAGTTTCTGTCGAAGACCGACCGCAGCGCCGAGACGCTGCGGCGCATCGCACACACGCTGCAGACCGGCAGGACCGAGATGCAGGAGCGCGTGGCTTTCGTCGCCCGCTCGGTGGACGAGTTCGGCGATCTGCTGGCGGGCTTGCTGCGGGACAAGGACGACTTCTATCACCGCAAGGTTTTCCGCGGCTCGATCCGGACTGGCGGCGGCGACAAGCTCGACCTGGGCGACACCCAGGCGGGCCAGGAATTCATGCGCCGGCTCGTCGAAACCGGCGAGATCGAGAAGATCGCGGAACTGTGGGTCAAGGGCGCGAAGCTCGACTGGCGGATATTGCGTCCCTAGCGACAGCCGGGCTCGGCTGCGGCATCGCACACGGCAAAAAACGACATTTTCAGTTTTTGGAGAAGGACAGCATGAAAGCGGTTGGCATCGAAGCAATGAACGTGTTCGCCGGTACGGCTTTCCTGGACGTCAGGAAGCTGGCCGAGCATCGCAGGCTCGACACCTCCCGGTTCGAGAACCTGCTGATGAAAGAGAAGACGGTCGCGCTGCCGTACGAAGACCCGATCACGTTTGCAGTCAACGCAGCGAAGCCCATCGTCGATGCGCTGAGTCCGGAAGCGCGCGATCGCATCGAGATGGTGATCACCTGTACCGAATCGGCCTTCGATTTCGGCAAATCGATGAGCACCTACTGCCACTCCCTGCTCGGGTTGAACCGCAATTGCCGACTGTTCGAGATCAAGAACGCCTGCTATTCCGGTGCGGCCGGTATCCAGATGGCGGTGAACTTCGTGCTGTCACAGGCCTCGCCCGGCGCGAAGGCGCTGGTGATTGCCACTGACATCTCGCGCTTCATGGTCGAGGAGGGCGGCGACGCGCTGACCGCCGACTGGTCATTCGCCGAGCCTAGCAACGGCTCGGGCGCGGTCGCGATGCTGATCAGCGACCAACCGCACATCTTCCAGGTCGACGTCGGTGCGAACGGTTACTACGGCTACGAAGTCATGGACACGTGCCGGCCCACCGTCGACGGTGACGCCGGCGATTCGGACCTGTCGCTGCTCTCCTATCTCGACTGCTGCGAAAACGCCTTTCTGGAATACAAGAAGCGCGTGCCGGACGCGGATTTCGCCGACACCTTCACCTATCTGGCCTATCACTGCCCCTTCGGCGGCATGATCAAGGGCGCGCACCGCAATATGATGCGCAAGATGGCACGGGCCAAGCCGCAGGAAATCGAAGAGGATTTCCAGCGCCGCGTCACCCCTGGCATGAGCCACTGCCAGCGCGTCGCCAACATCATGGGCGCAACCACGGCGCTGGCGATCGCCAGCACCATCGACCACGGCGATTTTGAAACCCCGCAGCGCATCGGCGCCTTCTCCTACGGTTCCGGCTGTTGTTCCGAATTCTTCAGCGGCGTCGTACGCAAGGAAGGCCAGCAGCGTCTGCGCGCCATGCAGATCAAGGAACATCTTGACCGCCGCACGGAGCTGACGATGGAGGAATACGACCAGTTGCTGGTCGGCAGCAACGCCGTCAAGTTCGGTACACGCAACGTCGTCCTGGATTCCGACTTCATCGCACGGGCGCGCACCGCGATGGACAAGCCTGTCATGTTCCTGAAGCAGATCAAGGAATTCCACCGGGAATACGAGTGGGTCGGATGATGGATATCCGGGATTTCACCGCGCTGCGTGTCCGCTTCGACGATGACATCGCCTATCTGCAGATCCATCGGCCGGAAGCGAACAATGCGATCAACGACCGGTTGATCGCCGAATTCACGTCGGCAATGGACGAATGCGATGCGCGCGCGAAGATCGTCGTGGTCGAGGGTTTGCCCGACGTCTTCTGCTTCGGTGCGGATTTCGCCGAGCTACAGACGAGTTTTGATGTCGGTGGCGTGCCGCAGCAGAACCCGAAGCCGATGTACGACCTGTGGCGCCGTCTCGCGACAGGACCCTTCGTGTCGGTTGCTCACGTACGGGGCAAGGCCAACGCCGGTGGCATCGGCTTCGTAGCAGCCTGCGACATCGTGCTCGCCGAATCAGCGGCCGTGTTCAGTCTCTCAGAGCTCCTTTTCGGCCTGATGCCGGCCTGCGTCCTGCCATTTCTTGTTCGCCGCGTCGGCTTCGCCAAGGCCAATTACATGACGCTGTCGACCCTGCCGGTGACGGTGCAGGTCGCGCACGACTGGGGGCTGGTCGACGCCTACGAGGACAATAGCGAAAACCTGCTGCGCAAAAACCTGTTGCGCCTGCGCAGGCTCAACAAGAAGAGCGTGGCGCGCTACAAAAGCTACCTGCGCGCGATCGAGGTGTCTCTCGACGCGGCGGAACCCAAGGCGCTCGCCGCGAACCGGGACGTGTTCTCTGACGTGGAGAATCTGCAGCGGATTTCGCGCTACGTGAGAACCGGCCAGTTTCCGTGGGAGGGTGCGGCATGACGTCCGGCAATGCCGTCGACCTGCAGTTCATCGCCCCGCAGATTCTGCAGATCAAAATGCAGGATCGCGTCAGCAAGAACACGTTTTCCGAAGCCATTACCCAAGGGCTGATGGACGCGTTCGCAGAAGCGGAGTGCTTGCCCGACTGCAAGGTTGTCATCCTGACTGGCTACGACAACTATTTCGCCAGCGGCGGTACCCAGGAACAACTGCTGAACCTCTCCGATGGACGCGGCGCATTTACGGATCGCGCCTTGTACAGCCTTCCGCTGCACTGTCCGGTGCCGGTGATCTCCGCGATGCAGGGGCATGGCATTGGTGGCGGGTTCGTGCTCGGAATGTTTGCCGATCTGATCGTGCTCGGCCGCGAGAACATCTACACCACCAATTTCATGCGCTACGGCTTCACGCCGGGCATGGGTGCGACCTTCATCCTGCCGCACAAACTGGGCCTGGGCCTGGCGACGGAAATGATGCTCACTGCAAACACCTACCGGGGAGAGGAGCTGCAGCAGCGCGGCATCCCTTTCCCGGTGGTTCCGCGCGACCAGGTCATGGCGCGCGCGCTGGAACTGGCACAAACGCTCGCGGAAAAGCCGCGTGTTTCCCTCGTGGCGCTCAAAGATCACCTGAGCGCACCCCTGCGTCAGGCATTGCCGGCCACGATCGCGCAGGAGGTCGCAATGCACACGGTGACCTTCACGCAGCCGGAGGTCAAATCGAAAATTGCCACACTGTTCGGTACATGACTCATGCCCGCGGACGCGCACGAACACAAACGACAGTCCAAGGACGGACCGATACATCCATCGCGCCAGTGCGTCGTCAGACGCGTTGCGCGGACCAAACCCACACCCCTCACCAGAGAGTGTCATGACCACTACTGCACTGGCCACTGAAGACATCTTCGCCATCATCGTCGGGCACGCGCGCGAAGTGCTGCCGGGGCTGGACGATCACGCGTTCCAGTTCTCCGATTCCCTGCGTGACCTGGGCGCCAACTCGATCGATCGTTCCGAGATCGTGATGCTGACGCTTGAATCGCTGTCGCTGAAGATCCCGATGATCGAGGTCGCCAAGGCCGAGAACATGGGCGAGCTGGCGACCCTGCTGCATGCCCGACTCTGAATATGCACGGTCCTGATCCTGCGCGTATCGTCGTCACCGGCATCGGCATCACAACGTCGATCGGCCAGGGCCGTCGTGCGTTCGTCGATGCGCTGCTGGCCGGAGAGCACCGGTTTTCGGTGATGCGCCGTCCCGGTCGCCAGAGGCCGTCCGCGGTCGACGGTACGGCCGCGCCGTTCATTGGCGCCGAGATCGCCGATCTCCGGATGCCGGCAACGATTCCGACGGCGATGCTGCGCAACGCGTCCTGGTCTGCGCAGGCGGCGCTCGCGACCCTGCACGAAGCCTGGGAGGATGCCGGTCTGGAAAATGTGGATCCGGACAGGATCGGCCTGATCGTCGGTGGCTCGAACCTGCAGCAACGCGAGCTGGTGCAGAACCAGATCAAGTATCAGGACCGGATCGAATTCTTGCGTCCGACGCACGCGATGACGTTCATGGACAGCGATCTGTGCGGCATCTGCAGTGAAGTGTTCGGAATCCGCGGGCTCTCCATCACCGTCGGCGGCGCTTCCGCGAGCGGACAGCTGGCGGCGATCCAGGCGGCCGAAGCGGTGCGCTCAGGACAGGTGGACGTCTGCATCGCGCTGGGCGCGCTGATGGATCTGTCGTTCTTTGAATGCCAGGCGTTCCGTTCGCTGGGCGCGATGGGATCGGATCGATTCGCAGACCAGCCCGAGCTCGCATGCAGGCCATTCGATCGTGATCACGATGGCTTCATCTTCGGCGAGGCCTGCGGCGCGATCGTTGTTCGGCGCGCGTCCGATGTAACGTTTGACACAAAGCAGGATGTAACGCGCGACGCGGTGCAGGGTGCGATGAGTCACGCGCGGTCGCCTTATGCCGAGTTGAAAGGCTGGGCGATGGCGTGGGACGCCAATCGCAATCCGAACCCGTCGCTGGAGGGCGAGACGACAGTAATCCGGCGCGCGCTGGCGATGGCGGGCCTGGCCGCGGATGCGATCGATTACGTCAACCCGCACGGCACCGGGTCCATGGTCGGCGACGAGACCGAGCTGGCTGCGCTGCGTGCCTGTGGTCTGGATCACGCCTACATCAATGCGACCAAGTCGCTGGTGGGGCACGGACTCAGCGCCGCGGGCATGGTCGAACTGATCGCCATCATGCTGCAGATGGAGGCCGGCAAGCTGCATCCGACGCGCAATCTGGAAAACCCGATGGATGCGGGATTCCGCTGGGTGGCAGCGGACCCGGTCGATCACCGCGTAGAGCGCGCGCTCAACATGAGCATGGGCTTCGGCGGCATCAACACCGCGGTCTGTCTGCAGCGCTGTCGCCCCCTTTGATTCGCCAATACACGAGTTGCTCCAGGAGGATTCGATGAAAACGTATATGTTTCCGGGACAGGGTTCGCAGGCTCGCGGGATGGGCGGCATCCTGTTCGACGCCTTTCCGGAACTGACAGCCAAGGCCGACGCCGTGCTGGGCTATTCCATCAAGGAGCTGTGCCTGGAGGATCCGCGGCGCGAGCTGGGCAAGACGCAGTTCACGCAGCCCGCGCTGTACGTGGTCAACGCGCTCTCGTACTACAAGCGCATCCAGGACACGGGCGAGACGCCCGACTATCTCGCGGGCCATAGTCTCGGCGAATTCAACGCGCTGCTGGCGGCCGAATGCTTCGACTTCGAGACCGGCCTGAAGCTGGTCAAGAAGCGCGGCGAACTGATGAGCCAGGCGACCGATGGTGCGATGGCGGCCATCGTCAACGCCACCCGCGAGCAGATCGAGGCCCTGCTCAAGGAGAAGGGCCTCGACAACGTCGACATCGCCAACCACAACACGCCGCTGCAGACTGTCATTTCCGGGCCGGTTGCCGACATCGCCGCCTGCCAGGAGATCTTCCAGTTCGACCGGGTGATGTATGTTCCGCTCAACACCAGCGGCGCGTTTCACTCGCGGCTGATGATTCCGGCGCGGCAGAAATTCGAGGCCTACCTCAAGAAGCGCAAGTTCGCGAAGCCGAAGATCCCGGTGATCGCGAACCTGACCGCGCAAGCCTATCCGAACGACGCGATCGTCGAGTATCTCTCCAGGCAGATCCACAGCACCGTCCGGTGGAGCGACACCATCCATCACCTGATGGCGCTGTCCGACGACATGGCGTTCGTCGAGATCGGCCATGGCGACGTCCTCACGAAAATGATCCTGAAGATCAAGCAGATCGCCGCGAACGCCGCGGCGGAGCCGGCGCCGGCCGTGCGGGGGGCGGCAGCGGAAACAGCCGCGCCGGTAAGCCCGCCTGCCGCAAGTGCGAGCGCAACCGCGCCGGCCGCTGACGCTACGGTGGACGCCAGGAGCGTCCACAACGACCGTTTCGCGCGGGCCGAACAGAAAGTCGCCGACTGGAACAGCCGCCACCCTGTCGGTACCGGCGTGAAGTCGCTGGTCGCGGAGTACGGCCACCTCGTCACACGTACCCCGGCGATGGTGTTGTTCGGTCATCGCGCGGCCGTGTACATGGAAGGCTTCAACGGCTATTTCGATCTCGACGAACTCGCGGCGGCCTGACCGGACATGCGCCTTACTGCCGTCCCGACGATGCCCGTCGTCTTCATGTTCTCCGGCCAAAGCTCGCAATACCATCAGATGGGGCGCGAGCTTTACGACCGTCATCCGCGATTCCGGATGTGGATGGAGCACTGCGACGAAATCGCAGCGCCGCTGATTGGATGCTCGTTGTGCGACCTGCTGTATCGGGACGGCGACAAGCGCACACCGTTCGACCGTCTGCTGCACACCAATCCCGCATTGATTGCGTTCGAGTACAGCTTGGCGCGGGTACTGATGGAAGCCGGCGCCAGGCCGGACTATCTGCTGGGCTACAGTCTCGGCGAACTGAGCGCCATGATTGTCGGCGGCGCACTGGCGCTGGAGCAGGGCATCGAGTTCGCCGTCGAGTACGCCAGAGTGGTCGAATCGGAAGGCCCGCCGGCCACCATGCTCGCAGTGATCGATGTACCAGATATCGAACGTCGCTACGTCGGTCAGCTCGCGGGCTGCTGGGTAAGTGCCCGGAATTTCGACCGACACGTCGTTGTCGCCGGGACGGTCGAGGCGATGAAACGATTGCGCACTATGTTGACGCGCGATGGCGTTGCCCATCAGGTCCTTGCAGTCAACTACGGCTTCCATACCGAAATGCAGCAACCGCTCGAAACCCGGTTCATGGCGCTGGCGCGAAATCTCACCGTCAATCCGTTGCGCGTGCCGATGGTCTCTTGTTCCGACGGCGCGATATACGACGGCAGCGCCGATGCCGGGGGCTGGCAACAGCGCCTCTGGACCACGTTCCGCCATCCGGTCGCATTCGATACAACGATCCGCGGCTTGGTTGACACGGGTGACTTCCATTTCCTCGATGTCGGCCCGAGTGGAACGCTGGCGACGTTCGTCAAGTATCTGCTTCCGGCCGACAGCACTTCCCGGTTCACCGAGGTGATCAACCCGTCCGGCAGAGACATCCAGACGTATGTCAATGCGCTTCGGAGCATGGGCCTGGATGCGCCCCAATGGCATGAGGCGATGGTTCCGTCGACGCTTGCTGCTGCAGTGGGGGTTTCGCGTTGATCGGGTCTTTCGAAATGGGCCAGCAGGTACTTGTCTCGCAGTCGTTCAGTCGGCTGCTGGGCACTGAACTGTGCGAGCTGTCCAAGGGATATGCCGAGCTTTCGCTGAGGATCCGGGAGGATTTGAAGCAGAGTCATGGCTTCGTGCATGGCGGCGTCGTCAGTTACCTGGCCGACAACTGCCTGACATTTGCCGGTGCGACGGTCCTTGGCAACTGCGTGACTTCGGAGTTCAAGATCAATTACGTCATGCCGACCGTCGGCGACCTGCTGGTCGCCAAGTCCACGGTGCTTGCATCCGCATTGCGGCAGGCGGTGTGCGAATGCAAGGTCTATGTCATCCGCAGCCAGCAATCCATGCTGGTTGCAGTGGCCCAAGGCACGATCGTCAAGATCGAGACCGATGTCAGGACGGGCGCATGAAGAGCCTCGTCTACTACGAGTACGGGTCGCCCGATGTTCTGCAGGTGAGGGACGTGGAGATGCCGGCACCACGCCCGAATGAGCTGCGCATCCGCATGCGCGCCGCTTCGGTCAACCCCGCAGATCTCTACCTGCTGCGCGGAAGCCCTTACATGCTGCGATTCCAGATCGGCCTGAGGCGACCGAAAAACAATGGCATCGGCCTGGATTTCGCCGGGGTCGTCGACACCGTCGGCGATGATGTCACCACCTTCCGTAGCGGCGACGAAGTCTTCGGCCAGATCACTGACTTTTCCACAGGGCGTACCCGCGCGCTCGCCCAATACCTGTGCGTCGACGCAGCGGTCGCGGTGAAGAAGCCGCCTGGCATCGGCTTCGCCGAAGTCGCCACAATCCCGTTGGCGGGATGCACCGCGCTCTACGCCGTACGCGACTGCGCCCAGGTGACTGCCGGGCAGCATGTGCTGATCAACGGCGCGGGCGGCGGGGTAGGGGTGCATGCCGTGCAGCTTGCAAAGCATTTTGGCGCCACAGTCACCGCGGTGTGCAGCGAAGCGAAGCGATCGCTGATGCAGGAGATCGGCGCCGACCATGTCATCGCTTACAGCGAGCACGATTTCACCGCCGGTTCCACCCGTTACGACGCGATTGTCGACACGGTCAGCAGTCAAGGCCTGCGTCGCTGCCGGCGCGTACTTGCGCCAGCAGGGCGATATGTCTGGGTGGGCGGGCCCGGCACGAACCGCTGGATCGGTCCGCTGCGCTCTGCGCTGAACGTATTGGCGATGCCTCTCGTGGACCGGGAGCATCGTTGGATTCTGGTATCGAAAACTTCCACGGCCGAGGATCTGGCGACGCTCGCCGGATTGGTCGAGCAAAGGGCGTTTCGCCCCGTCATCGATCGGCGTTACCCGCTTGAGGACGCTGCCGATGCCATCCGCTATCTGGAGAAGGGTCATGCGTGCGGAAAGATCGTTGTCGAAATCTGACGTGTGTCCGGGAGGCATCGCGGGCGGGCGCGGCGACGCGGCCGAGCCAGGGCGCGTCGTAGGCATTGATTTTCAAAAGAATACTGAAACCCAAGAAGAATGTTCGCTATTGGGGCGTTTTACCGTTCTTCATATGGCTATGATTCGACGTCGCGCCCAGGAGACTTGGCACCGGGGACCGAACGCAGGGGATGCCGACCAATGATGGACCACGATACCCTGCATGAACGCACCGAGTACTACCTGAAATCGCTGATCTGCGAAGCAGCAGACGCGGCTCTGGTCTTCGATGCGGAGACGCCGTTCGGCGAACTTGGCGTCAACTCGTTCCTGATCCTGAAGATACTCAAGCGCCTCGAACACGACTTCGGCACGTTGCCGAAGACGCTCCTGTTCGAGAACTTCAACATTCGCGATCTCGCCCGGTATTTCGTCAAGGCGCATACGGACGTGCTGATGCGCAAATTCCCGGATGCCTTGCCGTCCCCGCCTGCGCAGCAGGGGCAGGCGTGTCCCTCGGAAGCCACCGCTGTGCATGCCGTTCCAGCGCAAGCCACATCCGCCCGGGTCACAACGGGCCCGACGGACGAATCGCGGCTGCCGGCGATGGTCGCGTCCAGGCATCTGCATCGCTACCCGCCGCTCGAACAGCGGCGGACCGAGATCTTCAATCGATACAAAAACGAATCCTCGGTGTCGCGCGGCACGGCGATGATCGCGCCACTGCTGTTCTTCGGCGACGCGCAGCGCGGCTACTTCAACTGCGGCAAAGGCAAGGGCATCCTGCTGGCCTACGGCTATACCGGCCCGGCAGAGCACTTCCCGCAGCTTGCGGAACAGCTGTACCGGTACTGCGACGCGCACGGCCTGCAATTCAATCTGTTCGTCGAAGACCGGTTGCCTGAACTTTGCGGAAAGCGCTTTTCGGCGACGCCGTTCGGCGTGATGCAGCGTGTGACCGACCTGGCGTCCTTCACGCTGGAAGGTCAGAAGATGAAGCGTCTGCGCTATCTGGTGTCCAAGTTCGCGAATGCCGGCGCTTGTCGTACCGAAGAGTACGTCTGCGGCAGCGATGCGAAGACCGCCGAGGCGATCGCCGTCATCATCGACCAGTGGTGCGCGACGCGCACGATGGTCAATCCGCTGGTGCACGTCGTCAAGGCCGAGATCCTCGCGGGCACGCTGGACCGCGAGCACCGGCTGTTCCTGACCTACATCGACGACGTCCTGCAGAACGCCATCCTGGTATCGCCCCTGGCGGCTGGCACCGGCTATCTGATGGACCTCGAATTCTACGGGCCGGACATGCCGCTCGGCGGGCTGGAATTCGGGATCGTCAACATCATCCAGACGCTGCGCGACGAAGGCTGCACCGTTTTCAGCCTCGGCGGCACCTACGGCTGCAAACTCGCCGATTCCCCCGACGCAGACCCGGCAATCGAAAATATCCTCGAGGACCTGCGCCGCCAGAACATCTTCAACGACGCGGGCAATCTGCAGTTCAAGAACAAGTTCCGCCCCGAAAGCAAGGACATTTTCCTGTGCCGTGCCGTGGATGCGGGCAAGGCAGACAACATCCTCGACATCATCCTGATGATCGCCGACCCATCGGTTGCGGACGGCGACGAGCCGGTGGACAACGCTTCGCTCGCGCCAGTGGCGGCCGAAGCGACTGCGGCACCCGCCTTGCCCGTCTCGACCGCCGCCACGCCAGGCACCGTCGACATCGCGTCCAGTGCGCGTTGGAAGGCGCTGGAAGCAGCCGGGTTCAATCCGCTGAACATTCCTGCCGCGCAGGTCGATTTCGATCTGAAGACCGACTCCTGGGCACAACTGAGCCTGGCCGCTATCGATAGACAGATGGCGGCCCTGTTCGCCCAGATCCAGCGGCCGATCGATGTCAACGCCAACCTGCGCCGGGTATTTCCGTTCAAGCACTTCACGCTTGCCGAATCGGGGCGTGCCGCCGAAGACCTCTTCTGCCAGGCATGGGAGAAGAAGGGGCGGGTGCCACAGAACATCCTGTTCCCGAGCACGATTTTCCATCAGATCGACAAGGGGTTCTCGCCGGTAGAAATTCCTGTTGCCGATGTATTCGATCTGCAGTCCGACGCCCCCTTCAAGGGTAACGTCGATCTGTCCGCGCTGCGTCTGGAGATTGACACCTGCGCGGCGGAGATCGGCTACGTCTGCATCGAACTGGCGGACAACGCCGCGGGCGGCGGCGCGGTGTCGCTGGCGCACCTGCGGCAGGTGAAGACGCTGCTGCAGACGCGGCGGATTCCACTGGTGCTCGACGCTACGCGCGTACTGGAAAACGCGCTGATGGTGATCGAGCGCGATCCCGAGCAGCGCGACGCGTCGCTGTGGCAGGTCGCCGAGGCGCTGCTGTCGCAGGCGGATGCGATCGTCGTCAGTCTGGCCAAGGATTTCTGCGTCAACAAGGGCGGCCTGATTGCCACCAACGATGAGGCTCTGCACGACCGGCTGCAGGCGCTGCAGCAGCGCGGTGGCCGGGCGTTGGACATCACCGAGCGCAAGTGCATCGCCGCTTCGCTGCAGAACCGGGGCTTCATCGAGACCCAGGTCCGCCGCCGGGTCGAAGCCGTGCGAGCGCTCGGCCTGCGTCTTCTGGAACGTCAGCTGCCGGTCGTGCGCCCGGCGTCTGCGCACTGCGTGTTGATCGACGTCAAGCGCATTCCAGCGTTCCGCGAGCTGGCGGCGCCAGTGGCGTCGTTCACGGCGTGGCTGTACCTGGCGACGGGCATCCGCGCCGGTGCGCACAGCGTCGGCATGCAGCAGAAGGGTCCGCTCAACCAGCTGGTGAGGCTCGCTATTCCCGTGGGCCTGAAGGCCGCGGACGTGACGCGAGTGGGCGATCTGCTCGTCGATGCCTTCGCCGACATCGTCAACATTCCTGATCTCGCCGCCGGCCAAGGCACTGGCGATCTCAACGCCAGGGTGACGCTGGACCGGCTGCTGTCGCCGCGACCCGTCGCGCAGGCGGACGAAGCGCGCAGTATCGCTCCGGCGCAGATGCAGGCTGCAGCGGCGGTTTCTGGCCGCGCCAGCGAAGGCGTGCAGGAGGGCGGAAGCGCGAAGCAGGACATTCAGACCGGTGATGCGTCCATGGACGCGCCTACAGGCGTGGACGACATCGACATCGCCATCATCGGCATGGCGGCACGCCTGCCGAAGGCGCGCAACGCCGAGGAACTCTGGGATAACCTGATCCGAGGCCGCGACTGCATCGACGAGATCCCGCAGTCGCGCTATGAGCGCAGACGCAACCGCGACGCGCTGGGCCGCTACCGCGGCGGATTCATCGACGACGTCGACAAGTTTGACTCACTGTTCTTCAACATTTCACCGCGCGAAGCGGAAACCCTGGATCCGCAGGAACGCCTGTTCCTGGAAGTGGCTTGGGAAACGCTGGAGGACGCCGGGTACTATCCGGAGGCATTCCAGCGCGAGGAAATGGGGGCGCGCCGGATCGGCGTGTACGTGGGCGCGGTCTGGGCGATGTACCAGATGGTTGGCGCGGAAGAACGCCTGGCTGGCAACAAGGTCCTCGCCAATTCCTTCCTCTGGAGCGTCGCTAACCGGGCGTCGTACTTCTTGAATTTCACCGGCCCCAGCATCGCGGTGGATACCGCCTGCTCGGCCAGTCTGACCGCAATCCATCTCGCTTGCGACGCCATTCGCCGCGGCGAATGCGCGGCCGCGCTCGTCGGCGGCGTCAACCTCGACGTGCACCAGTGCAAACAGGAAATCACCGTCGCGGGCGGCCTGCTGTCGAAAGAAGGCCTGTGCCGTGCCTTCGGCCGCGACGCGAGCGGCTACGTGCCAGGCGAAGGCGTCAGCGCGCTGCTGCTCAAGCCGCTGTCGCAGGCGCGGCGCGACCGCGACAACATCTACGCGGTGGTCAAGGGCTCGGCGATCAGCCATGGCGGCCGCAACAGCGGCTACGCGGTGCCGAACTCGAAGGCGCAGTGCGACGTGGTCACCGATGCGCTGAGAAAGTCGAAGGTGGATGCGCGGAGCATCGGCTACATCGAGGCCCACGGCACCGGCACCGAGCTGGGCGATCCGATTGAGATCGCCGGCCTGAACCAGGCATTCGAGAAGGACGACGTCGCGCTGCAGAGCTGCGCGATCGGTTCGATCAAGACCAACATCGGGCACCTGGAAGCCGCCGCGGGCATCGCGGGCGTCTGCAAGACGATTCTGCAGATGCGCCACCGCATGCTAGTGCCGTCGTTGCATTCAGCTCAGCTCAACGAGTTCATTGATTTCGCGCATTCGCCGTTCGTGGTCCAGCAGACGCTGGCGCCCTGGCATCCCAAAGCGATCAATGGCGTGCTGCAGCCGCTGCGCGCGGGAATCAGTTCTTTCGGCGCTGGTGGTTCAAATGCCCATGTGATTCTGGAAGCGGTGGAATCGCCGGCTGAGGGGGCGGCAACGGAATCCGGCCCGCGGATCTTCCCGCTTTCCGCGCGCAACGAGGAACAACTGCGCCAGGTCGCGACGCGGCTGAAAGCCTTTGTCGAGAAGCACCGCGACCCTGCGTCCGCGCCCAGCCTCGACGATATCGCCTTTACTCTGCAGCTCGGCCGCAAATCCTTCGATCACCGGGTCGCCATCGTGGCCGACAGTCATGAGCGGCTGATCGACAAGCTGCAGTGCTTCCTGGCCGGCACGCGCGACGAGAACATTCTCAACGGCCACGTGAAGAACGCGGAAGGCATCACCAGGATGCTCAGCCGCAAGGAAAAGGAAGCGTTCGTCGATCTGCTCGCGAAATCGCGCGATCCGATAAAGCTGGCGCAGTTGTGGAGCGATGGCCTCGTTTCCGAATGGCAAGGCATGCAGACCGGCGGGCAGGGCAGGCGCATATCGCTGCCGACGTATCCGTTCGCCGACAAGCGCCACTGGCTCGAACCAGCGGAGGGCAGCGTGATCGGCCCGATGAAGACCGGGCACGTCGCCGGGCTGCATCCACTGATCGACAGCAACGAATCCACGTTCGAGCGCCAGGTGTTCCGCAAGGTCTTCACCGACAGCGAGTTCTTCATCTACGACCACCTGGTCTCGAATATCCCGACGCTTCCCGGCGTGGCCTATCTCGATTTGGCGCGCAAGGCCGGCGAAATCGCCGCGGGGCGCAAGGTTCGACGGATCAGGAACATCCTCTGGGTCAGTCCGCTGACGGTGCAGGACGCGGTGCCCAACACGGTGTTGATCGAACTGAAAGCCGCTGGGGATTTCGTCGCATTCGAGGTCTTCAGCGAACGCGAGGACGGCAGAAAACAGCTGTATTGCCAGGGAAAGCTCCTTTACGCCACGTCTCAAGACAACGCGGTGGAAGACGAATACGTCGACCTGCCTGCGATCCGCGAACGTTGCGAAAAGGTCATGGATGGCGAACGCGCCTATCCGCTGTTCAGGAATCTCGGCCTGGGCCTTGGCCCCACCTTCCAGGCGTTGACCGAGGTCCGCCGCAATCCCCAGGTCGGCTTTGAAGTGCTTGGGGCGCTGGAGATGCCAGCGCTGGACGGCACGCGTTTCGATGAGTTCGTGCTGCATCCGTCGCTGGTCGATTCGTCGTTCCAGGCGGCGATGGCCGCGCGGCTCGCGGACGCCGGTGGCGAGATGTTCGTGCCGTATTCGCTGGGCGAGGTGGAGATCCTGCACCCGCTCACGCGGGTCTGCTACAGCTACGTGACGGAGGCGAAGGACGAGAGGAAGTCGTCCAACGTGTCCAAGATGAACGTGCTCATCGTCGACGAGCAGGGCAAGGTGCTGGTCAAGGTGCGCGATTCGGTCGGCGTGCCGCTGCTGGACGTGCACGAGAAGCCAGGTCAAGAGAAATCGGGCCACAGCGCCGGGTCCAGGTCGGCATCGCCGGGCGAAGCCGGCGCCGTGTTTTCGACCCTGTACTTCCGTACCGATTGGCAACCATCGCCGCTCTCCGCCCCTGCCGCCGTCCAGCCGCGGCAGGCCACCGTGCTCTTTGTACCCGATGAAGCCAGTTACGACGCTTACCGGGCCGCGGTGGCTGCGTCGGGAGGTGATCCTGACACGCTGGTCGCCGTGTTGCCCGGCGACGGCTTCGCCCGCGTCGACGCGCATCGCTATCGCATCGATGCGGGCAACCGCGAGGATTTCGACACACTGCTTTCGGCGCTGCGCGAACAGTCCGAAGCCACGCTGCACGTGTGTTTCGCATGGTCGGCGCTGCCCGGCACGGACGCCGACGGTCTAGCGGTCGAAGATGCCACGATGCGGGCGCTCGATCGCGGCGTGTACGCTTTCCTGTACCTGGTCCAGGCGGTCATCGCGCAGAAGTGCGAGGCCAGTGTCCGCCTGCAGTATCTGTACTTCAGCATGCCGCCCGTCGCACAGCCGCACAACGAGGCGATCCAGGGCTTCGCGACGATCCTGCGTGCGGAGTGCCCGAAACTCGCCTGCAAGGTCGTCGAAATCGTCGGCACGGCTCCGGACGGCGAATCAGCCGTCGTACCCGGCTTCGACCAGGCGTCGGTGGCCGCGGTCGCAGCGGAGTTCCGCGACGACACCAAGACCCTCGCGGTGCGCTACTGCGAAGGCGTGCGCTATCTGCGTCGTATTCACGAGAGCCCTGAACCCACCGCTCCGACGCGGGACGCGGCCGCGATCCGGCATCGCGGCGTCTACCTCATCACTGGCGGCGCGGGAGGCCTGGGCCTGATCTTCGCCGAGTACCTGGCGAAACAGTTCCAGGCGCGGATGGTGCTGAGCGGTCGCGGTGCGCTCAGGCCGGAAACCGAAGCGACGCTCGAATCCCTGCGCGCTGCCGGCGCCGAAGTGGTGTACGTACCGGCCGACGTGTCCCTGCGCGAGGATGTCGAAAGACTCGTCCGCGTGTGCAAGGACAGCTATGGCGGGCTGCACGGCATCATCCACAGTGCTGGCGTGCTGCGCGATGCGTATCTGCGCAACAAGACGCGCGACGAAATGGCCGCCGTGTTCGCGCCAAAGATCCGCGGCTCCGTACTGTTGGACGATGCGACGCGCAACGAGCCGCTGGACTTCTTCGTGATGTTCTCGTCGCTGGCTGCGCTGGCGGGTAATGCGGGCCAGAGCGACTACTCGTTTGCGAACCATTTCATGGATGCGTTCGCCGCGCAGCGCAATGCGCGGGCGCGCGCCGGAGAGCGGAACGGCAAAGCGCTCAGCCTCAACTGGTCGATCTGGGCCGAGGGTGGCATGCGGCTGGACGAGCAGACCGCGCTGTTCTTCGAGCGCAATCTCGGTATCCGGCCGCTGCAGCGCGAGGTCGGCATCCAGGCTTTGATGCTGGGCCTGCACAGTGATCTGCCGCATCTGGCGGTGCTGCAGGGTGTGAAGGACAAGGTCGAGCGCGCCTGGGGCATCGGTGGAAACGATGCGCCCAAGGCTGCCGAGGCGGTTTCTACGACTGCTCCGGCAGCGACGGCCGGAGAGGACGGCGACCTGTCGCTCCAGGTCCAGGGCGCGCTGTCGCAGATCGTCATGGATTTCCTCAAGATCGATGCCGACGATGTCGATCTCGACACGATCCTTCTGGACCTGGGCTTCGATTCGATCGGGCTCACCTCGTTCAGCAACATCGTGAATGACAAGTACGGCCTGGACATCACGCCGGTCCTGTTTTTCGAGTATCCGAACATCCGCGAGATCGCCAAACATCTCGCCCAGGATCACCGCGAGGCCATGCTTCGCGTGCATGCGCAGGCGGGCACGCCGTCATCAACTGTCAACGCCGGATCGGCCGGTGCGGCCCCGGTGGTTTCGGATCAGCCGGTATTTGCGTCCAAGAACCTCTTCGTGGTGCCAGATGCGGTGGCGCCTGCGGGCACGGGCCGCTTCTCGCCGGGACGACGCTTCATCGAGCGGCCGATCGCTATCGTCGGGATGAGCGGCGTGATGCCGCAGGCGGACACGCTGGACGAATACTGGGACAAGCTGAGCAAGTCCGAGAACAACATGGTCACGCTCGTTCCGTCGGACCGCTGGGACTGGAAGGCGTATTACGGCAATCCGTTGGCGGAGAAGAACAAGACGCTGTCGAAGTGGGGCGGCTTCATGCGCGAGGTCGACAAGTTCGACCCGCTGTTCTGGGGCATCTCGCCGCGGGAAGCGGAAATGATGGATCCGCAGCAGAGGATCTTCCTGGAGAGCGTCTGGGGTGCGATCGAGGATTCCGGCCATCGCGTCTCCGATCTGGCGGGCACCAAGACCGGTCTATTCGTCGGCGCGGCGACGCGCGATTACATCGACCTGATGGCGACAAACCAGGCGGAACTCGATGGCTACTCCGCCTCGGGCACTTCGCACGCCATTCTGGTCAACCGCGTGTCCTTCCTGCTCAATCTTCACGGACCCAGCGCGCCGCTGGACACCGCGTGTTCGAGTTCGCTGGTGGCCCTGCACCGCGCGATCGAATCGATCCACACCGGCAGTTGCGACATGGCGATCGTGGGCGGCGTGCAGGTCATGCTCACCCCCGCGGGCCACATCTCCTTCGGCGCGGCCGGCATGCTGGCCGACGACGGCAAGTGCAAGACCTTCGACTCGCGCGCAAACGGCTACGTCCGCGGCGAGGGTTCCGGCGCGATCCTGATCAAGCCGCTGGAGAACGCCATTGCCGATGGCGACCACATTTACGCCGTCGTCAAATCCACTGCCGAGAATCACGGCGGCAAGGTGACGATGCTCACCGCGCCAAACCCGAACGCGCAGGCCGACCTGCTGGTCGAGGCCTACGAAAAAGCCGAGATCGATCCACGCAGTGTCGGGTATCTCGAATGCCACGGCACCGGTACAAGCCTGGGTGACCCGATCGAGATCCAGGCCATGAAGAAGGCGTTCTCGGAGCTGTACCGCAAGCATCAACTCCCGCCGGCCGTGAAGCCGCACATCGGGCTCACCTCCGCCAAGACCAATATTGGCCATCTGGAAACCGCAGCCGGCATCGCCGGCATCCTGAAGGTGTTGCTGTCCATCAAGCACAAGCAGATCCCCGCGCTGCTCCATTTCGAAAAGCTCAACCCCTACATCAGTCTCGACAACACGCCCTTCTACCCGGTGGAGAAGACCAGGGACTGGGAGCCGGCAGTTGACGAACAGGGGCGAGCGTTTCCACGCCGTGCCGGCATCAGCTCGTTCGGTTTCGGGGGCGCCAATGTGCACGTCGTGCTCGAGGAATACATCGAGCCGCCGACCGTCTCTGCCGCGCGGCCGACTGGTCCCTGTCTGATCGTGCTGTCCGCCAAGACCGTCGACCGCCTGCGCGCGAACGCCGAGCGCCTGCTCGCGCATCTCGTTGCCAGGCCGGACGCGGATACGCTTGCCGATATCGCCTACACCCTGCAGGTGGGCCGCGACCCGATGCCCGAGCGCATGGGGCTGGTCGTGGATTCCGTGCAGGACCTCATCGAGCGCCTGCAGCGCTTCGTGCGGGGCGATACCGAAGGCTCGGGCGTCAGGCAGGCCAGCGTCCGCCGCAAGTCGGACATCGGCACGATCGCCGCAGACGTCATCGCGCAGCATCTGCGCGAGCGCGATCTTGCCGCACTGCTGGACATCTGGCTGAAGGGGCAGGAGCCGGCGTGGACCGCCCTGTACGCGGGATTCACGATGCGCCGCTGCGCGCTGCCGACCTACGCCTTCGCGCGGGAACGCTACTGGTTCAGTATCAATCCCGAGGCGCAGAAGGCGCAGTCGGGCACGCAGGTCGCCCTGCATCCGCTGCTCCATCGCAATGTTTCGGTATTCGGCAGGCAGTCCTTCGCTTCCGATGCGGATGGCCTGGAAAAGGCGCTACGCGGCGTGTGCGTGCGGCCGCAGGCCGGGCTGCCGGAACTGCTGCCGGTCGAGATGGTACGGCTGGCAGTGCAGGAGTCCCTTGGCGACCGTGGGCACAAGGCAGGCATCGAGTTGCGTTCTCTGGCGTGGGCGGAAGTGGAGCCCGTCACCACATCCGGCGGCACCGTCTCAGCGGATCTCTACGCGACGGGAGACAGCAGCTTCGACTTCGACGTGAGGACCGCAGGCGCTGACGGCGAGTCGGTGCTGTGCGAAGGCGCCGGCACCTACGCGGCGAGCGACGATCCGGATCGCATCGATGTGTCCCGACTGCGCACGCTGTTCCGTGGCGAAGTCCACGACGCCGCGGACTTCTATCGCGCCTTCGTCGATGCAGGCATTGCCCGCGATCGCCTGCCGGATGGTGTTGTCGCCTGTCTTCGCGGCGAGCGCCAGCTGTTGCTCGAGTTTCGCTTGCCGCCGGAGCCGGACGGCGCAATCGATGCGCTGGACACCTTTGCCTTGCTGTCGCTCGCGCACCTGGCCAGCCTCGACCATCTGGCCGGCGGCGGTGTTCCGCCGACGGAAGCCACGTTGCTCGCACTGGAGCGCATCGCGTTCGCCGCGGTCGGTGCCCGTGAAGGCGCGATCTGGGTTCGTTCGGCCCGCGGCGGTGGCCGCCCCGACGGCACTGCCGTGATCGACATCGACGTCGTCGATGCCGAAGGGCGCGTGCTCATCAAGATCAAGGGACTGACGATCGGCTACCCCGTGACGCAGGACGCCGAACGCGTGCACGAGGAGGAGTTCGCCGCGGTTCTCGATTCGCTGTACGCGCCCACTCCGGCGTCCGACCACGCGCCGCAGCGGATCGCGAGCCTCGAATTCGAGGACGCGCTGGACGCGCTCTACGAAGAGGGCGCGAACTGATGGATGCCACATGTTTGCCACCCAGGACTGGGCGCGATACGCCTGGCCACGCCCGAAACCGCGGCGCGCAGGAATCGACCCTCATGGGGCAAGGCGTTCGACACGATGATTGCGCGGGCAGTAGGCGCCTGCGAAACCCGGGTCGAAAACGCAGTTATCCAACTGCTTTTCGGCTTGAAACCACGGTGACGGCCACTCGGCCAATCCCCCGCATGGCGGGTCTTTCAACACGGAGCGGTGAATGCAGAATCTGGCCACACTCATTGAGGGCTGGGCCGATCACGCCGGGCGCGCAGCCATTGTCTGCGACGGCGTGACGCTCGACTATGCTCAGTTGCACGCGAAGATCTGTCACTGGCGGAAAGAACTCCAGGTGACGGGCATCGCCCCGGGCGCATGCATTGCGCTACGGGGGAAGGTCTCGGGAGATATGATCGGGCTGCTGTTCGCACTGGTCGAAAACGCGAACATCGTGGTGCCTTTCCTTTCCGCCAGCGATTTTGAAGTCGAAGACGCGCTGGCGACGGCCTGTGTCGATGGCGTTTTCGAGTTTTCCAATGACGGAGGCGGTCGGTACACACACTGCGGCTATGGCCGGAGTCACCCGCTGCTCGATGGCCTGCGCCGCGAACCCAAGGAAGCCGGGCTGATCCTGTTCACTTCCGGTTCGACCGGCAAGAACAAGGCCTCGGTACATCGCTTCTCACGCCTGATCGGGCATGTCTTGCAGAAGCCCGGGGCCGCCTACCGCACCCTGATTTTCCTGATGTTCGACCACATCGGTGGCGTCAACACCCTGCTGCATGTGCTGTTCAACGGCGGCACCGCCGTTTTTGTCGCGGATCGTTCAGTCGCCGCAGTGTGTCATGCAATCCAGTCGCAACGCGTTCAGTTACTGCCGACAACGCCGACCTTCCTCAACATGCTCCTCATTTCGGATCGGCGGAAGGGCTATGACCTGTCGTCGCTGGAGCTGATCACCTACGGCACCGAGCCGATGTCGCTGGCGACGCTCAAGGCATTGAACCAGGCCCTGCCTGGTGTGCGCTGCAAACAGACTTATGGCCTCACCGAGGTCGGCATATTGCCGACGCGTTCGGAAGACGCGAGCTCGACGTGGATGAAGGTCGGTGGCCAGCACCACGAGACCCGAATCGTCGACGGGATCCTCTGGATCCGGACTGACGCTGCGATGATCGGCTATCTCAATGCGCCATCTCCCTTTGATCAGGACGGATGGCTCAACACCGGCGACAAGGTCGAGGAGCGCGACGGGTACCTGCGCATCCTCGGACGCGAGTCGGAGATCATCAATGTCGGCGGTGAGAAGGTCTATCCGAGCGAGATCGAGAACCTGATCCTCCAAGTGGAGAACATCAGTGACGTCGTTGTCAGTGGCAAGACAAGCGCACTGACCGGTCACCTGGTTTTCGCGACGGTACAACTGATCGTGCCAGAGCCGACGGCACAGGTGGAGCGGCGCGTGCGCGCACATTGCCGGGAGCATCTGCCGCCGTTCAAGGTGCCAGTCGGGGTAGCGGTCAGCGAAGACCCGATGTTTGGCGCACGCTTCAAGAAGATCCGTCGCCCGGCGCGCCCAGCGCAGAACGTTGTCATCAATGCCGAAAGGGAGCTGGCCAGTGCGGACTGACAAGCGAGTGGTCATCATCAGCGGCGGAAGCCGCGGTCTGGGGCAGGCATTGGTGCAAGACCGACTCGACGCGGGCGACATCGTTGCCACGTTCAGCCGTTCCAGCAACAGCTTTATCGACCAGCTGCGTAGCGCAGATCCCGAGGGCGCGCGGTTCCATTGGGAGGCGATCGACGGTACCGACCTCGATGGCGTCAGGACCTTCGGCATGAACGTCTTGCGCCGCTACAAGCGGATTGATGCCTTGATAAACAATGCCGGCGTCGGCCTGGAAGGCCTGCTGACGATGACGTCGGAGCGTGACATTCATCTGGCGCTGACCCTGAATCTGGAGTCGGCGATCGTGCTGGCGCGTACGTGCCTCAAGGGCATGCTCGCGGAGCGCCGCGGAAGCATCATCAACATCTCTTCGGTCAACGCCCTGCGCGGCCACAAGGGCCTGGCCGTCTACAGCGCGACCAAGGCGGCACTGCTGGGACTCACGCGCAGCCTCGCAAGCGAAGTCGGGCCACAGGGGATCACCGTCAATGCGATCGCCCCCGGGTTTTTCGAAAGCGAGATGGTCGGTCACCTGACCGATGCTCAGCGTGCCCGCATCATTCGCCGAACACCGATGCGTGCGATGTGCACCACTCAGGACATCGTAGACACCGCCCGCTTCCTGCTGTCAACGCGCGCCATCACCGGCCAGACCCTGGCGGTCGATGGCGGCTTCTCGTGCTAACGACCAGTCCTGTCGCTGGTCCTCCTGTTCAACCCGAGTTGAGGAACACCATGAGCGAACACAAGAAGATCATCTACGACATCCTCCGCCGCGTTGCCGAGGACGAGGGTGTACAACTTGGCACCATCAGCGATTCCAGCGCACTGATCGACAACCTCGGATTCCGCTCGCTGCAGATCGCCCGCATCCTGGCGATGCTGGAAATCGAGTTTTCCTTTGACCCTTTCGCCAGCGGCGAGGTACCGATAACCAGCCTGCGCACGGTCGATGACCTTTGTGCCGCCTACGAGCGCTGATAAAGTCGCATTCTTGGAAGTAGACAATTTCGTGCCCGCCATATTGCATGGTTGGCTACGTGGTATCCATGGCAACAGGTTGCGGAATGGAAAAGCATCGCAGCGACATTGCAATCATTGGAATGGCCGGGAGATTTCCCGGCTCGACCTCGACGCATGACTTCTGGGCAAATCTGTGCGCCGGCCGCTCCGGTATCACGGCACTTTCTGCCGAAGACCTGTTGGCCCATGGGGTATCGGCCAAGACACTGGCCGATCCGAATTATGTGAAGGTGGCGCCGCTGCTCGCCGATCACGACTGCTTCGACGCGGAGTTTTTCATGGTTCCGCCGCGCGATGCGGAAATCATGGATCCCCAGCATCGGTTGTTGCTCGAATGCGCGTGGTCGGCGCTGGAGGATGCTGGCTATGCGCCCGACACCCACCCTGGCCGGGTCGGTGTATTTGCCGGCTCCGGTGGCGTCGTTTCCAGCCATCTGCTGTCGTGCACGGAACACTACGCCGATGTGGTCGGCAAGACCGGAGGCAGTTGGCATCTCGGCAATGACAAGGATTTCGTTCCGACGCGCTTGTCCTACAAACTGAATCTTCGCGGCCCGAGCGTCGCGGTGCAGACCGCATGCTCGACCTCGCTGGTTGCAGTGCACATGGCCTGCCAGAGCATCCGTACCGGCGAGTGTGAAATGGCCTTGGCCGGTGCGGTCAGCGTGCGCACGCCGCACGTGGCGGGTTATCTGTACGAGAGCGGCAACATCTTTTCCGCTGACGGGCAGGTCCGGGCCTTCGATGCGGGCGCGCGAGGTGTTGTATTCGGCAGCGGTGTCGGCGTGGTCCTGCTCAAGTCCCTGCAGCAGGCGCTGGCCGACGGCGATTGCATTCATGCCGTGATCAAGGGATCGGCCATCAACAACGACGGTGGCCAGAAAATGAGCTTCATGGCCACCAAGGTCGATGGTCAGCTCGATTGCATGCGTGCCGCGCTGGACAGCGCCGGCGTGTCTGCCGACAGCATCGGCTATGTCGAGGCGCATGGCACGGGTACGGCGATGGGCGACCCGATCGAGATCCTTGCGCTGAGCCGGTTGTTTCGCAGCCAGACCGAGCGCCGCCAGTTCTGCGCGATCGGATCGGTCAAGAACAACATCGGCCATCTGGATATCGCAGCCGGCATGGCGAGTCTGATGAAGGTCGCGATGGCGCTGAAATTCCAGCGCATTCCTCCGTGCGTCAACTACACCACACCCAATCCCAAGATCGATTTCGAGAACAGCCCGTTCCACGTCAACACCGCTTCGATCGAATGGCCGCAAGCCGACACGCCGCGACGTGCCGCGATTAACTGTCTCGGCATCGGCGGCACCAATGCCTTCATGGTGCTGGAAGAACCGCCGCAGCGGCCGTTGCCGCCGCGCGTGGCGGCAGTGCCGCGCATCGTGGTGTTGTCGGCAAAGACCGAGGCCGCGCTTTGGCGCAAGGTCGCCGATCTGGTCGCCTGGCTCGAAGCCGGCCGGGGCGAACACCTGGACGATATCGCCTTTACGCTTGCCACGGGTCGCAGTCTGTTTGCGAATCGCTGCGTGCTGGTGGTGAGCGATGTCGGTGACCTGATTGCCAAGCTCGGGCGCCTGAACCGGCATCGGCGCGCGCCGGATTGCTTTGTGGGCATCGACCTTGATCATTCCGGCAATGCGATGCCGGGGCTCGACGAGTTCGCGAGCTTTCTCGTGCAGCAGGTTCTCGGTGGTTTGCCGGCGGAAGAAGTGCACGGCAAGCTGCTCGCGCTGGCGGACCTGTACTGCCGCGGGGCGAAGCTGTCGCTTGACGCGCTGTATGCGGGATCAGGCGCGCGGCGTATTGCCCTGCCGACATATCCCTTCGAGAAAAGACGCTTCGCGATACCGGAGCGGCCCGCGGGCACCCGACCAGAACCCGTCGCAGCGGCGAAACCGTCGATCTTGCATCCCTTGCTGCACGCCAACGTGTCCGATGTTTCGGGTCTGATCTTCGCCTCGGAATTCAACGGTGAGGAATTCTTCCTGCACGACCATGTCGTGCTCGAACAACGCGTGCTTCCCGGCGTGGCCTATGTCGAAATGGTGCGCGCCGCCGCGGCGCTGGCTCTGCCGGGCGACCGCACGCGAACGCTTGAATTCAAGGATCACGCCTGGATTCAACCGGTGGTCGTCGACGATGCGTTCGCGCTGACGGTAGTGCTGCACGACTACGGCGAAGACGAGGAGGGCGGACACTGGCTTGAATACGACATCCTTTCCGAAAGTGGTGGCGAAACACCCCACGCCCGCGGAACGGTTCGCTGCAGTGCGAAGGCCATCGACGTCGAGCCGGTGGATATCGCGATGGTCGGCAAAGCCATCGAAGGCGTGAACTGCGATCGCAATGCACTGTACGCGCGATTCGAGGCGCTGGGCTTGCGTTATGGACGGACGATGCAGGGCATCACCGAGCTGCGCAGCGACGGCGACGAGGTGATCGCGCGCCTGCGGTTGCCGGGCGCGTCGGACCCGCGCTTCGGCCTGCATCCGGCGATAATGGATGCGGCGATGCAGTGCACGGTCTGCCTGCTCGCGGGCGTGGACGGCGAGGGCGGCACTGCGGTAATGCCGTTCGCCTTCGACGATCTGATCGTCTACGGTGGCACCACTGACGAAATGTGGGCCTGGGTTCGCCGCGCTCCGGGCGCGCCCGTCGCGGGCATGCCGTCGCTGGATATTGATCTGTTCGACAACCAGGGCCTGCCGCGGGTGCGCATCCGCGGCCTGGTCTCGCGCACGGTCGCATCTGCGCCGAACGTTGCGTTGACGCGCGCCGTCGCGGCAGCGCCGGCGTTCGCCAGGGCGGGCGCGACCCCGGCGACCAGTTCCGCCCTGCACGCGTTGGTCCCGATCTGGAATCCGGTCCGCTTCGGACGCGACACCGTGACGCCGGCGCCGGGAGAACGCCACCTGCTGCTCGGCGGAGACGAGGCGCTGTTCGCCTGGTTGCGTGCGGCTCCGATTGAACTGCAGCATCAGCCGATCTGTGCCGGCGACTCGGTCGAACAGATCGAGCGCCTGCTATCTGCTCGCCAGTTCGACCATCTGCTGTGGTTCGCCCCCGACGTAGACGTCGGCGACGATGGCGCGATCGTCCCCAGCCAGGAGGCGGGCGTACTTTCGTTGTTCCGCATCTTCAAGGCCCTGGGCCGGTTGGACTGGTTCGAGCGCGAACTCACGTTCACGGTCGTCACCCGTCGCGCGCTGCAGGTCTTCGACGACGAACGGGTGTCGCCGCATCATGCCGGCGTGCACGGAATGATCGGCAGCGTCGCCAAGGAGCTGCCGCTGTGGCGCTTCCGTCTGCTCGACATTGAATCTACCGGCAGTCTCGATCCCCGCGAAATTCTCGCCTTGCCCTGGGACGAGCGGGGCAGGGGCCTGGCGTTCCGCTGCGACGAATGGTTCCGCCAGGAATTCGCCGATGTCGGCCAGCAGTCGTTCCCGCACGCGGCCTACCGCCACAAGGGCGTCTATGTCGTGATTGGCGGCGCCGGCGGGCTAGGCGAGGTATGGACGCGGCACATGGTCGCGAACTATGACGCACAGGTGGTCTGGGTGGGCCGTAGACCACTGGATGCCGCCATCGAAGCCAAGCTCGATGCGATCGCGGCCATGGGCAGACGACCGCACTATTTCTCCGCGGACGCCACCGACGCGGCGGCGCTGACGACAGCCGTCGCGACCATCCGCGAGCGCTTCCCGCGGATCGACGGCGTGGTCCATTCGGCGTTGGTCCTGCAAGATCAGACCGTGCGTGCGATGGACGAGGCCGTGTTTCGCCAGAGTCTCGCGGCCAAGGTCGACGTCTGCGTGAACATTGAGCGCGCCTTCGCCGGTCAGGACCTCGATTTCGTGCTGTTCTTCTCGTCGGTAGCGTCATTCCACCGCGATGCCGGCCAGTCGAACTACTGCGCCGGCTGCACGTTCAAGGACAGCTTCGCGCAGGCCATGCGCGCACGTCATCCGTACCCGGTCAAGGTCGTCAACTGGGCCTATTGGGGCAGCGTCGGTGTCGTCACTGACGCGTTCTATCGCAAACGCATGGAAAGCCTGGGAATCGGATCGATCGAGCCGGACGAAGGCATGCAGGCGCTGGAAGCCTTCGTCGCCTCCGGCATGGATCAGTTGGCGCTGATCAAGGTGATCTCCCAACGCGCGCTCGACGACCTGTGGGTGTCGGAGGAGGTCCGCTATTACGCGGATCGCCACACAGCGAGCGGGCATGGCGGCGAAACGGCGGTCGCATCGTGAACCGAACGCACACAAACGCGCTGGACGTGGAATCGCCTTCCCGGTACGCCACGTCCGCGTTCGACGCCAGCCAGCTACTCGCCGTTGCCGAGGGCTCGCGTTTCAGCCTCCTGGAAGACAGGGAATCGCCGTATGCGGTCGAGGACGAATTCGAACACGTGCCAGGCTGCCCCACGCCGCTGCAAACGCGATCAATGAAGACGGTGGCGATTTCCCTGCTGGCCCTCGGGGTGGCCTTCGGTGCCTGTGCGCAGTCGCCAGAGCCCGTGGCTGATCAGGGCAGCGATTTCCTCGAGGGCGTCGTTATCGATCCACCTACGGAGACGTCGCCGGCAGCACCGGCCGCGAGCAGTGACACGGCCCCCGCGGCATCGCTGCCGGGGCAGGGCACCGACGCAACCGCCGACCTTGATGACCTCGAAATCGATATCGATTCGAACGTGGACCACGACGGGAACGCTATTCCGGACGCGCCGGCACCGCGCGCCGATGGCGAGCGCACGGCGGATGGCCCGGTGGCCCTGGGTCAGGAGCCCGATGGACCGGCACCGGCAACGGAAGACGGCGTGCTCTCCGCCTGGCTGGATCCTCTGCGCGTCAGTCTGAAGCACGAAACATCGTACAAGTTCGCCTCGCCGAAGCGGGTGGTGAACAACCGGTCGTCTGTCCGAGTGGAATATTCCAAACCGTTGACCAGCAATCTGTACCTGCGCCTGGATACGAAGCTCAATCTGCACCAGAGCAACGATCACCGCGCCAAGGCAAAGGACGAGGATCTTTTTCGCGAACTGGTCACGCGCGAAGCCTACCTGCAGAACAGCTTCGGCAATACCAGTTTCCGGATCGGCTACCAGATCCTGCCGTGGGGCGTTTCGGAGGGCGGCGCGATCACCGACGAAGTGAGTCCCCGCAACAGCGCGGAGTTCTTCTTCATCCCGCTGGAGGAGTCCCGGGTCGGCCAGCCGATGCTCGTCACGGACCACTTCGGCGACGCCGGCCAGTGGACCGCGTTTTTCGTGCCGAAGCCCGGCTACAACAAGTATCCGGATCGCGGGTCCGAGTACGACATTCCCGGTGCCTTCGACAAGAACGCGCCGGACGATGACTGGGACAACGCCGGCACTTACGAATTCGGAGCGCGGTGGAAGCGCTCGTTCGGCAAGAACGACATCAGCCTGATGGCGGCGCGGCTGATAGACAACGATTACCTGGTGCGCCAGCAGCGATTCCGCATGTACGGACTCACCGCCAATGTCGCGATCGACAACCTGCTGCTGCGCGCGGAAGTGGCGCTGAAGCAGCCACGCGCGTACTTCGCGCGTCCGGCTGGCGCCAGCGACGTGTCGATCGTCGAGAGCGACCAGTTCGACTCGAGCTTCGGCTTCGACTATTCACCGGGTGGCCGGGCACTTACCTACAGCGCCGAAGTCGTCTTGAGCCGTCTGCTCGACTGGCGCAACGACATCGTGGGACGCGAGCGGGATGAATACTCGTTGGTGGGGTCGGTGAGAAACCGCTTCTTCAACGACGACCTGACCCTGAGCTGGCTCACCATCTATTCCAAGCCGTACACGCGCTTCCAGCACAGGTTTCTCAGTTCCTACCTGATCGACGACCACTCCACGGTCTATTTCGAATTGTTCTTTCCCCAGGAACGGGATGAACGCAGCGGAACCTGGCCGTATCGCGACCAGAAGCAGTTCGTCATTCGATATCAATATCAATTCTAGTGGCCGCGAGATGGATAACGCCATGCAGATGTCCGTTGAAGACGTGTCGAGAAGAATCCTCTCGAAAGAGATGTACAAGCAGGATGCCATGCGCCTGTTCCAGTCACTGGACAAGGAGTCGCAGCGGCAGGTGCTCGCGATCGTCCGGCGTGCGGGCGGTAACCCGCCGGTGCACGACGGCAAGGGTGCGGCGCGGCCCCTGGCGGTGCTCGACCAGCGCCACCTCACCGACGAGCATCGCGCCTGGATCGCCGCTCTGGCCGAGAAGTACGAGCGCTTCGTGCCGAAGTCCAAGGCCAATGCCCTGGAAAACGCGATCCATTTCGTCGACCAGCGTCGCGCCTTCCACCCGGCCAAGGAGCTGAAGAAGCTCCACTTCCCGATCACCTGCACCAAGGCCGAAGGCGCCTACATCCACGACGTCGACGGCAACAGGTACATCGACATCTCTGGTGGCAGGGGCGCGAACCTGTTCGGGCACCGCGCCCCGTTCCTGGTCGATGCGCTCAAGCACAGCCTGGACCAGGGCGCCCCGCTGGCGGGCTGTTCCGACAAGATCTTCCGGGCCTGCTCGATGTTCTGTGAGGTGACGGGCCACGAACGCGCACTGTTCACGCACTCGGGCACGGAGGCGGTGATCTTCGCTATACGCATCGCACGCGCGGCGACCGGGCGCAGGTCGATCGTTCTTTTCGGCGACAGCCATCAAGGTCTCCCGGATACCGCAGCGGACATCCTGCAGGACTTCGCCGACCAGATCATCGTGCTGGAGTATGGCGACATGGCGTCGCTTGACACGATCGAGCAGTGCGCCGGCGAGATCGCCACCGTGTTGGTGGAGCCGGTGCAATCCCGTCATCCGTACAAGAAGCCCGTGGAATTCCTCAAGGCACTTCGCCAGTTGACGATCGAGAAGGACATCGCGCTGATCGTCGACGAGACGATCACCGGTTTTCGCGTCGGTCCACGGGGTGCACAGGGGTTGTTCGGCATCCAGGCGGATATGGCGACGTACGGCAAGATCCCCGGCGGCGGGCTGCCGTCCGGAGCCGTTGCCGGCGTCGCGAAATACATGGACCTCGTCGACGACGGCAGCTGGCGGTTCGACGACGACAGCCTGCCGAAGTCCAAGCGCGCCGACATGGCCGGCAGCCATTCGCAGAACTCGCTGGAGATCGCCGCGATTCTGGCCGTCCTGGAAGAAATCAAGAAGCGCTGCGGCGACGGGATTCCGTCGTACGACTTCCAGCGCGATCTCGAGGAGAAGACATCGCGGCTGGCCGACGTGCTGAACACGTTCTTTGGCAAAGAGCGCCTACCGGTGTTCATCGACACATTCGGTTCGTTGTTCCGTTTCCGCTTTCTCGACAGCGACTGGAGCGTGACGGAAGCGCTGTTCTTCATCCTGCTGCGCATGGAATGCGTGGAGACCACTATCCAGGGCAACTGCTTCCTGACCACGGCCCACACCGACGAGGACATCGACGCGGTGATCGCCGGCGTGAAGGCGAGCCTGTCGACCCTCAAGCACAGCGGATTCTTCCGCGAAGCCGACGAGAAGCCGAGGCTGGACGCGACAGCGCTGCCTGAATCCACTGCGCTCGCGCCGCCGCAGCCCGGCAACGCCTCGCCAAGCAACGAAATGGAGCGCCTCAGGGCGCTGCTCGCCGCCGACCTCACGTTGGCAGAAGAATCCGGGAGTGTGAGATGAGCGCTGTCGCGGAACCGACACTGCTGGACACGATCGTGAGAACGGTCGCGTCCACCCTGAAAATCCCGGTCGAACGGCTGGATGTCGACGCTGACTTCGATTCGTTCGGCATGGACTCGATCATCGCGATCGAACTGATGACGAACCTGAGCAAAACGCTCAAGGCGTCGGTCACGCCGGCGCAGCTGACGGCGGTGAACTCGATCAGAGAGCTGGCCGGCATCATCGACGGGGCGACGCGCGAGACGCTGTCCGCGCCGGCGCTGAAGACACAGCCGACCGCCGCCATGCCGACCGCCGTGACCACGCTGTCAGCTGCGCCGGTCGTGGGGGGCGCAGCAGCCCCACGCCGCCGTCCGGAAGTGCGGCGGCAACCGGCCGGAAGCCTCGGGCGCATGCTGGCTTTCGTCCGCGGCGAATACGGACTGGACCTGCGCGGCGAGCGCTTCACATCCAAGCAGTCGCTGATCGATCATCTGCTGGAGCACCACGCCGACGCACTCTCGCACTATTACGGTCTGTCCAGCGACGAGCGCAGCGCCGAGGCGCCCGAAGTGCAGGCGGTCGCGCTGCCAACCGGTAACCCGGGGATCGCGGTCGTCGGCATGGCCTGCGCGTTCGCGGACGCCAAGACCCCGGAAGCACTGTGGCATAACCTGATCGAACAGCGCTCGCTGATCGCGCCGCTGAAGCGAAACCGCTGGGGCGCTACCGACGCAAATGCTGCGCCACGCTGGGGCGCGCTGATCGATGAGGTCGATCGGTTCGACGCCCCCTTCTTCGGCCTCAGCGAAGCCGAAGCCCGGCTGTGCGACCCGCAGGAACGCCTGGTGATGCAGGCGGTCTACCACGCGCTGCAGCACGCCGGCCTGCGCGCGGACAAGCTGCGCGGTACGCGCACGGGACTCTTCCTCGGTTATGCGTACGCCGAGTACGAGCACCACCTGCGTCGCAATCTGCCCCACGTCCCCAACGCTCCGCCGCTCAGCTCGTCCAGCCCGATCTACTACCTCGCCAATCGCATCTCGTTCCTGTACGACTTCAAGGGACCGAGCGAAGTGGTCAACGCCAGTTGCGCCTCGTCCGCGCTGGCGATCCACCGCGCCTGTCAATCGTTGGCGCAGGGCGAGTGCGACGTGGCGATCTGCGGCGGCGTGTCGCTCAATCTCTTCGAAGGCGACTACGCGGCGATCGCGCGCTACGGATTGCTATCGCCCGACGGCAGCTGTGGCGTGTTCGACGACGCCGCGAACGGCTTCACCCGCAGCGAAGGCCTCGGCCTGCTGGTACTCACGCGGCTGGACGATGCCGAGCGCGACAACCGTCGCATCTTTGCCAAGGTCGTCGCCAGCCACCAGAACAACCGCGGCCGTGCCAGCTTCATCTCCGAGATCAAGCACGAAGCCATCACCCAGCTGATCGCCGAGTGCTACGAAAAGCACACCATCGCGCCGAACTCGGTCCATTACATCGAAGTCCACGGGTATGCCACGAAGTGGGGCGATTCCTTCGAGTTCGAAGGCATCAAGAACGCATTCGGTGCGCCGGCCACCGGCCAGAAACATTGTGCGCTCGGCAGCATCAAGGGCTACATCGGCCATACCGAGCCGGCCAGCGGCGTAGCCAGCGCGATGAAGGTCGCGCTGTCGCTGTACCACAAGCAGTTCCCCGCGACGATCACCAAGAAGACACTCAACACCTTCATCGACATCGAATCCAGTGCGCATCCGCTGTACATCGCCGACCGTGCGCTGCCGTTCGACACGCTGCGCCACGGCGACGAACCGATCCGTGCGGGCGTCAATTCCTTCTCCGACAGCGGTGTGAACGTGCACCTGCTGTTCGAGGAGTACCGCACCGACCATCGCGTCACGCGCACGGAGCACAGCGGTCGGCAGCTATTCGTCTTCTCGGGACGTACGCGCGAATCCCTGCAGGAATCACTGGCCCTTGCGCGCGAATCCCTGCAGGAATCCCTCGCTTTCTACTCCAGTCACATGGGCAAGCAGGAGCCCGCGCCGGCACTGGAAGACCTGGCCTACACCCTGCAGCTGGCGACCGTGCCGATGGAGCATCGTCTCGCGATCATAGCCGCCAGCCACAAGGAGCTGCTCGAGGCCTTGGCGCGTGCAGGGAAACTTCTGGATAGCAACAAGCCGGCGGACGGCAATGGTCCGATCTTCATCGGTGGCCCGCAGGAGCGCGACAACGCGCGTGTCTTCGACGTGATCAAGTCGCAGATCGGCGAGGACAAGCTGCTCGACAACCTGCGCAAAGGCATGCTCAAGGATATCGCGCTGCTGTGGGTTGGCGGCATCGACATGCCCTGGGACCGCCATTGGCGCGACGTGGTCATGACTCGCCGCCGCAGCGCGCAGGCGTTGCCCCAGGTGGTCGACATTCCCCCGTACCCGTTCGCCAAGAACCGCTACTGGCTGGATTTCGACGACACGAATACGCTGCACGTGGAAATTCCCACCGTAGCAAGACCCCGGAACACAACGAGCGACTCCGGCGCCAGTAGTGCGCCCGAGGTCGTGCGCGAGTGGCGCTTCGTCGATGCGCTCGCTGACGGTGAAAAGGCGGAAACGCTCGATGCAGAGGACAAGATCATTCGCTTCCTCGCGCAGGAAACCGCCGGATTGCTACGCATGCCGCGCGCAGAGGTGGATACCCGCCTGAGCTTTCACGAGCTCGGTTTCGATTCGGTCGGAATGGCCTCGTTGATCCAGAAAGTGATCAGCCTGCTCGGAGAGAACCTCTCCCCGAAGGTCGTGTTCGACTTCCCGGGCATCGAGCTGCTCGGCCGCCATCTGGCCGAAACCTATCGGACCAGGATCGATAGTATCCACGTCCTCGGCAAGGCCGCCGCGTCCACCCCTGTTACGCGCGCGAAGCCGCAGCAGACGCCTGCGCCGAAAACTGATCTCGAATCGTGGTTCGTGAGCCGGGACTCGGTTGCCGATGACCTTCTGGTGAAGATGCAGACCAATGCCTCGGGAACGCCGGTCTTTGCCGTGCCGGGTGCCGACGGCAGCGTCCTCTCACTGCAGACCTTGAGCCGTGCGATGGCCGGCGTCCGTCCCATGTTCGGGTTGGAAGGCGTCGGGCTGGACGGCAAGCGTGAACCGCCCGATTCCATACAGGCGATGGCCGAAGCCAACGTCGCCGCTCTTGCGGGCTTGCGGGACTGCCGCGCGTTGAGCCTGCTCGGCTATTCCAATGGCGCGGTCGTCGCTTTCGAGATGGCGCACCAGTTGCTGAAGAAGAACATCTCGGTCGAGCGTCTGGTGCTGGTAGATGGCCGTTGCCCGGCATCCACCAGCCGCGTTCTCACGGATGAAATTGCCAAGGTCTTCGGCAATCTGATCACGGCGTTCCGCGGCGAGTGTCCGCTGGATCCCGACGAATTCCGCACCGTCCCCGAAGACCAGCGCGCTGGCTATCTCTTCGCACTCATCCGGCGCAACAGTATCTGGATGTCCGAAAGTCACTTCATGCTCGCTTATCGGCTTTCGGTCGCCAGCGAGAACGCCTGCCGCAGCTATCGTCCGAAGAAGCTGCCGAAATCCGTCGAGACGGTGGTCGTCCGTGCGACACGAAACAACGGCGACCTTCCGCCCTCATTGGGGTGGAACAAGTTCCTGGCCAAGCCTGCCGTGTGCATCGATGTCGACGCGGATCATTTGTCCGTCGTCGGCGCGGAGGGCAGTGCGGTGATCGCGAGGATCTTCCAATGAACCGCCGGCCTCTCGTGACCGGCGGCACGGGCCGGGCCCGAAACGCTTTGCCGCGTCGAATCCAACACCAGCCTGCCTTTGCACGGGCGTCGAGCCTGCGCAAGGTAATCATCATGACCAATAGGAAGTGCACTCATGTCCGCTAGAGAGCGAATCGTAGGTCGGTTGTCCAAGCACTTCGAAAACCTTCCGGACGCGTTGCGCAAGAGACGCCTGCTGGTCGGCATTGTCTTCCTGGGCTTGCTTGCCGCGAGCGTTTTCGGCATCGGCAAGCTGCACATGGACATGACCATCGAGGGCTGGTTCCACAAGGAAGACCCGACGCTGGTCGCGTTCAATCGCTACCACGCGCAGTTCGGCAGCGAGGACGGGGTCTACATCGTCTACAAGCCAAAGGACGGGGACGTGTTCTCGCCGGCTTCGCTGGAGGCCGTTCGCGGTATCCAGAACGAGCTGATCAACTTCCGCGCAAAGCTCAAGGAGGGCGAGCAATCCGCGCTCGAACACATCGTCAAGGTCGACACCCTGGTGAATGCTTCGGTGCTGACGGTCGACGGTGACCTGCTGGCTTCCAGGCCACTTGTCGGTGACACGGGACCCACCTCGCCCCAGGCAATCGCCGAGATCAAGGCGATCGCAGAAGCGGAGAAGCGGCTGCCGCTGCAGTTCTTCTCGCGCGATCACAAGTACGGCGGCATTCATATTGAAACCGATTTCGGCGCTGTCCCGGTCGACGCGGAGGCGGTGACGGGGGAAACGACGCTGGCTCTGGATCAGACCGCCTCGTCGGACGAGGAAAAGCCGGTCCAGTTCAAGCCCACCGACCAGGGTGACTACCTGAAGCTGTTCGCGGAGATCAAGAAGATCCTCGAGAAGCCCGAGTACGCAAAGCAGTTCGACTACTACGCGGTGGGAAACACCGCTGCCGCCGAACACAACGTGAAGATGACCGAAGAGATGGGCATGCTTTACATGGCTGCGTTCGGAATCATCATGGCGTTGCTGTGGTTTCTGTTCCGTTCCGC
Organism: Tahibacter amnicola; assembly: GCF_025398735.1. Taxonomy (NCBI): domain Bacteria; kingdom Pseudomonadati; phylum Pseudomonadota; class Gammaproteobacteria; order Lysobacterales; family Rhodanobacteraceae; genus Tahibacter; species Tahibacter amnicola. The sequence continues at coordinate 3,703,479 of NZ_CP104694.1, forward strand.
CTCGGCCGTTGTGTGGTCGATGCTGATCGTCATCTTGAGCACCGTTTTCACGCTGGGCGTCACCGGCCTGCTCGGACTCACCGTCACCGGCTTTCTGATCCTCAGCATTCTGCTGATCCTCACCGTCGGTGTCGCCGATTCGGTGCACGCGCTGACCGGCTACACCCGCCTGCGCAAATCCGGCATCGACCATAAGAATGCGCTGCGCCATGCGTACAAGTTCGCTGGCGTGGCACTGCTCCTGACCGGCTTCACCAACATGACGGGCACGATGGCGCTGAATATCACGCCGGTCGTTCCGATCCAGAGCTTCGCGATCATGTCGACCCTCGGCATCCTGTTCGCCTTGCTGCTGACCTTCTATTTGCTGCCGCTGCTGATCGACATCTGGCCGACGGTGTCGAAGAAGAAGACGGTCGTCGCGACGCCAGAGAAGAAGCGGTTCCTGGACGTGCTGCCGCGCCTGACTTCGGCCCTGGACAAGGTCGTCCCATTCGTGCAGAGGCGTCCGGTCGCGTTCATCACTCCCTTCGCCCTGGTGCTGGCGGTCTCCCTCTACGGCGCGACCCAGGTGAAGATCGACTCGCAGATCCTGGACCAGTACCCAAAGGACTCGACCTTCACGCAGAGCGTCAAGGTTGCCGACGAGCACATGATGGGCGCCTACGCCATGGTGCTGTACCTCGATTTCAAGGAGGACTTCGCCCTGCAGGATCCGGACGTGCTGAAGGCGATGGACGAGCTGCAGAAGAATTTCGAGACCAAATACAAGAAGTACGTGGTGATGACCAACTCCATCGCCTATGTGGCGAAGGACGCCAACCGGAAACTCAACGGCAACGCTCCGGAGCACGAGCGGATCCCGGACACGCGCGAAACGCTGTCGCAGACCCTGTTCCTGTTCAACAATGCAAACCCGAGCGAGCGTCAGCGCCTGGTCGACGACAGCTACCGCAAGGCCAACATCAAGGTCGCGCTGCACAGCTACGGGTCGTACGAGTACCACGAGGTCTTCACACAGATGCGCGCCGACATCGACACGATGATGGCCAAACTGAAGACGAAGTACCCGCAGGCCACGGTATCCATCACCGGCATCTTCGCGCTGGCGATGCAGGCATCCCAGTACCTCACCCAGAACCAGGTCATCACGTTCGGCATTGCCCTGGTAGCGGTGAGCGTGATCCTGCTGCTGGTGTTCGGCTCGTTCAAGGTCGGAATGATCGCCTTGATCCCCAACCTGATCCCAGCGCTGCTGACCCTGGGGCTGCTAGGGATCACCGGCGTTCCGCTTGATTTCTTCACGATGATGCTCGCGCCCATCATCATCGGTATTTCGATCGACGACACCGTGCATTTCATTTCGAACTACCAGCTGCAGCTCGCCCAGGACGGCGATGTCAACGCGGCGCTGCAGCGGACCATGGCCGAAACCGGTCCGGGCGTGGTGTTCACCGCGCTGATCCTGGGCCTGGGCTTCGGCATCATGGCGATCGCTTCCGCGGCGGGCACCTCCAACATGGGCAAGTTCGGCGCGCTCGCCATTTTCGTGGGCCTGCTCAATGACTTGTTCCTGCTGCCGGCCTTGCTGCTGAAGTTCAAGCCGAAGTTCAAGGAGCAGCCGGGGTCTGCGCACGGCCCCATCCCTGCCGCAGGCTCGGCTGCTGAAGGTCAAGCCGCCGTTGAAGGGGGAGTCGCTGGATGAAAACCGTCTGCCATAGTTTCCTCGCGGCGCTGTTCCTGGCCACCCCGGCGATATCCCTCGCGCAGGATGCGCGCGAGATCATGATCAAGGTGGACGACGCAACGCATCACAGCTATTCGTCGTCGGTCCGCCGGGTCAAGTTCTCGACCTGCCGCTACGACGTCAGCGGCGGAAAGCTGTCCTGCGCCGAGAAGCCGCGCATCGTGATCTTCGAGTCGTTCGGCAAGAGCCATCGGCCCGAGGGGCAGCGCGACAACGATCGCAAGTCGCTTGACGTCATCATCCAGCCGATCAATGACAAGGACACGGCGATGCTGTCCTGGGGATACGCCGAAGACGACAAGGCGTCGGACTTCTGGGTCTATCTGCCTGTGTTGAGCAAGGTAAAGCGCATCGTGTCCGTTGCCGACAGCGGCGAGAGCGGGGCCGTGTTCGGCTCGGAAGTGACGGCCGAGGACGCGGAAGTCAAGAAGGTGAGGGACTACACGTACAAGCTGCTGGGTGAGGACACCTTTCGCGACCGCCCGGTCTGGAAGATCGAGTTGACCCCGACGGCCAGCCGCAGCAAGCGTTCCTTCTATGGCCGCATCGTCTCCTACGTCGACAAGGAACGCTTCATCGTGCTGAAAGAGGATCTCTACGATCGTAGCGGCAGGCATTACAAGCAGTTCTCGGTGCTGGAGGTGAAGCAGATCGGTAACGTCTGGCTGGCCACGAATGCCGCGATGAACAACCTCACCAAGCGCCGGATCACCACGTGGGAGCAGTCCGACATCGTGCTCAACGTCGACATCGACGAAGAGTTCCTCAGCCAGCGCTCGCTGACCGACTTCGCCTATCGCGAACGTCAGATGCAGCTCTCCCGCAAGCACTTGAACCAAGCGAAGGACGGCACGCCGCAGGCACCGCCGACGCCATGACCACGTCCATGTCTGAAGACAGTGAAATCTACGACTACATCATCGTCGGCTCCGGCACCGCTGGAGCCGTGCTCGCACGCGAACTCAGTGGTCGCGGGAAAAAGGTCCTGATCCTTGAGCGGGGGCAATATGTCCCGCTCAAGGAGTCGGTTTACACGTTCGGATCGATATTCAGCGAGATCCCCGTGGCCGACAAGCTCAAGGGCGCCGTGATACACGCCGCAGGCGGCTCGAGCGCGATGTATCTGGCGGTCATGGATGAACCGCCGATCGACGCGTATCGCAAGCTCGGTATTGATCTGCAGCCCGCCTATGATGCGATGCGTCTTCAGGTTCCGCTCGCCCCACTGCCCGACGCGCTCATGAGCCCGCAGACCCACCGGATGCGCGAAGCCGCCGTTGCAGCCGGTTACGACTGGAAGAAGAAGCTGATGCTGATCGACCAGTCCAAGTGCAGTGGCGTCTACAACTACGATGCCAAATGGAAGGCACTGACCTTCGTCGACGAAGCCGTGCGCCAGGGCGCGGTGCTCAAGTGCGGCGCGCTCGCAGAACGGGTATTGATCGAAGACGGACGTGCGGTCGGCGTGGAATGCCGGATCAAGGAAGGCGCGTTCCGCAGCCGTTCCGTCCGATTCCGGGCGGCGCGGGTCGTTGTCTGCGCCGGCTCACTGGCGACGCCGCTGCTGCTACGCGCCAGCGGGCTGCCGAATGTCGTCGCCGCCGGCTACTACATTGATCCCAGCTTTACGCTGTTCGCGCGCGTGCCGGGCCTTCGCGGTCTCGACAGTTTCTGCGGCACCATGGAAATGACGCTCGAAGAGGGCATCGTCCTGAAGGACGCGAACGTACATAAGTTTCCGTTCCTCATGTTCATGCCGCGCTACATGCAATTTTCGCGGATGTTCGCGTATCCCGAGCACCTCGGCATCACGGTCATGGCCCACGACGAAGTCGGCGGCGGGCTCTCCAGCGACGGGCGCTACCACAAGACGCTCGATGCGGCGGTTTTCGACAAGCTCGCACGCGGCGAGCGGGCCGCGCGGACGATTCTCGAACGCGCCGGCGCCCAGGACGTCTTCAAGGCACCGATGTTTATCGGCGGCGCGCTCGGCACGCTACGCGTCGGCAGCGATGTCGACGCAAGACTGGAAACCCGCGTGCGCGATCTCTACGTCTGCGACGGCTCGCTCATCCCGGAGAACGGACGGGTCGCGCCGACACTCACGCTGCTTTGCCTGGCGAAGTATCTCGCCGACACCTTGACCCAGACCAGGAACGCGCCCGCCGAAGCGGAGGCCGTGTCAGCCTGACCACCGCCCCCGCCGATAGCGCCCGTATTCCATCAACTACCCGACCCACCTCAACGACAGGAAGACACCATGAGCCACGTATCGAATACAACGACCACGGACAAGGCCGCCGTTCCCCGGAAGATCAAGGCGCCGCTCTGGAAGAGGCTCTACTTCGCATTCAGCCTGCTTGTGATGGCGGTGCTCGCCGCGCATATCGCATGGGTGGCCTCCGGTACGGGGCAATGGAAGCTCGCCAAAGACGCGGATGGGATCCAGGTTTATCTGCTGAAGGCCCCGGGCGACGCGCTGCTGAAGGCGAAGACAGTGATGGAGGGCGACTACACGCTGACCCAGCTGGCCTCGCAGCATCTTATCGTCGGCGACACGCTGGAGAATTGCATAAAGTGGATTCCCGGATGCAAGGACATGAAGCGCATCCAGGACTTCGACCCGGTGCGGGGCTACGACAAGGATATGTGGCGCGTGGATCTCCCCGGCCCGTTCGCCGATCGCGAGCTGCTCATCGCAACGATGTTCGAACAGAACAAGCAGACCAAGGAAGTCGTGCTCGATGTGGTTAGCCTGCCCAACACCTTGCCACATACGCCCGGGGTGGTGCGCATTGAGCGGATGCACAACCGCTGGACCTACACGCCGAAGCCGAACGGCAAGGTGGAAGTGTCATTGATCCAGGACGTCGATCTGCCAGGCATCGGCTTTTTCCCGTACATCCTGCTGAACATGACGCTCGTGGACCATAGTCACAAGTTCTTCGCGACCACATTGCGGGAGACGTTGAAGGAAGAGCGGTACGTCAATGCCAAGCTTGATTTCATTGACGACATCCGCCAACCGGAATCCGCTGTTACCTCGACGCACTGACTCCTGCCGCCGAAGTTGACGAGTAGGGTGGGGCGCCTGTCGGACACTCGAACATCCAGCGAAGTGGCCTCATGCCCCGTATGTTCAACCTGAAGTGAACCACATAGCCGAGAACGGAAGGAATCAGACCGTGACCGTGACGACCGAGACAACCAAGACGACACAGGAAATCGAGAAGCCCCAGGGAACCGGGATGCCCTCATTGCCCCCAATGCCCCCGGGAGTGTTCAACCCATTCCAGCCGGGGTTTGACGAGAACCCCTACGACCACTACCGGGAGATGCGCGACTTTCAGCCGGTGCAACGGCACCCGATGGGGGTCTGGTTCGTGTCCCGGCATGCCGAGGTCTCCACGATCCTGCGCGACGCCCGTCTTTCTGTGTCGGAGCTCAACCTCGGCGACGGTCCGATGCGCGATCAGTACGAGGCGCTCATCGCCGACGCGCCCGTCAAACTGGTGACCATCATGAACACGGACCCACCGGACCACACCCGGCTGAGGTCGTTGGTCGGCAAGGTGTTCACGCCGCGCTCGATCGCCGCGCTGGAGCCAATGGTGGCCCAACATGTCGATGCGGCGCTGGACCGCATCGCCGACGCCGGCTCCGTCAACCTGATCGAAGCACTCGCGTTCCCGCTGCCGTTCGCGGTGATCTCCGCGATGCTCGGCATGCCGGAAACCGATCACAAGCGGCTGCTCGAGCTGACCGAGACGCTGGTCATGGCGCTGGAACCGGTCGGCGATCCCCAGGTGATGAAGGCGATCGTCCGCGCCGAAGTCGCGCTGGACGCCATG